>JAQGHV010000267.1 GCA_028288785.1 Rhodospirillales bacterium | reverse complement strand
GGCTCGCGACTTCGAGCGGCATTGCCGCATCGCTGCCGCGTTCGTCCGGATGGCCATGATCCGCATCATGCTGCAAAGGCTGGCGCCAAGGTGCTCAACGTGAAGCGATACTTTGCGGATCGGCTCTTAGAGGTTGCCCTAGATTATGCGGCCTGCAACGCGGAGTAGTGAAGCACTTCCCCGGCGATTTACCCGCGACACAGCGCTGGAGGCTCGCGTCGGGTTTGCCGGCGTGGCCCTCGCCACTTAAGTCTCCCAGACGTGCCGGCCGCCCGATTATCAACGTTGTCGGACTAGTACACAGATTATTCCGAAGCACGCGAGTTGCGCCGACATCGCAAAAAATGCGATGTCGTACCCACCGACTACGACCAGAACCATAAAAATGAGAGGTCCGCAGACAGATGCGCCGAAGCCGAACAGGCTAGACGCAGATGTCACGCGGCTGACGAGAGCGTCGGGTGCGACGCGGGCCAACTCCGCGATGTGAATGCCGTTCCAGCCGATACCTGTAAACCCCACCACGCTCGCGCAGGCATACAGTACCGCCAGTGAATTACCGCCGATCTCCACGAGCATAACCACGGAAAGCGCTGAGAGAATCGCCTGACCGCCAAGGTGACGAAGGGCGTTGCCAACGCGGTCCGCCAGCCACCCCAACACGACCCGCCCGCACATGCTTCCAAGCAGCATGGCTGCGACGACTTGGCCCGCTTCGGTCAGGGACAAGCCGTGGCGGGTGTAGATGAACGTCGCGGTGAAGGCCGTAAGACAGGCCTGCATGAGTGAGTAGGACGCTCCGACCGCGGTCAGCATCGGTAGTGAAGGGTGGGACCGCAGCGCTGCGATGCAGCGCATCACCTCGTTCGGCTGAAACATGGCGCGTGCCCATCCGCGCCCATCCTCTTGGCGCTCTTCCGCCAGGGTTGCGCGTAGTGGCTGAACGGCCAGGCAACAGGCCATCAGAACAGCCCCGAGCATGGCCAGCGTTGGCAGAACACCATGTTGAACGGCGAACGGCGCCGATACGAGCCCGGCCAACGCGCCCCCCAGGGGAACACCGGCCTGCTTGATCGAGAAGATCAGCGTGCGATGCCGCGGCGGCGCAGCGCGCATGAGTATCAGACTACCCGCAGGCGTATTCGGACCATTCCCGAAGCCGATGGCGATGGCGCCGACCAGGCCGATGACGCCAAGCGGCAGGGACAAGGCAAGCAAGCCGAGCATCATGCAGGCCATGCCGATCTGCAGCGTTCTGATCGGGCCGAAATAGCTGAGCATCGGACCCCCACTTGCCAGGAACCAGCAAATGCCCACCGCTGACAAGGCTGAGACCGCGCCGATGCTTTCTGAGGTCAGGCCGGCGCCCTCCATGAGCGGAGGACCGAGAATGGGAACAGAAATGCTGGCAAAAGCACAGACGGTTTGCACGAGAAGCGTACCAGCGAGCGCGCTGACCCAACGAGGCAATTTCAATGTCGCTTCCATCCCGCCGTAAGCGCACAGCTGTTGTCTCAGCCGTTTTCGCTGAACGGACACAGTCCGCAAGCAGCCGTCGAAATGCTCAGCGCCTCAGCCAAGCTGTTCTTCGCCCGCATCATTGCGATGTTATATGTGCAGATGGCAAGCGACAGCATGGTCCGGTGCGACCCCAAAGCAGAGGCAGCCGCGTCGAGCGGCGTATCGTCATCGCCAAGGGGCAGCGGCCGATGAAGCGGCATCCGGGCGGTGCCGCCGCGTTGTCGTCCGTACAAGCTTCTTCGGGCTCATCGGCAGGAACCGTACCGGGCGGCAAAAACCGCGCCGCTTCGAAGAGCGCCAGTGTGTAGGGATGCAGGGGCGGGCCGAACACCGCCTGCACCGCCGCGCGGTAGCGGCGAAGCCAGGTGGCATCCTGGGCGCCACGGCTCCCCCGAACCACAGGCGGCCTATCGGTGGATCCTCGGGCAGCGGACCATCCGCGCCGTGGTCGTCTTGCCGCAGCCGGATTCGCCGACTGGCGCCAGCGTGCGGCTCTTAGGGGTGGTGAAGGAAACCTCGTCGACCGCGCGCCGGGAACGACCCTTCGCGGCAAAGAAGCTTGTTGGGGCCGGGAATTCCTTGATTGGCCCGCGAGCCTCAATGATCGGACGTGCGTCGCTCATGCTGCGCTCCTCGCCAAGCAATGGACGGCGTGGCCCGGCCCCAGGACGGTTTGCGGCGGCGCCGCCTCGCGGCAGGCGGAGCGGGCTTCCGCGTAGCGCGGGGCGAAAAGGCGGCCCCGCCGGCCGGCGAAGACCGAGGGCGGCTGGCCGGGGATGGGGTCGAGGCGCTCCGGCCGGCGCGTTAAGTCGGGCAGGCCCGCAAAGTCGCGTGTCAGGTTGGTCGCCGACTTCATCGAGACGATCGTCAGATCCCACCCAATTCTTTTTTCATGACCACCATTGAGGGACGTCCAGCCGTATCTGGTTTGCTCGTGGAAGCCGCCGGCAGGACACGGAACATCGGAAGGTCCACAAGCCGGCTACAAAGCCGGATTGCCCGCGACAGCGCATATCCGATGCGCTGCCTTCGGCAGCTCCTCAAACCATGTTTATTCAGCTCTCCAACACGCTCACGGCGGCACACGCCGCGTCCACGACGCGCCGCAACGCATTTTCAGGACCCGGGAAGACGCAACCGCGGAGGGCCAGTTCGGCGAGTGCGACCGCCCCGGTAGAGGAAGCGGTGCCGTCCTCAACCACAACCAGATGATCCTTATGCGACTGGGCATCCGGGAGCGGCGCTTCATGCAGCGGCTCAGGCGTCCACGACCAATCGTTCCGAAGCACACTGCGCGACGCAGGCCATAAGGTGCGTCCTGCGACGCTCTGGTGTCAGCACGCGGTCGCGGTGGATGGGCTCGCCTTCAAGCCAACGGACCTCGCAAGCTCCGCAGATCCCGCCTTCGCACGAGGCTTCGACCTTGGCTCCAAGCGCCCGCAGAGCAGTGAGCATGCTCTCCCCGGATTCCACCACCATCTCAGTCCCAGCGACGGACCGGCGCAGGCTGTAGCGCACCGCGCCTTCCGCGGCAGGCAGCGGTGGAGGTACGAAATGCTCGATTGATGTCGTTCCGGTCGGCCATCCCTGCGTCGCATGTGCGAACCCGTCCAGCATCACCTCCGGCCCGCAGCAATAGGCGTGCAGGCCCGGCGCTGCGCTGGCTCCCAGCATGGCCTCCCAACCAGGGCGCGCGGTCCGTGTCGTATCATGAATCCGGATCTTCCCGGTCTGCGCGAGCCGCTCGAGCGCCGACGCGCAGGGCGGCTCTCCTCTGGAAAGCAGGTGCAGGGTCCAATCCGCGCCGCGCCGCTCGAACTCGCACGCCATGGCCAGGAATGGCGTCACGCCAATCCCACCGGCGACCATGACATGCCGCGATGCCGCGTCGGCGATCGGAAAGGTGCAGCGCGGCATGCTGACGGCGACCGCATCGCCCTCGCTCAAGGCGTCGTGCACCCAGGCGCTGCCGCCACGCGACTCCGCCTCGCGGCGGACGGCGATCTCCCAGCTGTCCTGCACCACCGGATCCCCGCACAGGCTGTATGCGCGCGGGCCTACTCCGGGCACGTGAAGATCGAGATGCGCACCTGGTCTGCAGCGGGGCAGCGGCCAACCGTCAGGGTCGCGCAGAACCAGTCGCCGCGTCGCCGGGCCGTCAGCCACGATCCGCGCCACGACGAGCATGATGTGCCGCGGCATGGCGGATCAATCCGGCCGGATCACGTCGCCGATGCGGACCGTGCCGCCTACGAGGATGCGGCAATTCAAACCCGAACGATGGACCATCGGGTCGAAGACCTGCTTGTCCAGGATCTGCTCGATGTGGCGGCAGGGCACGGAAAGGCGCGTGGCCTCGACCAGGCAGGACCCGATGCGGAACCGCCTCCCAACCAGCCAGTTGAGCGGCACATCTCGTGTGGTGATGTTGCGGCGGTGTTCCTCGGGCAACAACTCGATCTTGTAGTCTCGCGCGATCGCCTCCAGAGCCTCGCTTTCGAACAGCGTGATCTGCCGGCCTTCTTCCGGCTTCTCAGAATAGAAGCCCTGCTCAGTGCCAAGCATGTAGCGATCGCCCAGGATCCCGCGGCCCGCGACCAGTTCGATGCTCTCCTGCGCGCGCATTGGAAGAAAGGCGCGAGCGGTGATGTGAAGGTGCGCGACGGCCCCGGTCCAAGCCACACTCGGCAACGCGGTAGGGTTCGCGTCCATCGTGCTCGCGCTTGCGTCAGACATTGCAGCATTACCTCCATCAGGAAGGGTTAAGGTGCGGCCCGTTGCTCGAACTGTTGCAGGCAATTGAATTTTCTGGAAGCAAGCTGGAGCGTCCGGCCGATCGTGTCCGGCGATGGTGGTACCGAATTGCGCTTCAAGCCCGCTTGGGGGCGCCCACGAAGCTACGTCTCCTCTTTGCCAAACGCTGCCGCGCATCCAGTTGGCATCCATTGGACGCGCCCGCGCTTCAACCGCGCAATCCGCTGCTGAGCGTGCTTTCAGTCCGGGGTAGGCGGAGAAGCTTGCAGCGACTCCTCACCGGCGTCGACCGACGACAGGGCAGCAACACGATCAAAACTCGAGTCAGGCTGCATCAGGTCCAATCCTCGGCCAACCGTGCCAAGCCGCGCCATGCACCATCTAGGGCGTCGGCCCAACGCAGTGATGGGCCACTTCCCAACGATGTCCCCGGTCCAGTCGGGCTAGTTCATCGGACTGGTCCGGTGAAATCCTTGCAGAGACGGCGGTCGAGGTTGTCCGCCTCAGTCAACGAGCGGTGCCGTGGGATGCACACCAAGCCGCGGGGCACGCCGAAGTTATCGTCACTACAGGCAAATCAATTTCGATCCGGCGGTTCTTATCGATGGCGTTGCCAAGAAGTGGCGTCGCTGAGAATGGGAGCATCGGATGCAGCACCAGGTGATGATTGGCACTGCCGGCTGGAGCATTCCTCCACATCTGATTGAGGCGTTTCCCGGGACCGGCACCCATCTGGAGCGTTATGCGCGCCAGCTCCCCGCGACCGAAATCAACTCATCATTCTACCGGCCACACAGGCCATCCACCTTCGCGCGCTGGGCGCGATGCGTCCCATCGAATTTTCGCTTTTCGGTGAAGATCCCGAAAGAGATCACTCACGTCCGCCGACTTGTCGATGCGGACGAACCACTTCAACGCTTTCTCACAGAGGTGCAGTTCCTTGGCGATCGCTTAGGCCCGCTTCTGATCCAGCTGCCTCCATCGCTGGCGTTTGATGCGGCCGTCGTGGAACGCTTTGCGGCATTGCTGCGGAAGTCGACCGATATCAACCTGGTCTGTGAACCTCGTCATCCAACGTGGTTCACCGATGCTGCGGACCTGCTGCTCAGCGCTTACCGGATAGCGCGCGTGGCAGCAGATCCCGCCGTCGTACCGCGCGCCGCCGAGCCTGGAGGATGGAGCCGACTCGCCTACTGGCGCCTGCACGGGTCCCCAAGGATGTACTATTCTGCGTACCCCCAGGCCGCGCTTGAGGCGATCTCGCGCGAAATGGTGGCTTCCTTGTCAGACGCGTTCGAGCGCTGGTGCATTTTCGATAACACTGCCTCAGGCGAGGCGAGCTCAGACGCGCTCAACTTGCTCGGCCTTGTCCCTGGAGTATTTGGCACCGCGCCTCACGTTGCTCCTTCCTAAAGAAGGTCATCGAACACCAGGCGTCGAGCGGACGCTTCTGCTATATATCCGCCGCGCGATCGTCGAGCCGCCTACCATCCACTGAGGCTGGCCGGCTACGGAAGCGGTCGCACTTCCCCTGCTCAGTGCGCTCGATCGCCTCGGTGGCAGAGATCTCGGAGCCAGAAATTCGCCGCGCTGATGGACCGTTCAGGCTGCGCCTGTTCACTGTGCGTAGTGGACGGCGCGTTCCAACAGGGGTGTGCCACCTCGCGATGCGACTGCGCCGCGTCCATGTTGCAGCCGCCGCTCGGCCGCTTCATCGCACAAGGGAAAGCACCAAATGGCTGAGCGGCGCAGGCGGCGATGACCGCAATCCAACTCTGGGGCGCTGTCGGAGACGCAGGTGAACGGTGCAACGCCGCTTCAGAACGTCAGCGTCACCACTGGCCACTCCTCGAGTTGCACACTGTGCGTGCCCGATGAGTTTCGAAAACCAGCGCGAAGGCGACGCCTAGTCGGACAGCTTCACGATCAGCGGATGGTCGGTGATGCCAACCACCACGCTCGACGCGGCGGATGCCGTGGCGACGGGATCCGTGCCGATCAGCGGGTCGTAGACGCTGACGTTTGCGAAGGTTCGCCCGAAGCCGATGGTCTGCCTTACGGCGCGCGCCGCGATCTCCGTGTTGGTGTTCTGGTTCCAGATATCCGGTTCCGCCCAGGTGATGACCCAGTACGACCCGTCGGATTTCTGCACGAGAAACGAGTAGCCGGAGGCAGGCGCGCCGGAGACGGTGATCGTCCCCAGTGCCGCAAGCGGGAAGGTTCGCGCGTCGCGGCCGCGATCCGCCAGGATGGTCGTGAAATTGTGGATCGCTACCGCGGCCGGCTTGTAGGAATTGTCCAGCCGGCACAGCCCGAAATGCTTTTCCTGGTCGTTGCCCCTGTCTTCGTAGGCGTCGAACAACTGGTAGATGTAGGTGCGGCGAATGCCCAGGCGCAGCGCGTCCATGTAGAGGTTCAGGATCAGCTTCGCGTGCACCGCTTCGCTCACACCTTCCCAGCCATTCGCGGGGTCGATCTTCGTGTGATAGCCCGTCTCGGTCAGGATGTAGGGCTTGCCGGGATCCACGGTCTCCTGCTGGTTGCGGTCGCTCGTCAGTTCCGCAAGCGGCTGGTCGCCGTGCTTCGGGTAGCTGTGGATGGTGTTGTAAGAGGCCACCGTGGCGTTGGGCGGCCAGTTGGAGTGCCCAGCGACGATCTTCGATCCGAGAACGGGGTCTGACCTGACGGCGCTGCAGAGCGCCGCCACGTAGGCGACGGCGCCCGCCGGCCCGGTTCTGCCGCCATGGCTGATGGGCCAGTTGTTGACCTCGTTCGGGCCTTCGATGATCTCGATGGCGCCGGGGTGAGCCTCCTCGAACGCGCGCAGCAGGGCCACCTGCTCCGGCACGGGCTTGTAGGTGTAGAGGCAGAACTTCATACCCGCCTGGGCGAGCTTGCCGTAGTTAAGCTGCCCGCTGAGATCATTGCCCGGGTCGAGGGTCTGGTCGCGGATGCGGTCGAGACCGAGATATCTCAGGGCCTCGATGGCGAAGTCGATGTCCCTGTACTGGCTGTCCGTGTAGCTCGTGTGCATCGCCACGCCCATGCGGTCGACGATGTCGCCAGCGCGGGTAGGCGTCCTGAGGTTGACGGCGTCCGATGAGCCGGCGCTGGGGCGGCGGGGTGCCCCGAGGCTCGCGGGGAATCCGGCGGCGACGATCGCCGCCACGAAGGCTGTCGAGGTCACGGCAAAGCGCCTCGTGACTCCGGTGCTCGCATCGACGCTGGTCGCTTCGTCGGGCGCTCCCACGATCTGGCTCCGATCAGTCCGCGCTCAGATCCTGGCCGCCGGCCTCGGTCAGGGCGCGCCTCACGCTATCGGTCTTGTCCGAAGGCGTGTGAACCGAGACTTCGACGGCACCAGCCAATGCCGCGTCGTCGCGGTCGCGGCTGGCAGGCTGACCGTCCGCGTGGTCGGAACCCGCCTTGCGAGTGCCCGCCGAGTTGCGGCTGCCGACGGGCAGCACGGAGATCGCTTCGCGCGCCAAGCCTTCCTGCTGCACGAGATGCTCGATCGCGAGTTCGGCTTCGCGCCGCGTATCAAATCGGGCCTTCATCAATCCGTCCATCACGCTCTCCGCTCTGCCAGTTGAGGCAGCAACGTGAGGTGCGAGATCAAGTTGCTTGGCAGGCGGCACGAAGGGGGGGGGCGGGGCAGAACCAGGCACGCGCTGGTCGACACCGCAGCGCCAGGCAGTCCGATCCCTTGCACGGTATCGGTCGGGCGCGGAGCACCGCCTGCCCTCCGCCACTCACGCGGTGCCCGCCCGCATCATCCCTGCGGCAGTTGCGCGAAACGCTTGTCGAGCTTCGCCAGCTGACCCGCAAAACCCAGGAGCGACATCTTCGTCCAATGCGGATCGCGGTGCGGGTGGATGGTCACCACCATGCGCGAGCCCTCGCGGGATGCGCTGAAATCGACGTCGATCGTGCTGTCATAGGGCTCCTGCCCCTCGATGAAGTCGATCACGTGCACCAGCGTCAGCCGCTCGTGCTGCTTGAACACATCGAAGCGGCCATGCGTGAAATGCGATATCGGCTGACCCATGCGCTGCATGGCGGCAATCGCATCGGGTGCGTCCGCCATCATGTCGTATTCGAGCGCACCGCCCACCCGCGCTTCCAGGCGATGAACCTCGACGCGGAAACCTTCCGGGCCCCACCAGGACTCGAAGCCCGCCTTTGTCGTCCAGAGCGCCCAGAGATCCTCTAGCGGCGCCCGGTACACACGCTCGATGACCACGTTGGGCTGGGCGCCGTCGGGCCCGCTCGTATCGCTCACTTCAATTCCGCCTTCTTGGTGCCATCAGGCGCTTCGCGCCGCTCCTTCAGGGCAGCGCCGGAGCGGTCGAGCCGGGCGTCCCAGACTTCGCGGTATTCTCCGAGCCAGGCATCGATTTCCCGGAACGGTTCAGGTCGCAGCGCGTAGATGCGGCGCTGGCCTTCCGGGCGCACCGCAACGAAGCCCGAGCCGTGCAGGATCCGGAGGTGGCGCGACACACCCGACTGGTGGATGCCGGCACGCTCGACAATGTCGTTCACCGGAAGCTCGCCATGCCGAAGCGCGCTGACGATGCGGCGGCGGGTGGGATCGGCGAGGGCATCGAACACGTTCATATGCATCAAAGTGCATATACACAAAAAAGCATCGTCAATCCGCTTGCCCTGGCGACTGATACGTTCATCGACAAGCCTGGCAACGAGTGACTTCCCCATGGGCAACGTGCCAACTTCGCAACGTTATCCGCACCCATGGAGGTCATTGATGAACCCGTTCCGTCGCGGCCTGGTCGCCGCAATCCTGCTGCTTGGCCTGACCTTGCCAGCCCATGCGCAGCGCGGCCCGGTCGCCGCGGCGCTGCTGCAGTACGAGGCCGCCGTGACCTGGGAAGCCGTCACGCCGGACTGGCGCCGCATCCGTCCCGGTTGGCTGCAGCAGGTTGGCTCCGCGAGCACCGCAGGCCAAGTCAGCGCGCTGATGATGCAGCTCGAAGCTGCCATCACCTGGGAGGCGGTTCAGCGCAGCTGGCGCGGCCGTCGCGCGGGATGGGTAGCCGAGGCGCAGTCCGCTCGCTCACCCGGCGAGGTGGCGCGGTTGCTGCTCGAGTTGGAGGCGGTGACGCTGTGGTCCGCGGTGGACGGATCCTGGCGCAATACACGGCCGGGCTGGGTCGCGGAGCTGTCCGCCGTCGCCGGCCGCGCCGGCCGCAGCACCAAGTAGCGCCGCCTCGCTCGTATCCGCAGCGCCAAGGGAAAAGCGCACAAAGAAAACCCGTGCGGCGCCGCCATGGGCGCCGCACGGGTTTTGGTCAAGTTGCGGGGGCTGGCGCTGGGCCAGCCCTGCGCCTCAGACCTTGACGGCCTTGGCCAGGTCCCAGCCAACGGTCGCCGGGCTGCCCGAGAAGTCGTCGCCGACCGGGTTGTACTTCAGGATGAACTTGTCGAAGTTCAGCGACAGGCTCTCGGAGGGGCGGTCACCACCGGAAGACAGCGAGTAGCCCGACAGGCCCGTGCCGTTCAGCTCGAACGACAGGTATTCCTGGGCGGCGCCAGCGCCGGTGCGCAGGAACGCGATCTTGACGATCTTGTTCAGCTTGCCGTGCAGGGCTTCTTCGAGGAGCTTGATGGTCGCGCCGTCGGTCTGCTTCGTGACAGTGATCTCGCTGACGGAAACGATCGAACCTTCGCGGGTCGAGTTGCCGTACGCAGCGGAGATACCGCGGCCTACACCGAACTGGCAGGACTCGACGGGGATCCACTTTTCGAAGCCCTGGATCGTGGATTCACCGGGAACGCCTTCGTAGTCGAGCATGAGTGTCATCTTGGCTTGTCCTTCAAAGCGCGGTTGGAGGGGTCCAGGCTAAGCACGATGCAAACCCAGGATTGGAGCAGTAGCGTAACGTTTTACCGGTGTCGAGAGGCGTTTTGGATCACACCGGGCAACTCACCACATCGCGATAGCGGCTTTCGATGGCCGGCCATTCCCGGTTCTCGAATGCCTGGAGTTGCCCCCTCATCGGCGGCACGGCTCGTGATACTGCCTGCCGATTGTGGTGATGCCGAACATCGATGCAGGCACGCCCAGCCTCGATCAATCGTCGGTCGCGGGTGACGTGATCACCAGGAACACCAAGTCCACCAGCCCCGTATTGCTGATCGCGTGGGGCACGCCGGCGGCAGGAACACCACGTCGTACCGGCGCACGACGCGCGCGGTCTCGCCGATGCGCATCAGGCCCTCGCCATCCAGCACGTGGTAGATCTGCTCCTGCACCTTATGCGCATGCATCTCCACATGCGCGCGCGGCTGGTTAGGCGCTGATGCGGTGGTCGAGATGCCGCGCCTCGGGCGAGAGGCGCTTCGACAGCGCGCCGCCGTGGTGGCCGGGGAACTCCTCCCACTCCACCTCGGCGATGTTGCGAATGCTGGCCTCCGCCATCTTAGCGCACCAGCGGGCAGCCGCCCCCGGCCATCGGACGGAATGCCTGCTCGGCCTCGATGCGGGAGACGACGTCGCACAGATCCCACTCCCCGCGGGATGCGGCGGGCGCCTTGATGCGCATCAGGTAGACCTCGCGCATCACCCTTCCATCCGGGCGGAGGGAGCCGTTGGTGGTCATGAAGTCGTTGATCGGCAACTCCCGCATCTTCGCCATGACAGCCGGCGCCGCGTCCGTGCCCGCCGCCTGCACCGCCTTGAGGTAGTGCATCACGGCCCCGTAGGAGCTCGCCTGGAACGACGTCGGCGGCCGGCCATGGATCCGGGCGAAGCGTGCCGAGAACGCCCGCGTCGCCTCGTTCTGATCCCAGTAGTAGCTCTCGGCATAGACGATGCCTTGGCCGGTCTCGAGGCCGACGGACCGCACGCTGGTCAGCGCCCAGTTCAACGCCGCCGGCGTGATGCCGCGCCGGAACAGCCCGAACTCGCCCATCTGCTTGGCGATGTTGATAGCGTCCGCCCCACCCGCGCAGATGCCGACCACCTGCGCCCCGGACGACGCTGCGCGCACCAGGTAGGAGGAGAAGTCCGTCTCGCCGAGCGGCGCCCTGACAGCGCCGACCACGGTGCCGCCGAGCCCTTGCAGGATCTCCCGCGCATTGGCTTCGAGCGAATGGCCGAAGGCGTAGTCGGTGACGATCAGATACCAGCGCTTCTTGTCCTGCTGGACAAGCGCGGTCACCGGGCCCTTGGCGGCGGAGTAGTTGTCGTAGACCCAGTGGATGCCGAAGGGGGAGCAGTCCTTGCCCGTCAAATCCGTGGTGCCGGCCGAGATCGACAGGTTCACCCGCTGGCGTTCGCGCGACAGGCCTTGCACGGCAAGCGCCACGGCGGAGTTGCCCAGGCCGAAGATCGCATCGACCTTCTCCTGATCGTACCAGCGACGCGCGATCGCCATGCCCACATCGGCGCGGTTGAGCAGGTCGCCATGGGTGAGCTCGATCGGCGCACCCAGCACGCGGGGTCCGAAATCCTCCACCGCAAGGCGCGCCGCGACGACCTCGCCCATGCCTTGCTGGTCGGAAAACACGCCGGTCATGTCGTTGAGGATGCCGATCTTCACGACGCCGTCGGAGATGGTGCCCTGGGCGCGGCCCGGCAGGATCTGGAACATCGGCAGCGCGGCGGCGCCAGCCATCAATGACCTGCGGTGCATGAGTTCTTGATCTCCCCGTTTTTGTTGCCGGCAGGCTAGATCAATATCCAGCGGTGTGAAATCACCTGATCCGGCCAGTATGACGCCGCCGCCTTGCGTTGGTTTGACCGCACGCCACGGAATGCGCTTCCTTCACGAATAAGCGCCCCCGATCAACGAGGCGGCGCGGGAGGATCGGACATGAAGCCCTGGATCATGGCGCTGGCCGCGATGCTTGCCATCGGGCTGCCGGCGCACGCGCAGGACAGTGCGGCACGGCCCATCACCATGATCGTGGTCTTCGCGCCGGGTGGGGCTACCGATGTGCTCGCGCGCATCGTGGCCGACCACATGTCGCGCACCTTGAACCAGCGCATCGTGGTCGAGAATGTCAGCGGCGCCGGCGGCACCATCGGCGGCGCGCGTGGCGCGCAGGCCGCGCCCGATGGCTACACGCTGACGGTCGGCAGCCTCGGCAGTCATTCGGCGGCGCCCTCGATCTACCGCTCCATCCAGTATGATCCACGCGCGCTGGCGCCGGTCGGGCTGATCGCGGGCACGCCGCTGTACTTTGTGGTGCGCAACGGACTGCCGGCCGCGAACTTCCAGGAATTCGCCGCCCTTGCGCGTGCGCGGCCGAACTCTGTCTCGAACGGCCATGCGGGGGTGGGGTCCACCAACCACCTTGCCTGCGAATTGCTACGCCATGTGACCGGGGTGCCGGTGAACTTCATCCCCTATCGCGGCGAGGGGCCGGCGTTGAACGATGTCGTCGCCGGGCAGATCGACAGTGCGTGCCTGCTCGCGCCGGCCGCGGTGCCGCAGATCCAGGCCGGCACCATGCGCGGCCTGCTGATTGCCGGGACGACCCGCGGCGACCAGGCGCCCAATGTGCCGACGGCCGCCGAGGCCGGCGCGCCCGACTTCATCTTCCAGGGCTGGAACGCGATCTTCGCGCCGCGCGGCACGCCGGAGCCCGCGGTGCGCCGCCTCGCGGAGGCGTTGAACCTAGCGCTCGACGACGCGGCCTTGCGCGCGCGGATCGAGGCACTCGGCTCCATCCCGGCGGCAGCGGACCAGCGCGGACCGGCTGCCCTGCAGCGCCTTGTGGAAGCCGAGGTGGAGCGCTGGGGCGTGGTGATCCGCGCCGCCGGCGTTACCCAGGAGTGAGCGAGCCTTTGCGTCAACACAGGAGGAAATCCATGCTCCGCCGGATCGCCGTCATTCTCACCGCCGGGCTGCTTGCCCAGATCGCTGCCGCCGTGCCGGCCGCGGCCCAGGGCTGGGTGCCCGACCGGCCAGTCCGCATCATCGTGCCCTTTCCGCCGGGCGGCGCATCCGACTTGGTTGCGCGCATACTGGCCGACCGCGCGAGCCGCGGGTCACCCTACCCCTGGGTGGTCGAGAACCGGTCCGGCGCGAACGGGAATATCGGCATGGAGGCTGTCGCGCGCAGCGCGCCCGATGGCTACACCCTGGGACAATGCACGATCGGCAATTGCGCGATCAACCCCGCGATCTATGCGCGCATGCCCTATGTCATCGAGCGCGACCTGGTGCCCGTCTACTGGAGCGGCAGCGTGATGAACGCGCTGGCCGTCCATCCTTCCAATCCCGCCACCACCCTGCCGGAATTCATCACCTGGGCGCGGGCCAATCAGGGGCGGGTGAATTATGGCTCCTCGGGCTTCGGCTCCTCGAACCATCTGACCCCGGAATTGCTGAACGGCCGGCTCGGCCTGGGCCTGGTGCATGTACCCTTCCGTGGCGGTGCCCCCGCGCTTCAGGCGCTTCTGGCGAACCAGGTTCAGGTGATGATCGAGAACGTGCCGACCAAGATCGAGGCCATTCGCTCCGGCCTGATCCGCGCCATCGCCGTGACGGGGCGCGAGCGCGACCCCGCTTTGCCGGACGTGCCGACCTTCGCCGAGGCCGGCGTCCCCGACATCGTGGTGGAGCCGTGGTTCGGCTTCATGGCGCCGGCCGGCACGCCGGTGGCCGCCGTCAACGGGCTGAACCGCATCCTGAACGAGGCGAATGCTGATGCCGAGGTGCAGCGGCGCCTGCGCGACCTGGGCGTGCGGCCGGAGGGCGGGTCCGCGGAACGCTTCGCCAGCCATGTGCGCGCCGAGGTCGCCCGCTGGCAGGAGGTGGTGGAGCGCAACGGCATCGAGCGGTTGAATTGATTTTGTGCCGCGTTTTTCGCCCTCAAGCGCGTCGTGTTGGAGGCACGCCTTCGGCGAGACGCGCCGGCTCCGGCGGCCTGCTCGCCGGACTGCGGGCGTTCGCCCATTCGGGCTCGCGGCCGCGCTGCGGGCCGAGGGTACGTCCCGCAAAGCGTTTGGTATGCACGATGGCCGGGGCGCCCTCTACCCGGTCGACCTGCGCACTTCGTCGCGGATGTCGCCCATCAGCCACGCCTTCAGCGCGGCGAATTCCGGCGTCGTCTTCACCGTCCATTCGCGCGGATAAGGCATCGGCACGAGCACCACGGACTTGATGCGCCAGGCCGCGCCGACATCACCAGAACGCGGCTCGCGAGGAAGATCGCCTCGTCAATGTCGTGGGTGACGAACAGCACCGTCTTCCTGTCCGCTTGCCAGATTTGCAGCAGCAGCTCCTGCATCAGCTCCCGCGTCTGGTGGTCAAGCGGGCCGAACGGCTCGTCCAGCAGCAGGATCTCCGGGTCGTTCGCCACGGCGAGGGCGAGCGCGCAGCGCTGCTGCATCCCGCCCGAAAGCTGCTTCGGCCAATGCTCCTCGAACCCCGCGAGACCGGTGCGTGCGATGAAGCGGGCCACGATGGCGCGCTGTTCATCCTTTGGAATGCCGCGCTCGCGCAGCCCATGGCGATGTTTTCGGCAACCGTCAGCCAGGGGAACAGCGTGTAGGACTGGAACACCATCCCGCGCTCCGGCCCCGGCCCGCGGATCGGCACGGCATCGAGCGCCCGGTGCCCCGCCGCCTGGTGTGTTCAGCCCGGCCACGATCTGCAGCAGCGTCGATTTGCCGCACCCCTAAGGCCTCAGGATCGCCACGAATTCGCCCGGCGCCACGGTAAGGTTGGTGGGCCTCAGCGCGAGCGTCGGCGCGCCTCGGCCTTGTGCCGGAAAGCTGCGCGTCACGCCCTCGATGCGCAGCGTCTGACCGCTCAAGGTGCGCGGCGCCAGACATCGGCGCAGACCGGCGCGGTCGCGTAGCAGATCCAGATCGCGACGCGGTTGGCGCGACGGTCCACCACTCCCGGCGCCCCGACCGGCTGGTCGTTCACCGGCGGCCCATCATCGCCGCGCACATGCACCAGAACCGGCGGCACTCCAAGCCGCACCAGCTCCGCCGCGGCCGCCCGCGCGCGAGACTGCGCGAGGTCCCGCCCCTCCGGCGCAGGGTGCGAGGCGTCGGTGTAGCCGGCCACCACGTACCAGCGCCCGTTTGGCGGGTCAGCGGCGATCTCGGCCAGAGTCGCCCGCGCGGCGTCGTCCAGCTTCGCGTGCCAACCATCGAAATAGACGGACTGCACGGGCGTCGGCGTCAATGCATCCGCTCCGCGCAGCAACCCCAGCACCAGGAGGACGGCGAGGCTAAGCCGTCTCACAACGCCGCCCAGGGGAACAACGTCCGGTTCATCGCCTTGAACAGCATGTCCTTCGCCAGCCCGATCACGTCGATCACGGCGATGCCAAAGATCATCTGCCCGGTGTCGAGGAGCCGCTGGCTGTCCATGATCATGTGCCCGATGCCGGACTGCGCACCAATCAGCTCGACCACGATCACGTAGGTCCAGGCCCAGCCGAGCAGCAGCCGCAACGTCTCCATCACCTGCGGCGCCGCAGCCGGGATGATCACTCCTCGCACGATGCCCGCCGGTCGCGAGCCCAACGTGTAGGCTGCCTCCACCAGATCCTGCCGCGCCGCCCCCGCGACGAGCGAGACCATGATGATCAACTGGAACACGCTGCCGGTGACGATGACCGCGAGCTTCTGCTTTTCATCGACGCCAGCCCACAGAAGCAGCAGCGGGATGAAGGCCGATGCCGGCAGATAGCGCGCGAAGGACATAAACGGCTCGAAGAACGCCTCGACCGGCTTGAACGCTCCCGTCGCGAGCCCAATCGGCGCCGCGATCAGAAAGCCGCCGACCACGCGAAACAGGGTGATGGCGATATTGCCGGCAAACCCGAACTCGGTGAACAGCGCCCACCCCGCCCGCAGCGTCTGCCCCGGCGAGGCCAGGAACAACGGCGGCACATAGCCGCCATAGGTGACGGCGCTCCAGGCTGCGATGAAGGCCACGAGGAATGCCACGCCTAGCGCTGCGCGGGAGGTAGGGGAGATGGGCTTGAGAGGGCGCATTGATGACAGACCGGGGGAAACAATTCCCCCAGACCCCCATCTTTTATTTTTATCGATTGATGCTTCCCCGCGGCCGCACGAAAAATCAAAAACAAAAGAAAGGGGTCAGGGGAAATTCTTTTCCCCAGCCTTCTTCTACCTGATGAACGCCGTATTCAGCAGCGGCCCCAACGGCACATCCGCCCGCACCACGCCCGTCTCCCGCTGCACCATGTGCGCCTTGCGCATGAATTCCGGCAGCCCGGCGCCGACGTATTCGCAGTTCTTCGCCTGGTCCAGCCACTCGATGAACTGCGAACTGGCCTTGAACACCTCGCCGGTCTGGTTCACGCGGCGGCCCATGATCTCGAAGCTGCGGTCGGGCTCGGCCACGATCATGGCGAGCGCGTCGTACCAGCTTTTGACCACGCGGCGCACCGCTTCCGGTTTCGCCGCGATGAATGCTGGCTTAAAGGGGAGGGCATCGACCACGCAGGCATGGTCCACCGTGGTGGCGAGGATTTTCCCCGACGCACCCATCGCGCGCACCTGCGACAAATCGGGCTCGTAGGTGGAGCAACCGTCGAATTGCCCGGCGACAAAGGCCTGGGCGGCGGGCTGCGGCGCGAGGGTGGCGGTGCTGACGTTGCGGATCGAGAGCCCGTTCTCTCGCATCATGTAGGCGAGCACGAAATAGGGCGTGGTACCGGCGCCATCGACCGCGATGGTCTTGCCGCACAGATTGGCAAAGGAGCTGATCGCCGAGCGCACCGCGATGCCGTCGCCGCCGCGCGAGCGGTCAGCACCAGCACCTGTTGAAGGGGCGCTGCCGAGGCCCAGAGGATCATGGAGTCGACGGTGGTCACGATGCAGTTCAGCGCGCCGCCGGCTAGGGCCAGGCTGCGCTCGCGCTGCGGCACGAAGCGGGTTCCGACCTCGATGCCATTGGCGCGGAAGATCCCGGCCTGCTCGGCGAGGGTTAGTGGCGCGAAGCCGGTCCAGCCGGACATGCCGATGGTGATCTTTGGCATGGCTTGGGCGCGCCAGCGATGGGGCGGCGAGGACGCCGGCGGCGGCACCGCGCATGGTCGTGCGAAGCATGGTGGTTCTCCCGGTCGGGCAGTCGCGGTGCTGAGCCTGGCGGCGACACCCGCGCAGGCAAGCACCGTGCCGCCGCGTGCGTGCCGTGGCGGGTGCCCCTTCAGCCATCGCGTCGTGCCGCGAGCATGGTCGCCAGCAGTTCGACATTCGCCATCGCCGCGCGAGCCTGGCGCGCAACCTCGGCCGGGGCCGCGACACGGGCCCGCGCCACCAGCGCGGCCGGCGTGAAATCCGCGAGGTCCAGCGACAGGACTTCCGCCTCCGCGAGCGATGGCAGGCCGTGGCGCATCAGGTAGCCGATCTTGGTGTCCGGCTTGCAGACCGGCACGATCGCGGCGCCGGCGAGAGCCGCGAAGATCACGCCATGAAAGCGCGAGGCGATCACCAGCCGCGCCGAGCCGTACAGCGCCAGGGTAGCTCGCGTCCCGATATCGACGAGCCGTTGGACCCGCGCACCGGTGATGTCGGCGACGCGGGCATAGAAGGGCGCGTCATCATCCGAATGAAGCGCGAGCAGCACCTCGTGCGTGGTCGCCAAGTGCCGCACCAGGGCCGCCACGCAATCCTCCAGCGTGCGGCCGTCGGCGGGCGGCGTGGTCTCGGTGAAGGCACCGAAGGCGATGATCGCGAGTGGGCGCTCGGCAAGCGGGATCGGCTCCGGCGGGTCGGGATCCAGTGCCGCAAGCGCGAAGGCCAAATCCGCGGAAAGCCGCACCGGCTGCTCGGGGGCCAGGCCCTCCAGCACCGCGACATCCATCGGGTCGCGGACGGTGATCACATCGGCGTCCCGCATGGCGCGCGCGAAGGCGGCCCGGCCGAGCGGCGTCGCGATGCTCTGCGTGCCGATCCCAAGGATGGCGGTGGCCTTGCCCATCTCCCGGGCATAGCGCAATGGCGCCGTGTAGTTGGCGATGTTCTCCACCTCCGGCGCATCGCGGAAGCTGATGTCGTAGAAGATGCCGCCGCCTCCCACGATGACCAGCTCGGCCGCATCGATATCGGCCGCGAGGGCGCCCGGGCCGAGCGCGCGCCAGCGCGTCATCCCCGCCCGCCTGGCGATCTCGCCGGCCGCGATGGTGACCGCGTCATCGCCGATATTGCCGCAGCCGTAGGCGGAGATGATGACGGCGAGACCAGGCTCGGTGGGCGGCGCCAGCAGCGTGCGATCGCGCGCGCCCGCCAGCATCGGGCCGAGATGCGCAAGTGCTTCTGGTGGCGTCACCGGCACCTGCTTCGCGAGCAGCACATAGACCTCGTTGGCTGCGGCGACGCTCAGCCGCGCGATGGCATTGGCGAGGACATGGCGATCGAGATGGTGGAGCAGGCCCTTGTGCAGCAGTAGCACGTCCGGCAGCGCCGGCAGCAGGTCGCGCAGGGCGAAGTGCGGCAGGATCTCCGCATCCGGAAGCAGCACGGCGCAGGCATGGGCAGCCATCGCCGGCACGCCGATCTGCGCCCCGCGCAGGCCGCGCATCACCTCAAGCATCTCGGCGAGCTTGTTGTCCACCTCGGCCGCGCTGGAGGGATTGTGCAATATCAATGGCTTGCCGAGCAGTTGCATGGTGGGAACCTTGTGAGCATGCCGTCCAGCCGGGCGGCAGATTAGGGGGGCGGCGTCTCAACCAACAGAAAGGGTCTTGCTTTTGACGTGCATACCATTGAATTAATGCACGTAATACGTGTATTCAGCACCGCACCCGCGATGGAGACTCCTATGGACGTCGTTCAGATGGACCACGATACGGCCAGGACTATCGAGGCCCTGCGTCACGACGTGGCCAAGCTCGCCGCCCGGCTCGAGGATGTCGCCGGCGTGGTGACCGCCGGCTACCATGAGAACCTGTTCTGGCTGCGCCGCATCCACAACAGCAGCGCCATCTATCTCGGCGAGCATGTCGCACTCACGCACCTCAGCAATGGCTGCCGCGCCTATATCGACACGCGCAGCAAGGATGTCGGCGTGCACATCCTGCAGACCGGCACCTGGGAAACACCCTCGACCGAGGCGTTCAAATCCCTGCTGCGGCCGGGTGCGCGGGTGGTCGATGTCGGCGCCAATCTCGGCTGGTACGCGCTGGTGGCGGCGCCGATCATCGGCGTGACGGGCCGCATCTACGCCGTCGAGCCCAACCCCGAGCTGGCGCGCATGGTCTATTGGTCGCTGCGGACCAACGGCTTCGGCGGCTTCAGCAAGGTGTTCGAGGTCGCGGTCGGCGACGTGCCTGATGTGGTGGACCTGGTTTCGCGGCCGGACATGCCCGGCGGCGGCTACATCCGCCCGACCGTGCATGAGGTGACTGACCCCGCGCCCACCACCACGCGCGTCGCCTCGGTCCCGCTCGACACGCTGCTCGCCGAGGAAGCTGCGCCGATCGACGTGCTGAAGATGGATGTGGAGGGGTGGGAAGGCATGGCGATGCGCGGCATGTGCGCGACGATGGACCGCTCGCCCGGGCTGCGTATGCTGATCGAATGGAGCACGCAGCAGGATGGCTCGCCGGCGCCGCGCAGCGAGATGGCGGCGATGCTTGAGGGCCGCGGCTACACGGCGCATCGCATCGACGGGCAGGGCAAGCTCCTCCGCGCCGAATGGGCTGCGCTGCTGGCGGAGACGGCCCTGATCAACCTGGTGCTGCTGCCGAAGGGAGATCCGATGCTGGTGGGGTGAACCCGCCGTGGTCATCAATCTTCGGCCCGCATCGCGGGCCGCAAGCCCGAATGGGCGCCGCCGGTCGTCCGGCGAGCCAAGCATGCGGAGCATGCGCCCGACGCTTGATGGCGCGCATTACGCTCTCCGCTTTCCCCCACCCTTCATCTTCTTCGGGTCATAGCCGCCGCCGCCCGGACCCAGGGGCTTGGGCTTCCATTCGGCACGCGGCGCCGAATCCCGCAGGGAGCGGCCGGCAACCTGGGGCTCCAGGCCGAGCTCCAACGCCTCCAGGCGCTTGATCTCGTCGCGCAGGCGCCCTGCGGTTTCGAATTCCAGCTCGGCAGCGGCGGCGCGCATCTTCTTCTCCATCTCGACGATGGCACTGCGCAAATCCTTGCCGACGAATTGCGCGGTAGCGTCGCCCTCCACCGCCTCGACCGTGACGTAGTCCTGTTCGTAGACGCTCTGCATCACGTCGGAGATCTGGCGCTTGATGCTGGTCGGCGTGATGCCGTGCGCGTCGTTCCAGGCGATCTGCCGTTCCCGCCGGCGCGCCGTCTCGCCCAGCGCCTTCACCATGCTGTCGGTCATCCGGTCGGCGTAGAGAATGACGCGGCCCTCGGCGTTGCGCGCGGCGCGGCCGATGGTCTGGATCAGCGACGTGGCTGAGCGCAAAAAGCCCTCCTTATCCGCGTCCAGGATCGCGACGAGCGCGCATTCGGGAATGTCGAGCCCCTCGCGCAGCAGGTTGATGCCGACCAGCACGTCGAACACCCCGCGGCGGAGATCGCGGATGATCTCGATGCGCTCCAGCGTGTCCACGTCGGAGTGCAAATACCGCACCTTGATGCCAGCTTCGCCCATGTATTCGGTGAGGTCCTCGGCCATGCGCTTCGTCAGCACGGTGACCAGCACGCGGCCGCCCTGTGCCATGACCGTGCGGCACTCCGCCAGCAGGTCATCGACCTGCTTCTCAACGGGGCGGATTTCGGTCGGCGGGTCGATCAGGCCGGTCGGGCGGATGACCTGCTCGATGAAGGCGCCGCCGGTGCGCTCCATCTCCCACGGGCCTGGCGTCGCGCTGACGAAGACCGTGTCCGGACGGTACGCTTCCCACTCCTCAAACTTCAGCGGGCGGTTGTCGGTGCACGACGGCAGGCGGAAGCCGAACTCGTTCAGCACGGTCTTGCGGGCATAGTCGCCGCGGTACATGCCGCCGATCTGCGGCACGGTGACGTGGCTCTCATCGACCACGAGCAGTGCGTTTTCCGGCAGGTATTCGAACAGCGTCGGCGGCGGCTCGCCGGGCCTCCGGCCGGTGAGGTAGCGCGAGTAGTTCTCGATGCCCTTGCAGACGCCGGTCGTCTCCAGCATCTCGATGTCGAAGGTGGTGCGCTGGTCCAGCCGCTGTGCTTCCAGCAGCCGCCCGGCGGCGTAGAGCTCCTCCAACCGCTCCTTCAGCTCGACCTTGATGTCCTTGATCGCCTGCTGGAGCGTCGGGCGCGGCGTCACGTAGTGGCTGTTCGCGTAGATGCTGACGCGTTCGAGCTCACCGATGATCTCGCCCGTCAGCGGGTCGAATTCACGGATGGCCTCGATCTCGTCGCCGAACAGGGAGACGCGCCAGCCGCGGTCTTCCAGATGCGAGGGCCAGACATCGACCACCTCGCCGCGGATGCGGAAGGTGCCGCGCGCGAAGGCGGTGTCGTTGCGGCGGTATTGCTGCTCGACCAGGCCCTTGACGAGAATGTCGCGCTCGATCCGCCCGCCGACCTCCAGTTTCACGACCATGCGGCCGTAGGTCTCGACCGAGCCGATGCCGTAGATGCAGGAGACCGAGGCGACGATGATGACGTCGTTGCGCTCCAGCAGCGCCTGCGTCGCCGAGTGGCGCATACGATCGATCTGCTCGTTTATCTGCGAGTCCTTCTCGATGTAGGTGTCGGTGCGCGGTACGTAGGCTTCGGGCTGGAAGTAGTCGTAGTAGCTGACGAAATACTCGACGGCATTGTCCGGGAAGAAGGATTTCATCTCCCCGTAGAGCTGCGCGGCCAGCGTCTTATTGGGGGCGAGGATCAAGGTCGGCCGCTGCACCGCCTCGATCACCTTGGCCATCGTGAAGGTCTTGCCGGACCCCGTTACGCCGAGCAGCACCTGGTCGCGCTCATTCGCCTGCAACCCCGCGATGAGGTCCCGGATGGCGTTCGGCTGGTCGCCGTTCGGCTCGAAGGGGGAGGTGACGGTGAGGCGGCGGTCGCCGGCAGGCACCGGACGCTTGGCGGGGAAGAAGGTCACCGGCGAGAGGATGTTCATGGGGGTGAATTAGGGCGCCGCGGGCCGGGATCAAAGCCCCCCCGCCGCATATGCGGCGCCGGCATCGGCGCAGCGTCCGGGCATACGTGTGTGAAACGGCGAGCCCATGAGAGGCTGAGGCCGGATGGTCATCAAAGGATGGCGGATGACGCGTAAGGTTGGCGTGTGCCGGGCAGCGCAGGCGAGGGCCGAAGAAGGATTCTCACTGACCGGACGGAGATCGCGGTCCGAGGCTTGGCGTGAGCCTCGCCGGCCGGCATGATCCGGCGCCGAAAGAAACCCGGGGATGCCACCATGCGCGCGCTGCTGTTCCTGATCCTGCCCATCCTGGCGCTGGCCGGTTGCTCACCGCCGCCGCCGCCCTGGGCGTTCAACTGCCCCGCGCCCAACACGCTGGTGCGCTATGACGATACGCGCTCGCTTCGCGCGGTGCGGCGCGACGGCAATGCCTGCATCTACAATGACGCGGCGAACACCGAGCGCCGCTTCGTGTGGGGCATGATCGAGGAGGCCGGACTGGAAGGACGCGGCCATCTGGCCGGGCTGGACGGCTTCTTCCCGGCGGCGCCCGCGTCCCAGGCGCAGTATCGGGCGACGGTGGTCTCCGAAGGCAGCGGCATCCGCTACGACTTCCCGACCATGTGGAACGTGTCCCAGGTGGTGGAGCCGGTCATGACGCCGGCCGGCACCTTCCAGGCCACGGTCCTGGTCCGCCGCGTCCGCGCCGAGCCGCCGAACGACCAGAGCTTCGTGCTCCGCTACTGGGTCGACCGCGCGAGCAATGTGGTGGTCAAGCGCACGGTCGAGATGGAGCGGGGAAGCACCCTGCTGGGCGCCTACCAGGCGACGGCGCTGGAGCGCCCGGCCTCCGAGACACCCCGCCAGCCGTAGGCGGCGGGGCGCCTCAGTCAGCGATCCGCTTCAGTTAGGAAGCTTCGGTCTCGGTCCCTTGCGGCTCGCGTCGCGAGCGGCAAGGCCGAAGGGCCGCAGCCGGTAGTCCGGCGAGCCAAGCGCACGGAGTGCGCGCCCGGCGCTTGAGGGCAAAACTGTTCATTGATGGCTGCGGTCATCCTTCATGACCGCAGCCATCAATGAAGAAGCATCGGCTCCATCTCGTGCTCGATGATGGCTGCGATCGCGAGGCGCGCATCCGGCGCGGCGCCGATCGGAGTGCCGTCGGCCGCGTGGATGGCGACGGCCGCCGCACCATTGACCATCATCGGGCGGATATAGGCGATCTGCTCCGTCCCGAACCGCGCCCAGTCGCGCGGCGAGATCTGGCGGATGTCGAAGCTGGCATTGTCCTTGGTCTGCATGGCAAAAAACTCCCTGCGATGCGCCCGGATGGGCCGCACCTGAAAAGGTTCAGTCGTGGTCGCGGCGCTTCGTCTCGATGGCCTGGCGCGTCGGCGTGGCGCCAGCCTTCGTAATCTGGATCGTCTTCACCCGAACCTCGGGCTGGGGCCGCTGCAACTCAACATGCAGCAACCCATTGTCGACCCAGGCCCCTTCGACATCGATGCCCTCGGCGAGGACGAAAGCACGCTGGAATTGCCGCGCGGCGATGCCGCGATGGATGAAGATGCGGCCTTCCGTATCGTCCTTCTGCTTGCCGCGGATTACCAGTTGGTTGTCCTCCTGCGTGATCTGGAGGTCATCCATCGAAAAACCCGCAACGGCGAGCGTAATCCGCAGCCGGTTATCCCCGGTCTGTTCGATATTATAGGGGGGATAGCCTTCCGAATTCTTGGCGACCCGATCGAGCATCTGCTCGAGATGGTCAAATCCCAGGAACAACGGCGAACCAAACAGGTTGGAACGAGACATCAGCGCAGTGCCTCCTCGATGGAGCGAAGCGGCCGGGACCCGAAGCATCCCGGCCAGAATGATTTTGGCCGTCTGGGCCGCCGTTGCAAGGGGGCGCGCGCGGCGCTAATGCCGCGTGACCATGTCAATTGCCGAAAAACTCCCCATCCTGCTCGTCCCGGACGCACGCCTGCGGCAGAAATCCAAAGCCGTCGGTCAAGCCGACACCGCGTCGGTGCGTCCGCTGATCGAGCGCATGTTCCACACCATGTACGAGGCGCCAGGCATCGGCCTGGCCGCGCCGCAGGTGGGCAGCCTGCTGCGCGTCGTCGTCATCGACCTCCAGCGCGACGACACCCGCTCCCCGCTCGCGCTCATCAACCCCGAGATCGTGGCGCAAAGCCCGGAACTCGCAACGCGCGAGGAAGGCTGCCTGTCGCTGCCTGGCCAATATGGCGACGTCACCCGCCCCGCCCGCGTGCGCGTGCGCTACCTCGACGAGACTGGCGCCAAGCGGGAGGTGGAGGGCGAGGACCTGCTCGCGGCATGCCTGCAGCACGAGATCGATCATCTGGATGGGGTGCTGTTCGTGGACCACCTCAGCGTGCTGAAGCGGAACATGCTGCTGCGGAAGCTGGCCAAGGAATTGAAGCTGCAGTCGAGGGAGTAGAAGGTTGGGGAAAGGAATTTCCCCAAGCCCCATTCTTTGTTTTTGATTTTTGGTGCTGACCCCTCAACCAGGGCCAACAGATAAAAAAGAAGATTGGGGGCCCGGGGGAAATTCCTTTCCCCCGCCTTCTTTACCCGGAAAGGCCGACAATGCTCCGCATCGCCTTCATGGGCAGCCCCGATTTCGCCGTTCCTGCGCTGCGCGCGCTTCATGCGGCGCACCAGGTCGTCGCCGTCTATTGCCAACCGCCGCGTCCGGCCGGGCGTGGGCAGCGCGAGACGCCGTGCCCAGTGCATCGTGCGGCGCTTGAGCTTGGGCTGGAGGTGCGGACGCCCGCGCGGGTGAAGCGCGATGCGGCGGAGCATGCGGCGTTTGCGGCGTTGGGTCTCGATGTCGCGGTGGTGGCGGCGTATGGGCTGATCCTGCCGCCGGCGATGCTTGACGCGCCGCGGCGAGGGTGCCTGAACATCCACGCCTCGCTGCTGCCGCGGCATCGTGGGGCGAGCCCGATCCAGGCGGCGATCCTCGCCGGCGATGCGGAGAGCGGCGTGACCATCATGCGCATGGAGGAGGGCCTCGACACCGGCCCCATGCTGCTGCGGGAGGCGGTGCCAATTACCCCGCGCATGACGGCATCCGCGCTGCACGATGCGCTGGCGCCGATCGGTGAGCGGCTGATCCTGCGCGCCCTCGCGGAGGATCCACCCGCCATTCCGCAGCCGACGGACGGCGTCACCTACGCGCCGAAGATCAGCCGTGAGGATGGGCGAATCGACTGGGGCCAGGATGCCATCGCGCTGGACCGCCGCATCCGTGCGCTGCCCTGCTTCTTCACCCATGGCGCGGAGACAATGCGGGTGCTGGAGGCGGAGCCGGCGGACGGCTCCGGGCCGCCGGGGCTGGTGCTCGACGGGACCCCTCGCATCGCGTGTGGCTCCGGCGCGCTGCGCCTGCTGCGCCTGCAACGCGCGGGGCGCGCTGCCATGGCGGCGGGCGATCTCCTGCGCGGCTACGCATTGCCGCCTGGCGAGATCCTGCCCTGATGCCGCGCTATGCGCTGATGGTTGAGTATGACGGCGCACCCTTCCACGGCTGGCAGCGCCAGGCGGCGGGGCTGCCCTCGGTCCAGCAGGCGATCGAGGAGGCGGCCGCGCATCTCAACGCCGGCATCGTGCCCGTTGTGGGCGCCGCAGGCCGCACCGATGCCGGCGTGCATGCCGAGGCGCAGGTGGCCGAGCTCGACCTCGACGCCGACTACGCACCGGAACGCGTGCGGGAAGCGCTCAACTTCCACACCCGGCCGCACCCGATTTCCATCCTCCGCGCCGCGCGCGTGCCGGAGGGGTGGTCGGCGCGCTTTTCCTGTATCGGGCGCGCCTATCGCTACCGCATTCTCAACCGCCGCCCGCGACCGGCGCTGGATGCGGGGCGGGTCTGGCATGTGCAGGCGCGGCTCGATGCGGGAGCGATGCACGAGGCCGCGCAGATGCTGCTCGGCAAGCATGATTTTTCGGCCTATCGCGCCTCGTCGTGCCAGGCGAAGGACGCGCTGCGCACGCTGGACCGGCTGGACGTCGCGCGCTTCGCCGAGGATGTCGAGTTCCGGGTCGAGGCGCGGAGCTTCCTGCATCACCAAGTGCGCAACCTTGTCGGCACGCTGGTGATGGTCGGGCAGGGGAAGCGGCCCCTGACTTGGCCGCGCAGCGTGCTCGACAGCCATGACCGCGCGCGCGCCGGACAGACCGCGCCGCCGGAGGGGCTGACCTTCCTCGCCGCCCGCTACGCGGAGGCGCTGGACTGGGTGTAGGCTCGCGCCCGGGGAATTTTGGGGAGACGCCACGATGCGCCGGAGCTTGATCGTACTCGGCTGCATGAGCATCGCAGCGCCGGCTCTGGCGCAATCGTCGCTGCCTTCGTCGTCCGTGCACGCGGTGCCGCCCTCGCGACCACTCCCGCCCGCTGCCCGCGCGCAACTTGCACCGACGGGAACGCTGCGCGCCGCGATCAACTACGGGAACACGGTGCTGGTGCAGCGCGACCCCACGGGCAACGAGCCGCGCGGCGTCTCGCCGGCGCTGGCCCGGGCATTGGCGGCGCGGCTCGGCGTGCCGTTGACGATCGTGCCGTTCGACGCCGCCGGCCGCGTGACGGAGGCGAACCTGGCCAGCGGCGGCAATGCCTGGGATATCGCGTTCCTCGCGGTGGACCCCGTGCGCGGCGAGGGGATAGCGTTCACCGCGCCCTACGTCGTGATCGAGGGCATCTATGCGGTGCCCGCGACCTCGACCATCCGCAGCAATGAGGAGGTCGACCGGCCCGGCGTGCGCATCTCGGTGGGGCGTGGCAGCGCGTATGATCTGTTCCTGACCCGCGCGATCCGCCAGGCGACGCTGGTGCGCACAGATACTTCGGCGAGCGCGATCTCCGACTTCGCGGCCGGAGGCATCGATGTGGTGGCCGGCGTGGGCCAGCCGATCCGCGAGTTCGCCGCCACGCGCGCGGATGTGCGGGTGCTGCCGGGGCGGTTCATGGTGATCGAGCATGCGATGGCAGTGCCGCGCGGACGTGATGCCGCGCTGGCCGCGCTGCGCGACTTCGTGGAAGAAGAGAAGGCGTTCGGCTTCGTCGCGCGGGCGCTCGCCGAGAGCAACCAACCCGACGCAGCGGTCGCCTCACCGGCGCGGTGAGCGTCACCCATCCGACGCAGAGGTGGCGCCACCGGCGCGGCGAGTGCCACCTTCTAAGTGCCCCCTCGGCTGGCATTGGCGGCCACAAGCCCGAATGGGGGCCGCTCGGAGTCCGACGAGCCAAGTAGGCGTAGTCCGCACTTGGCACAGGATGCCACTTAGCCGCATTGCGCCCCGCCGGACATTTGGCGAGCGAAGGCGACGCTCTGGATTTATGGCAATTTGCCATACCACCTCGCGGCTGCGTAACGGCGAGGAAGCACCGCAGCCAGTGGGTTGCTGGTCTCGCCAGGAGGGAAGGCGTAGAAAAGGAAGCAAGCCTGCTCCTCACCCGCGCCATCGCGGAGGAACTGTTCGCCAGCCTTGAAACGCTGGAACTGCTCGAACGTACCGCGCTGCTCGATGAAGGCTCCGGCACACAACGAGATTACTCGGGGGCTTCTCCGGAAGCCGTCGCGGCCATCCACCCGCCGCCCACGACAAGTAACAGCGCAACCCCCACCCGCCAGCCCAACACACCCTCTCCCGCCAGCACGAGCAAAAGGGTGGACGCCACCGGCACGGCATAGGCCAGCACGCCGAGCAACCTCGGATCGCCGCGCTTCATCCCGACATCCCAAAGGAAGAAGGCGGCGCCAACTGGTCCAGCACCGAGCAGCAGCAGGGCAAGCCACTGCCGCGTGCTCGGTGCCACGCTGGTCTCGAAAGCCAGATGCGCGATGCCTGCCAGCGCGGCGGTGGCCAGGCAGAAGCCCGCCACGGCCTCGGTCGGAACCGCCGCCATGCGCCGGGACGTGACCGAGTACAGCGCCCAGACGAACGCCGCGCCGAGAGCGGCGGCAAATCCCGGCAACGCACCTGGCGTGACGAAGCCGGCCCCACCACCGGCCACCAGCACGCAGCCTACAAAACCGCAGCCGACCCCCATTAGGCGCCGGGCGCCAAGCCGCATCCCCAATATCGGTGCCGAGAGCACGACAATCAGCAGCGGCCAGAGGTAGTTGAGCAGGTTTGCCTCGACCGGCGGCGCCCAGGCGATCGCCGCGAAATAGAGCGCGTGATAGCCGAACAGCCCGCCAACCCCGTGAACCCAGGCCAGCGGAGGCTGCGCCAATGCGTGAGTCCGCCGGCGGTAGATCACCACGGCAAGTCCAAGACAGCCACCAATCGCGAATCCAAGCGCCGTCACCTGCAGCGGCGGCATCGGCGCCGTCAGCCGCCCGAGCACCGCGAGGAAGGCCCAGAGCAGCAATGCGCCGACCCCGGACAGGGTCGCCCGTTTGCCCAAACTCAAGACACTCGCGTCCTTGTGCTGCACGCGCCACAGCACTGCGGTGCTTTCATGGCAGCTTCTGCAACCCAGGGTGTATATAGTTCCATTCGTCGAACAGGATTGGGGAGGCTCCCATGGATCCCGCTGCCGACTTCGAAACGGTTTTGTTTGCTGATTACCTTGTACCGGTTGTCCTTGTCCTTGCCTTGGCGATGCAGTGGCTTCTGCACCAGGTGACCGAGCGTATGTCCCGCTGGCACATTGCGCTTCCCGGCTTCATCACGTCGGTCATCTGGGCCAGCGCCGGTTGGTGCATTGGCGGCATCGGCGGGGCCGTGACCTTCGTGCTCGGCACGGTGGCGAGCGTTGCACTGGCCATCCTCGACGAGCGCATGCGTCGCGCACGTGAGGACGCCCATCACGGCAGCGGCATACGCTTCAGCTGAGTTCATACCGCCGGCCTGGTTCCATGGACGAAGGCCGGCTTGTCCGTACGGACCTCAGACCTCGGCGCCAGGAAGCGGACGGTAGGGCAGGGCGGCGAAGCGGGTGCCCCACCGTTGTACGGTGCTCCACACACGACCCGTGACATAGGGGTCATCGGCCCAAGCCGCTTCGGCCTCGGCGTCACTGGCATGCCGGGTGATGGCGATCGATCCGATCATCGCCGCACCATCCGCATCCAGGATCGCGCCGCCAAGCGCCAGGGTCCCGTCCTTCGCCCATCCCGTCACGCGTTCGAAATGCGCCGGCCGCGCGGCGGCGCGCCGGGCAGGCGCCTCCGCATCCTGAGCATCATAGGCGATGGTGATGGTGTGCGTGCGCGATGTCGCAGCAGGCCCAGCCGGCAGGGGCCGATACGGCAGGGACGCGATGCGGAACGGCATCGTCTCCACACGCTCCCATACGCCTTCCACCGCGAAGGGTTCCTCGGCGAGGTAGGCATCGAGCCCGGCACGATCCTCGACGGTGAGGATCATCAGCGACCCCACCGGCTTGAACGCCGCATTGAACAGCGGCACGCCGAGTGCCAACCGTCCCGCCGCCGCCCAGGCGGTGATGACCGCCAAGTGGCGGTCCCGCACTTCAGCCCGTCGCGCCGGATCCGGTCCGTCGAACGCCATCACCGCACAGCCCATCCACCCAACTCCCCCTGATCGTAGCGATCAGTACATGTGCTGACCGCCATTGATCGAGAGCGTCGAGCCGGTGATGAAATCCGCCTCGTCCGCGGTGAGGAACACCACGCCGCGCGCAATGTCCTCCGCGGTGCCGAGACGCCCGCGAGGAATGCGCGCGATGATCTTCTCCAGCACGTCCGCCGGCACCGCGCGCACCATTTCCGTATCCACATAGCCGGGCGCGATGGCGTTGACGGTGATCTGGTTGCGGGCACCTTCCTGGGCGAGCGCCTTGGTGAAGCCGTGAATGCCCGACTTCGCTGCCGCGTAGTTCACCTGGCCAAGCTGTCCCGCCTGCCCGTTGACCGATCCGATGTTGACGATGCGGCCGAATTTCCGCGCCGCCATGCCGTCCCACACCGCCTTGCAGAGATTGTAGCAACTGCCGAGGTTGGTATCGATCACGTCATCCCACATCTGCCGCGTCAGCTTGCGCATCATGGCATCCCGCGTGATGCCGGCATTGTTGACGAGAATCTCGATTGGGCCGTGGTCTTCCTCGACCCGCTTCACGGCAGCCTGCGAGCCCTCGAAATCGGAGACGTCGAACTTGACGCAGGGAATGCCGGTGCGGTCGGTGAACGCCGCCGCCGCCGCGTCATTGCCGGCATAGGAAGCAACCACCTTTCGGCCAGCCGCCTGCAAGCCCTCGCTGATCGCCGCGCCGATGCCGCGCTGACCACCTGTCACGAGTGCAACACGAGCCATGTCCAGCCTCCCTGATTTAAGCGTTTCCGCCTTAACCCTAGACCCGTTCACGCCCTTCGCCGCAAGCAGTAACCTTCATGCTGCAACGCGATATTTCATGCGCCGGCGCGGCAGCTTCACCCACGTTACATTCGGCGTCCGACGCTGTGAGGGCACTTCCGGAATCCGCGCGCTCATGCTTCCATTAACGAAATGGATAATGCGTTACCAAGAGGATGCTGCCCTATGGCTGAAGTCGCGATCCTGGCCATTCCGGGGAAGGCCAACGCCGATCGTGCCGCTCTGCGCATGATGTTGGAATATGTCGAGAGCGAGTGCCGTCGCATCGGCGCGATCGAGGCCGCGCAGCACGCTGCGAAGGCGGCCGCCTCCATATGTGAGACCGGCAGCGTGCCGGTCGAACTGCTGGTCGCGCCACTGCATTGAACGACAGCGGTCATGAAGATCACCGCTGTCGTTCAGTAATTGTCTGTGCCCTCAGGGGCCGGGCGCACGCTGCCCGTTCTCGGCTCGCGGAAGGACCGGTGGCGGCGATCGGACTTGCGATGCTTCGCGCCAAGCCCCCAGCACGCGCTTGATTTTTTCAGGACTGTAGGCGGCGACCGTTCGATCGCGCTGCGTGCGCCGCGCGACAAGGGCAGTCGGGTCGCGGTGCAAGCCGCTCGCGAACGCGGCGGCGCTCTCAGGCGCGGCGGAGCATGAACAACGCCTGCTGCCCAAAAATGTTCGCCAGGCGCACGCTGCGCCGCCACGGACCCTTCAGGCCACGCTCGTCGACAGCGAGCCATTGCTCGACCTGGTAGCCATCCATCCTGCACAGCGCGAAGAAATCCGCGATGGTGCAGGGATGGATGTTGGGCGTCTCGTACCAGGGCCGTGACCAGGTCTCGCTATCGGGCATGCGGCCGGTGACCAGCAGGCGCCAGCGCATCTGCCAGTGGCCGAAGTTCGGGAAGCTCACGATCGCGCGGCGGCCGATGCGCAACATCTGCTGAAGGACCACGCGCGGCCGTTCCACGGCCTGAAGCGTGCGCGACAGGATGACGTAGTCGAACGCGCCGTCCGGGTAGTGCTGCAGGTCATGGTCGGCATCGCCATGGATCACAGCGAGGCCGGCCGCGACGGCACGCGTCGCCTCCGCCATGTCGATCTCGATGCCACGCGCATCGGCCCGCTTCTCGCGCGCCAGCAGCGCGATCAGCGCGCCGTCGCCGCAGCCGATGTCTAGGACACGCGCGTCGGGCTGCACCATCTCCGCGATGAGACGGAGATCGAGGCGCATGTTCTTGGCAACATATTGGATGTCGTCAGGCATTAGTGGAGACTAGCCTGGGGAACGCATTTTCCCCAGGCCCTGGTCGCGGCGGTCTAGTAAACCCCCATTCTACTCAATTGCTCTGGCGACGAAGGAAGGTGGGGATCTCGATCCCCATCTCGTCCTGCGGTGCCTGCTCCGGATGGCGCTGCGGCTCCGGCGGCTGCACCGCGCGTGGTGCTTCCGTCGGCAAGGCGCGGACCATCATGGCCGCACCACCACCCGTCACCCGCGTGAACAGGCCGCGCAGCCCGCCGCGTGCCGGCTCCGGCTGGGATTGCGGCCGCGCCGCCGGCATCGCCTCAAGCTCCGCGCGCGGAGCGACGGAGGCCAGGAACACCGGATGCTCGCCCGGCGCCGTCTCGATCTGGGGCGCGGAGATGCGCGTGGGCGGGCTCGGCTCCGCGGCGCGGCGCATGAAGCTCGGCACCTGCGGCTGGCCATGCGTGCCGGTGGCCTGCGCCACCAAAGGCTCGGCCTCCTGCACGGCGGGCGCCATCGTCGGCGGCGTGGCGCCAAGGCCACCAACCGAGACCAGCGTGGGGCGCACATTGCTCTCGGCTTTGCCCTGGATCGCAGGCGCGATGTCGATGCCGGTGGCGACGACCGACACGCGGATGCGGCCGTTCAGATCCTCTTCGACCGAGGAGCCGAAGATGATGTTCGCTTCCTCGTCCACCTCCTCGCGGATGCGGTGCGTCGCCTGGTCCACCTCGAACAAGGTCATGTCGTGGCCGCCGGTGATGTTGATCAGTACGCCGCGCGCGCCGCGCAGCGAGGTGTCCTCCAGCAGCGGATTGCTGATCGCGCTCTCGGCGGCCTTGCGGGCGCGGTCATCGCCATCGGCCTCGCCGGTGCCCATCATCGCCTTGCCCATCTCCGCCATGACGGTACGGATATCGGCAAAGTCGAGGTTCACGAGGCCAGGCTTCATCATCAGGTCGGTGACGCCGCGCACGCCCATGTAGAGCACGTTGTCGGCCATCTTGAAGGCCTCGGCGAAGGTGGTGCGCTCGTTCGCCATCTTGAACAGGTTCTGGTTCGGGATGACGATCAGCGTATCGACCACCGCCTGCAACTGCTCCAGGCCCTGGTCGGCGCTGCGGCGGCGCTTCGGCCCCTCGAAGTCGAAGGGCCTGGTCACGACACCCACGGTCAGGATGCCACGCTCGCGGGCCATGCGCGCGATGACCGGCGCGGCACCCGTGCCGGTGCCCCCGCCCATGCCGGCGGTGATGAAGACCATGTGCGCGCCGTCGAGATGGCGGGCGAGTTCCTCACTCGCTTCCTCAGCCGCCGCACGGCCGATATCCGGCTTCGCACCGGCACCGAGGCCCTGCGTCAGGTGATGGCCCAGCTGCACGCGGCGCTCGCTTTTGGAGTGCACCAGCGACTGGGCATCGGTGTTGGCGACGAGGAATTCCACCCCGTCGAGCCCCATCGAGATCATGTTGTTGACCGCGTTGCAGCCACCGCCGCCGACACCGATCACGGTGATCCGGGGCGAAAAGTCCGTGTGATGGCCGGCACGCGGCACGATGAATTCGAGGGTCATCCGAAAAACTCTCCTTCCTCAGGAATGCGGGTAGCCGAGAGGTCGCGCATCAGACGCGATCCTTCAGCCAATGAACGAGACGCTTGAACGGCCCGCGGCGCGGGTCGGGGCCGGGGGCGATGTCGAGGACCGGACGACCGACCCCCGCACCCCAGGCCAAAAGGCCGGTGGCGGTCGCGAAGTCGGCGACCATCAGACTTTCGGGCAGGCCGCGGATCGGATGCGGCCGGCCCAGGCGGACCTGGCGGTTCAGGATGCGCGCGGCGAGTTCGTGCACGCCGATCAGCCGGCTCGCGCCGCCAGTCAGCACGACCCGCGCGCCAGCCTCGCGGCCGAGGCCCGCGCCATCGAGCTTCTCGCGCAGGAGCTCGAAGGTCTCCTCGATGCGCGGGCGGATGATGCCGGTGATCATCGTGCGGGGGATGCGCGCGATGTGCTCATCCTCTTCGCCCAGCATGGGGACGGGCAGGAAGTCCCGGTCGTCGCCGGGGCCGCCATGCACGCCGCCATGCATGGTCTTCAGCCGCTCCGCATGCGCGACCGGCGTGGACAGCAGGCTGGCGAGGTCGTTGGTCACGTGCTGGCCACCGACCGCGATCTGCGCGGTGTGGACCAGCAGCCCTTCGGAGAAAACCGCGAGCGAGGTGGTGCCGCCGCCCATGTCGATCACGGTGCATCCGAGGTGCTTCTCATCCTCGACCAGCGTCGCAAGGCCGGCGGCGAAGGGGGCGGAGACCAGCTCCTCCACCTCCAGGTCGCAGCGTTGCAGGGTGGCGCCGAGGTTGAGCAGGCTTGCCTGGCTCGCCTCGACCATGTGCAGCCGCGCACTCAGCGTATCGCAGACCATGCCGCGCGGATCTTCGGCGCCGGGTGTCGCATCGACCGTGAAGGCGAGCGGGATGGCGTGCACGACCTCGCGTCCGTCGCGTTCGGAATCGCCGGCGCGGCGGCGGCCTTCCGACAGGATGGCGCGCAGGTCCGTCTCGGTGACGGCGCGGCCGCCGATCGGCCATTGGATCGGCAGGAGGCGCGATTCCGGCTGCCCGCAGGACAGATTGACGATCGCGCCGGCGAGCTGGGTGTCCGCCATCTCCTCCGCCTGGCCGACGGCGGCACGGATCGCACGCTCGGCCTCGTCCAGGTCGACGATGGAGCCACCCTTCACGCCGCGTCCGCGCTGCCACCCGAAGCCCAGCGCGCGGGGTTCGCCGTCGCTTTCGATGCGCGCGATGATGCAGACGACCTTGGTGCTGCCGATGTCGATGATGCCGAAGGGGCCGCTGCGCGCGTTGCGGCGGCGGCGGGCATCGCGCCCACCCGCCCCCGGTGGCACGCGGGAGATCTCGTTCATGCGCCCCTCCGTGCGCCGGTCGGGCGCGGCGTTTCCGGGACCGGCGCCGCGGCCTGGCGCAGCACCAGGCGATCGGGCAGGCGCATGTCGATCGCCACCAGTGGCCGGTCGAGCAGTTGCTGCTCCCGCTGCAGGGCCGCGAGCCGCGTGACGGCGGCGGCCTCGGCCCCTTCGGGCAGAAGCACGTCGGTGCCGCTGTGCAGCTTCAGGTTCCAGCGGCGCTCGCCGATGCGGACCAGCGCCTGGACGCGGTTCGCGACCTCCGTCTCGTTGAGCAGCATTTCGTGCAGCGTGGCGGCGGCAAGGTTGGCGCCGGGCCCGACGATCAGCGGCAGCGGCCCGAACTGGTCGAGCCGATCCTGCGCGATCACCCGTCCGGCGCGGTCGATCACCACGAAGCGGCCATCGCGCTGCCAGATCGCGAAGGGGCGGCGCTCCTCGATGCGGATGATCAGCGTCTCGGGCAGGCGGCGCTCGATATGCGCGCGCTGCACCCAGGCGATGGTCTCGAGCCGGGCGCGCGCCGCTTCCAGGGAGAAGCCCAGCAGCGGATCGCCGCGAGAGACGCCCAAGGCCGCGCTGATCATATCAAGCGGCGTGTTCTGGCGGCCGACGATCTCGACCCGCTGGATGCTCAGGCCCAGGCGGCGGCTGATGTCGGAGACATCCTCGATCAGCGCCTGCGCGCGGCCGGCCGGGTCCGCCGCCCAGATCGCAGCGCCAGTGCCGATGACCCCGGCCAATGCCACGAGGCCGAGGGCCGCCGGGCGCAGCAGCCCGCGCCGCCGGCGCAGCCACAGCTTGAGGCGCGACGGCCGGTCGAGCGGCTTGGCGCGGCGTGCGGGCGCGCGGCGGGAAATCGGCGCCGCGGAGGCCAGGCGCTGCGGGGTCTCAACACCCATGGCGTGCCTCCTCGACCATCCAGGCGCAGAGCTGCGGGAAGCCAATGCCGCAATGCGCGGCCTGTTCCGGCAGCAGCGACGTCGGCGTGAGGCCCGGCTGCGTGTTCACCTCGAGCAGCACGAGCTCGCCGGGTTCGCCGGCCGTGTCGTCGTAGCGGAAATCGGCCCGCGTCGCCCCGCGGCAGCCGAGCGCGCGGTGGGCGGCGAGAGCCACTTCCATGGCGCGGTCGCGGATGGCCGGGTGGATCTGCGCGGGAATGACGTGGCGGCTGCCGCCGGCCGCGTATTTGCTCTCGTAATCGTAGAATTCACCGGCATCGGCGAGGATGTCGGTCACATCAAGCGCGCGGTCGCCGAGCACGCCCACGGTCAGTTCGCGGCCGGGGATGAAGCGCTCGGCGAGGATCGCATCACCGAAGCGCCAGCCGCGCGCGATCTCGGCACGGCGATTGTCGCCGGTGCGGATGATGTGGACGCCGACGGAACTGCCCTCCTGCGCCGGCTTCACGACATAGGGAAGCGGCAGCGGATCGGCGGCTTCGAGCGCGGCGCGCGTGACCACGCGGCCCTCCGCGATGGGCAGGCCATGCACCGCGAACACAGCGCGCGCGGCGACCTTGTCCATCGCGAGTGCGGAGGCGAGCACGCCGGAATGCGTATAGGGAATGCCCATCCAGTCGAGCACGCCCTGGATGCAGCCATCCTCGCCGAAGCGGCCGTGCAGCGCGTTGAAGACCACGTCCGGCGCCGGCGTAAGCGCGGCGATAAGGGCGCCGAGATCGGCCCCGGCATCGATCGTCGTCACCGCGAAACCGGCCTCGCGCAATGCCGCCACGACCTGCGTGCCGCTGGCCAGGCTGACCGCGCGTTCGTTGGAAATGCCGCCCATGAGAACCGCGACACGCGTCATGGCGCGGGCTCCCCGAGGCGCTTGATTTCCCATTCGAGCGTCACGCCGGAATGCGCCAGCACCCGGGCGCGCACATCCTCGCCGAGGGCTTCCAGATCGGCCGCGTTTGCGCTGCCGAGGTTGAGCATGAAGTTGCAGTGCTTCTCGCTCACCTGCGCAGCGCCGCGGGTGAGGCCGCGCGCACCCGCCGCGTCGATCAGCGCCCAGGCCTTGTGGCCCGGCGGGTTCTTGAAGGTAGAGCCGCCAGTGCGCGCGCGAACCGGCTGCGCGGCCTCGCGCTCGGCACGGATCGCGGCCAGACGCGCGGCGACTTCGGCGGGAACGCCGGGCACGGCGCGGAAGCGCACGCGGGTGACGACGCCGCGCTCAGGCAGCGTCGCGTGGCGATAAGCGAAGCGCAGGTCTTCGGCGCTCAGCCGGACGAGCCCGGTGGGGGTCGCGACCTCAGCCCAATCGAGGACATCGCGGATTTCGCCACCATAGGCGCCGGCATTCATGGACACCGCGCCGCCGACCGTGCCGGGGATGCCGACCAGGAATTCCAGGCCGGCGAGTCCTGCGGCCGCAGCGGTCTCCGCCAGCGTCACGTCGAGCGCGGCAGCACCGGCGACAATGCCATCGGCCTCGACCTCGATGGTCGAGAAACCGCGCGCCAGGCGCAGCGTCACGCCCAAAATGCCACCATCGCGGATGAGCAGGTTCGACGCCGCGCCGAGGATGGTGAGCGGCATCGTATCGGGCATGTCGCGCAGCAGCAGCAGCAGGTCGTCGACATCGGCAGGGCGCACCAGCATTTCGGCCGGGCCACCGACACGGAACCAGGTGAACGGCGCCAGCGTGGCATGGTGCTGCACCCGCCCGCGCAGCGGCGGCAGGGTGGCCGCGCGGGGCTCACGCGGCATCACGAGGCACCACCGGGACGAGCGGGCTTGCGCGTCTGCAGCGCGGTCAACTGTCCCGGCAACGCATG
>JAQGHV010000115.1 GCA_028288785.1 Rhodospirillales bacterium | reverse complement strand
CGGTACAGTTCCAGCGCCTTCGCCGCGATGGGTGTGTCGAGCCCCGCCGCCGCTGCGGCGTCCTGTGCGAGGCCCACATCCTTGACCATCAGCGCGGTCGCGAATCCGGCCTTGTAGTCGCGGTTGGCAGGGCTTGTCGGGACCGGGCCGGGCACCGGGCAGTAGGTGGTGAGGGCCCAGCTCTGGCCGCTCGACCTGCTGGCGACGTCGAAGAGCGCTTGGTGCGACAGGCCGAGTTTCTCGGCAAGCAGGAAGGCTTCGGCCGTCACGCCCATGATGGCGGCGAGCATCATGTTGTTGCACAGCTTCGCTGCCTGCCCGGCGCCGGCATCGCCGCAATGGATGATGCTGCGACCCATTTGCGCGAGGATGGGTTGGGCGGTGGCGAAGGCCTCGGGAGTGCCGCCGACCATGAAGGTGAGGGTTCCGGCTTCCGCACCCATGACGCCGCCGGAGACCGGCGCATCGAGGAAGGGGCGGTGTGCGCTGGCGGCGACCGCGCGGGCGCTGTCGACATCGATGGTGGAGCAGTCGATCAGGGTGGCGCCTTCGTCGCAGGCCGCCGCCATGCCGCCGGCGCCAAGCCAAGCGTCGCGCACATGCTGGCCGGCGGGCAGCATGGTGATGACGAAATCCGCGCCCCGTGCCGCATCCGCCGCGGTGGCAGCGGCGGATGCGCCGGCGACGCCTGCCATTGCCTCCGCTAGCAGGTCGAACACCGCGACCTTATGCCCGGCCTTGACCAGGTTGCGCGCCATCGGCCCGCCCATGTTGCCCAGGCCCACGAAGCCAATGCGTGCCATGTCCGATCCTCCCGCTTTTTCTCTGGGCATGATGGACCGCTCCGGCGCCGAGCGTCACCAGCACAATCTTGGGCGGCATTTTGGAGCGGATTGCGAGCTCGTTTTCCACAGTCCGGCGCAGGCGCTCAGCTTGGGCGGGTGAGAGCGCTCACCCTTGGTGATGGGCGTTTTGATGATGGGCGTTTGCCGGTCGCGCCGCCGCGAAGGGTGCGCGGCCAAGCACGCTACGACGCGGTGCGTCGTCGTCCAGGCTCATGCCCGGTGCAGCCCCGGCTGGCCCGGCTCGACATGGAAGCGGGCCTCCTCCACATGCGGCGCGCCCGGGCGCGAGACGAAGGGCAGCGCACGGAAGCTGGCCTCGAAGCCGCGTGCCCCCGCCTCGTGCAGCGTGAACCCACGCCGCGCACCGAAATGCTGGATATGCGGGTTGCGCTCCAGCAGCACGGGGCGGCCGGCGCTGTCGGAGCCATCGCCTTCGCTGGTCACCGAGGTCGCGGTGAATTCGGTCGCGAGCGCGGTGCTCCCGGCATCGTCGGGATCGGCATGCACGGTCGCCGCGAGCGCGCGGTGGACGTCGCCCGAGAGCGCCACCGCGCCGCCGATCCGGCGCTCCGCCAGTGCCGCCAGCAGCCGCGCGCGAGCGGCCGGATAGCCATCCCACTTGTCCAGGCTGAGCGCGCCATTCGCCAGGTGACGCCGCATCAGCGGGATCTGTTGCGCCAGCACCTGCCAGGTCGCGTCGCGCGCGGCGGTGAGACCGTCGTTCAACCAGGCCTCCTGCACCGGTCCGAGCATCTGCGCATCCGGACGCTCGATCGCATCGCAGCGGCCACGCCCGCCGCAGGGCTGCGCGTCGCGATAGCCGCGGGTATCGAGTACGTGAAACGCCACCTGCCGGCCGAAGCGGAAGCGCCGATAGGCTGGCCGGTCCAGCATCGCGCGTGGCAGCGGCATCGCCTCCCACCAGGCCTTTAGGGCGGCGGTGCGGCGCAGTACGAATTCGGCGGTGGGGGGCGCTCCGCCGGCCCAGTCGTTGCTCACCTCATGATCGTCGTAGCTAACGATGAAGGGGTGCGCGGCGTGCGCCGCCTGCAGGTCTGGGTCGGCACGATATTGCGCGTGACGGGCGCGGTAATCGGCCAGCGTGAGCGTCTCGCCACCCTCATGCATGCGGATGCGGGAGCGTGCCGCCCAGCCGCCATCTTCCGGGCGCAGGCCACGATATTCGTAGATGTAGTCGCCGTAGTGAAAGACGGTGTCGAGCGGGGCTTCCGCGATGTGGCGCCAAGCGGTGAAATGGCCATGCTCGAAATGCTGGCAGCCGGCATTGGCGAAGCGGAACGTGGCGTCGCTGCCCGGCGCCGGCGCGGTGCGGGTGCGGCCGACGGGGCTCAGAAAGCCAGCGGTGCGGAAGCGGTAGAAGTAGGTGCTCGCCGGTGCCAGCCCGCCGAGCTCGATGTGCAGGCTGTGGCCGTCGTCGGCCTCGGCGGTCGCTTCTCCGCGGCGGAGGATGCGGGTGAAGCGGTCATCGCCCGCGGCTTCCCAGGTGACCGGCACGGGCGACGTCGTTCCGGTCAGCCGCGTCCACAAAACCAAGCTGTCGGGCCGCGGCTCACCGGAGGCGACGCCGAGGGTGAAGGGATTCTCGCGCAGACGGTCCTCTCCGCGTGCGGACCGCGCGAGTGCGGCCAGAGCGGCGAGCGCCATGCCGCCGCGCAATGCGCCGCGCCGGTCGAGGGCTAGGATGTGGCGGGCAGCGCTATCCACGGGCATCGACGATCGTGCGCTCCGCATCGCGCTGGGTGATCGCGACATTCACCTCGGCGCCGAGCAGCACCACATAGATGCTGACATAGAACCACATGAGCAGGCCGACGGCGGCGCCGAGGGTGCCGTACATGCGGTCGTAATCGGCGATGGAACCGACGTAGAGGGAGAAGGCGGCGGAGGCGATCGCCCAGATCAGCGTTGCGATCGCGGCGCCAGGCACGATGCGGCGCCAACGCTGGCCGCCGCCGACCGGGCCCACGCGGTACACGATGACGATCCCCAGGAACACGAAGGCAAGCGTCAGCCCCAGCGACGCCCCTTGCCAATACAGCGCATCCAGCGGCGGCACGCCGAGGAAGGCGAGCGCCGGCGGCATCAGCACGAGCAGCGCGATGGCGGTGGCGGCCACGAGCATCGCGGCCACCGTAAGCCCCAGCGAAAGTGCCTGAAAATAGACGAAGCCGCGCGCCTCGGTGGCGCTCCAGGCCATGTTCAGCGCCGCAAGCATCGCGCGGATGCCTGCCCCTGAGCTCCAGAGCGCGATCAGCCCGCTGATCACGGCGCCCCAGCCGAGCCCGCGCCTCTCCGCCGAGACGAGGTCGTGAAGGCGGGCGGCAATGAGCTCGAAGGTCTCCTCGGGCAACAGACGGCTAAGGCTCGCGATCTGCGGCTCCAGCGTGCGCACGTCCAGCAGCATGCCATAGAGGGACACGACAAGGGACAGCGCGGGAAACAGCGCCAGCATGGCGTAGAAGGCGCAGCCGGCGGCGGTCAGCGAAATGCGGTCGGACGCGGCGGCATCCCAGACGCGCCACGCCAAGCTCGGCCGATCGTCCGGCGGCGGTTCCTGCAGGGGGTTCGCGGCATCCATCAGGCGAGCCTCTACGCAACTAGGGCGGGGAGTGCATCATGCACCACCCCGCCCCACTGGTCAGTCCTTTGGCGCCCAGCGAAGGCCGGGCGCCACTTCGTCGTCAGGCTCAGCTGCGCGACTGGTAGCTGTAGGGTGGCCGCGCCTGCAGCGTCTCACGCGTGGCGCCGTTCAGCACCCAGCGCTCGCGCTCATTGTTGAAGCTGAGCTCGCTGAATGGAACCGCAACCAGGCGGGCACCGATGCCGAGGAAACCGCCAACGGACAGGATCGCCGTTGGCGCACCACTGGCGTTGATGATCAGGTCCTCGATCTCGCCGACGGTCTCGTTGCGCTCATTGAGCACGTTGGCACCGATGATGCGGCTGGCACGGTTGGTCGGCGTGCCGGTGACCGCGCCGGGGGTGGCGGCTGTCGAGGTGCCCGGGCGCGCCGGGGCAGCCGCGGTTCCGGGAGCAGCCGGCGCGGGGGTGGCTGGCGTGGCGGCCTGCGGCGTCGGACGGGCGGGGAAGGTTGCGGTTCCGGGCGAGCCTGGCGCGGGGATGGCCGAGGGCGAGGCGGCTGGCGGCGTCGTGGTGCCTGTGGGGGCGGGTCCAGACTGCCCAAGGGCAAGCATCGGCGCGGCGATGAGGCCAGCAACGAGCGTCGCGGGAAGGATGATGCCGCGGGTGGTGGAGGAGGCCGTAACGGGGGGCTTCATGGTCGTTTTCCTTATGGAGCCGGTAAGATCCGACTGCGTAGTGAACCTTTGTTGCCGTCGCCGGTTGCGGAACCTGCGAACACGGAGTCGCGAAACAGGATTAGCGGCGGCGCGCCATCAGGATGTTGGCAATCATCCCTCCGATGGAGGCGGCGGGGCGCCATAGGCTGGAACCGATGGCGCCGGGTCCGACGGCGGCACGCACCATCTCGCGCCGCAGCATCAGCGCTTCCTGGGCAACCGGATCGTAGCGAGGCTTGGCAAGCAGCATGAAGACGCCTGCGATCAGGAGATCGATCAGTGCAACGCCGCCCGCCGCGCCAGCCGGACCGATATAGCCAAGCAGGAGATGATATGCCGCGACGTGCAGCATGATGAGGGCAGCGACGCCACAGACGCCCGCCGCCGCCATCATTGCGACGCGGCGGCCAAGCTCCACGCCATTACGTTTAAGGCGCAGCCCCTCGGCTTCCGCCGCAGCAGCCAGAAGCCGAAAGGTGCGCATGGCTCAGCGACGCGTCAGGAGCGCGGCGATATAGCCGGCGAGTGCGGCGCATGCGAGGGCCGCGATCGGGCGATCCTGGACGGTTTCGGACAGGCGGTTCGCCTGCTCGCGCACCGTCGCAGCGGCATCGCCGGCGGCGTTTTCAGCGCGGTCCATCATGCGGTTGACCACGGGTGAGACGCGGTCGGACATCAGCGACTCGACCTTGGAGCGTAGCGCGGCGATCTCTGCCTGCACCGAATCACGGGCGCTTTCCGCGGTGCTGCGAAGGTTCTCTTCAGTCTGGGTACCGGTCGTGTTCGTGGCCATGGGTGCTAGCTCCACTCTAGGAATTGCAGGGGTGTCGCTGAACGCAACGTCCGCGCCAGGGGGAGGTTTCAGTCCTGCCGGTGAGCAGGCGAAATTTCGTTATCCAGTCGAGACTGTGCGTTGCCTGAGCGGTTCCAGGCCCAGGCAGCGGCGGCAGTGTCAGATTGTACATTCTTGTGGCCCGGCCGCGGGGCGGGCTGTGGATGCGGCCGTCGCACTCCGGTCGTGCTGCGCTCGGCTGTCGCGCTGCCGGTTGTGGCGCGCCTGCATTGCCGCTATCCGCGCCGCCATGGATGCCGATACCCCCCCGAATTCCGGCCCGCTTCCCGCCTATCGCGCCCGCATCGCCGAGGGCGTGCTGAACGCCGACCCCGCCCAGGCGCAGGCGGCCGAGGTCCTTCAGGATCTGTGGCGGCGGACGCGCCATTACGACCCAAAACCCGGCGCGGCCGCCGAGGAGGCTGGCCTGCTCAGCCGCTTCTTCCGCCGCAAGGCGATGGAGGAAGCGCCACCCGATGCGCCGCACGGGCTCTATCTGGTCGGCGAGGTCGGGCGCGGAAAGTCCATGCTGATGGACATGTTCTTCGCGACGGCCGAGGTGCCGCGCAAGCAGCGCCTGCACTTCCACCAGTTCATGCAGCAGTGCCACCGCCGCATCCACGCCTGGAAGAAGCAGCATGGCGACACCTCCGACCCTATCCCGCCCTTGGCCGACGCGATCGCGGATGATGGCGCGCTGCTCTGCTTCGACGAGTTCCAGGTGCACGACATCGTCGATGCGATGATCCTGGGACGGCTGTTCGAGGCGCTGTTCCAGCGCGGCACGGTGGTGGTGGCCACCTCCAACACGGCGCCGGACGACCTGTTCAAGGGCAAGCCCGGCCGTGACGCCTTCCTGCCCTTTATCGCGCTGATCAAGCGGCATATCGACGTGGTGTACCTCGATGCCGCGCGCGACTATCGGCGCGAGCGCATCCGCGGCCTGCCGACCTGGCACGCGCCGGCGGATGCCCGGGCCGAGCGCGCGCTGGACGCCGCCTTCGCTGATCTCACCGGGGCGGCGCATGGCAAGCCGGAACGCCTTGGCCTGCTCGGCCGGAGCATCGAGGTGCCGCAGGCGGCGCGCGGGGTCGCGCGGTTCGATTTCGATGCCCTGTGCGGCAAGCCTTTGGGACCAGCGGACTACCTCGCCATCGCCACCCATTTCCACACGCTGGTGATCGATGGCATCCCTCGGCTGGGGCCAGAGAATTTCGACCGGGCGCGGCGCTTCATCACGCTGATCGATACGCTCTACGAGCATCGCTGCAAGCTGGTCGCTTCTGCCGAGGCGACGCCGGACGTGCTCTATGAGCGGGGCGAAAACGCGGCGATGTTCGAGCGCACGGCGTCGCGACTGACGGAGATGCAAAGCCAGGAATACCTGGCACTTCCGCACCTGACATAATCTTGCCGAGGCATAGGCAAGGATAGAAGTCGAGGCATTAAGGTCATCCTTCCGCAGGCGATGTAACGGCATTCGCTGCTTGCAAGCGATCACGCGATATGTCACCCCATTACCAAGAGGGGGATCTACCGTATGCGATTCATTCTATTGGCGCTCGTCTCCTGCTGCCTGGCAGGCGGGGCGAGTGCAGCGCCGGAGCGTGGCCGCGGCCATGGCCCGGGTCAAGCCGGTCCGACGCGGGTCGCTGTCGCGCCCGCAGCCACTTCCACCCGTGGCGCCGTCGCCCGGCAGGCGACCAGCCAACGTCCCCGCGCCCAGGCTTCCCGCTACACCGAAAGCCGGCGTCCAAGCGCGCAGCCGCTGTCGCGCCATGCGCGCGGGCAGATCGGTCGCGCCGGTGCCCAGCCCGGCTCGCGCTTTCTGCGCAGCCCCGTTGGCCGGTATGCGGTGACGGGCGCGCGCGGCAGTTATTATCAGGCGACGCGCCACGGCAGTTCCCGCTACGCCGCGAATTGCCGTGGCGGCAGCCGATGCCAGGGAGGCGAGCGCCGCTTCGCCTGGCAGTCCGGCCTGCCGCAGGCCGCGGGCGTCCAGACGATCTCGTGCCCAAGCGGCACGGTGGAAACGCCGGCGCACGGCCACACCACCATCATGCGCTGCCTCCCGATCTGACGAGTTACCGGCGGTCATGACGAATGACCGCCGGTGCTACTTTTTTGCCTTCGAACGCTGGGTGCCGCCTCCGGCGGCTTAGTTTCGCCGGATGACCCGCGTCGTGCCATTCAGGCCTCCGTGTAAGGCCCGCCTTCGGGCGCTCGACATAAATCAAGCACTCCTGCCGGCGGTATGACCCCGCGCTCCGCGCGCATTTGCGTAGGCCTTGGCAGGGGATATGGCGGCTTTGGTGCCGATCCGCGTGCCAAGCTGTGCGCCTCATGTTCTGGGCGCCTTGCCCGGCGTAGGGCCAGGGGCTAGTTAGGCGCGGACCCCTATGTCGCCCTGGTTGAGGCCCTTTCAGAGGAAGGACGCGGAGATGGCCCGCAAGAAGATTGCGCTGATCGGCGCCGGAAATATCGGCGGCACGCTCGCCCACCTGATCGGCCTGAAGGAGCTGGGTGACGTCGTCATGTTCGACGTCTTCCCTGGCGTCGCCGCCGGCAAGGCGCTGGACATCATGCAGTCCGGCCCCGTCGACGGGTTCGACGTGGAAATGAAGGGCACCGGCGACTACGCCGACATCGCCGGGTCGGACGTGGTGATCGTCACCGCCGGCTTCCCGCGCATGCCCGGCATGAGCCGGGACGACCTGGTCGCCAAGAACGCCGGCGTCATCGCGACGGTCGCCGAGGGCATCAAGGCTCATTGCCCCGACGCCTTCGTCATCGTCATCACCAACCCGCTCGATGCGATGGTGTGGGTGATGCAGCAGAAGTCCGGCCTCCCGCCCGAGAAGGTCGTGGGCATGGCCGGCGTGCTGGATTCCAGCCGCTTCCGCCTGTTCCTCGCGCAGGAATTCAACGTCAGCGTCGAGGACGTCACCGCCTTCGTGCTCGGCGGCCATGGCGACACCATGGTGCCGCTGACGCGCTATTCGACCGTCGCCGGCGTGCCGGTGCCCGACCTCATCAAGATGGGCTGGTCCACGCAGGAGAAGATCGACGCCATCGTGGCGCGCACCGCCAATGGCGGCGGCGAGATCGTGAAGCTGCTCGAAAAGGGCTCCGCCTTCTACGCCCCCGCGGCCTCGGCCATCGCCATGGCCGAGAGCTACCTGAAGGACAAGAAGCGCGTGCTGCCGGCCGCCGCCTGGCTCTCCGGCCAGTATGGCGTCGACGGCATGTATGTCGGCGTGCCCGTGGTGATCGGCGCCGGTGGCGTCGAGCGCATCCTGGAGGTGGAATTCACCCCCGCCGAGGACGCCGCCTTCAAGAAGTCCTGCGCCGCGGTGCAGGAACTCATCGACGCTTCCAAGAAGCTTGTAGGCTGACCTGCCACGCGGCCCGGGGAACCTCCCCGGGCCGCTTTCGCATTCGAAGCCGTGACGGAGCTCCCGCATGAACATCCATGAATACCAGGGCAAGGAACTGCTGCGCCGATACGGCGTCGCGGTGCTCGAAGGCCATGTGGCGCATGATGCGGCGGAAGCCGAGGCTGCCGCGAAGAAGCTGCCCGGCCCCATTTGGGTCGTGAAGTCCCAGATCCACGCCGGTGGCCGCGGCGCCGGCCGCTTCGCCGAGGACCCGCAGGGCAAGGGCGGCGTTCGCCTCGCCAAATCCATCGAGGAAGCGCGTGCCGCCGCCGATGCGATGATCGGCAAGACGCTGGTCACCAAGCAGACCGGCCCGGCCGGCAAACTCGTCAACCAGGTCTATGTCGAGGCCGGCTGCGACATCGCCCGCGAGCTGTACCTGGGCCTGCTGGTCGACCGCGAGACCGCGCGCGTCACCATCATGGCCTCCACCGAGGGCGGCATGGAGATCGAGGAGGTCGCCGAGCACCACCCCGAGAAGATCCTCAAGGTCGCGATCGACCCGGCCGCCGGCTTCTCCGGCTTCCAGGCGCGCAAGCTGGCCTTCGGCCTCGGCCTCGAAGGCAAGCAGGTCCGCAGCTTCGAGAATTTCGTGGCGTCCCTGACCCGCGCCTTCCACGAGCTCGATTGCGCGATCGTCGAGATCAACCCGCTGGTCGTGACCAAGGCCGGCGAGATCGTCGCGCTGGACGCCAAGGTGTCCTTCGATGACAACGCGCTGTTCCGCCACAAGGACCTCGAGGCCCTGCGCGACGATTCCGAGATGGACCCGAAGGAACTCGACGCGGCGAATAACGACCTCAACTACGTCGCACTCGACGGCGAGATTGGCTGCATGGTGAACGGCGCCGGGCTCGCGATGGCGACGATGGACATCATCAAGCTGTACGGCTCCTCGCCGGCCAACTTCCTCGATGTCGGCGGCACCGCCAATGCGGCGCGTGTCACCGAGGCGTTCCGCATCATCACGTCGGACACCAACGTGAAGGCGATCCTCGTCAACATCTTCGGCGGCATCGCGAAGTGCGACATGATCGCCGAGGGCATCGTCGAGGCCTCGAAGACGCTTCACCTCTCGGTGCCGCTGGTGGTTCGGCTGGAGGGCACCAACGTGGAACTCGGCAAGAAGATCCTGGCCGAGAGCGGTCTCGCCATCATCCCCGCCGACAACCTGGCCGATGCCGCCCGCAAGGTCGTCGCCGCGGTCAACGATGCCCGCGCTTCCAGCGCGAAGGGAGCCTGAGCCATGGCCGTTCTCGTCGACAAGAACACCCGCGTCATGACCCAGGGTTTTACCGGCGCCCAGGGCACCTTCCACGCCGAGCAGGGCATCGCCTACGGCTCCACCTATGTCGGCGGCGTCACGCCGGGCAAGGGTGGGACCACTCATATCGGGCTGCCCGTGTTCAACACGGTGGCCGAGTGCGTCGCAGCGACTGGCGCCACGGCCAGCGTGATCTACGTGCCGCCGCCCTTCGCTGCTGACGCCATCCTAGAGGCGATCGACGCAAAGCTGCCGCTGATCATCTGCATCACCGAGGGCATCCCGGTGCTCGACATGGTCCGCGTGAAGCGGGCGTTGTCAGGCACGGACTCGATCCTGGTCGGCCCGAACTGCCCCGGCGTCATCACCCCCGACGCCTGCAAGATCGGCATCATGCCCGGTCATATCCATCGCCGCGGCTCGGTCGGCATCGTTTCCCGCTCGGGCACCCTCACCTATGAGGCCGTAGCGCAGACCACCTCCGCCGGGCTGGGCCAGAGCACTTGTGTCGGGATTGGCGGTGATCCCGTGAAGGGGCTCGATTTCATCGATGTGCTTAAGTTGTTTCTGGCCGACGACGAGACCAAGTCCATCATCATGATAGGTGAAATCGGCGGGCAGGCGGAAATCGTCGGGGCGGAATACCTGGCGCGAGAGAATTTCGGACCCGGCAAGCCGAACAAGCCCGTGGTGGGCTTCATCGCCGGTGCGACCGCACCTCCAGGCCGCCGCATGGGCCATGCGGGCGCCGTGATTTCGGGCGGCAAGGACACCGCCGAAGCGAAGATGGAGGCCATGCGTGCCGCAGGCATTCATGTCGCCGAGAGCCCGGCCGCCTTGGGTTCGACGATGGTGAAGGCGCTCGCAGGGTAACAAGACTGGGGGAAATGAATTATCCCAGACCCCCATTCTTTTATTTTTTATTTTTGGTGCTGGCCGGCCAGCCAGCACCAACAGATAGAAACGAAAGGAAGGGGTTCGGGGGAATTTTTTCCCCCGACCTTTTTGTGTGGAGGCATAAATAATGGCTGGTATCGACATCCTCGCGACGGTCATGAACGGCGCCAACGCCGCTTTCCTCGCGGACCTCTATGCGCGCTGGGCCGAGAGCCCGGACAGCGTCGATCCGTCATTCCAGGAATTGTTCTCCGCGCTCAACGACGAAGCCCGCTCGGTGCTGACGGACGCGTCCGGCGCATCCTGGGCGCCCCGTCCCCGCGGTGGTTTCGGTGAGCCGCCGGAGCCCAAGAAGCCCGCCACCAAGGGTGCCGAGGCAGCCGACCCCGAGGCCACCCGCCGCGCCGTTCTCGACAGCATCCGCGCCCTCATGCTCATCCGCAGCTATCGCGTGCGCGGGCACCTGATGGCGAAGCTCGACCCGCTTGGCCTGCAGGAGATCAAGGTCCATCCGGAGCTCGATCCGAAGAGCTACGGCTTTGGCGATGAGGATATGGATCGCCCCATCTTCCTCGACATGGTGCTTGGCCAGGAGAGCGCGAGCCTGCGCGAGATCCTTGCGATCTGCCGCGCCAGCTATTGCGGCCCGATTGGCGTCGAGTTCATGCACATCCAGGACCCTGAGCAGAAATCCTGGATCCAGCGCCGCATCGAAGGCGCCCCCTGGCTCACCGCCTTCGACGCCAATGCCAAGCGCCAGATCCTCCAGCAGCTGACCGAGGCCGAGGGCTTCGAGGCGTTCTGCGCCAAGAAATACGCAACGACGAAGCGCTTTGGCCTGGAAGGCGGCGAGACTACGATCAACGCCGTGCAGACCGTGATCGAGGTGTGCGCCGCCATGGGCGTGAAGGAAATCGCGATCGGCATGGCCCATCGCGGCCGCCTGAACACGCTGGTCAACGTGGTGAAGAAGCCCTTCACCCAGGTGTTCTCGGAATTCCGCGGATCGTCCACCACGCCCGACGACGTGCAGGGCTCGGGCGACGTGAAGTACCACCTCGGCACCTCGACCGACCTCGAGATCGCCGGGCAGATGATCCACCTGTCGCTGCAGCCGAACCCGTCCCATCTCGAGGCGGTCGATCCCGTGGTGATGGGCAAGGTGCGCGCGCGCCAGGACATGTCGGGCGACACGGTCGGCCGGCGCAGCGTGATGGGCATCCTGCTGCATGGCGATGCCGCCTTCGCCGGGCAGGGCCTGGTCTATGAGACGATGGCGATGAGCCAGCTCATCGGCTACCGCACGGGGGGGACGGTGCACATCGTCACCAACAACCAGATCGGCTTCACCACGGTCCCGGCGCACGCCTATTCCGGCCTCTATTGCACCGACATCGCCAAGTCCGTGCAGGCGCCGATCCTGCACGTGAACGGCGACGACCCCGAGGCGGTGGTGTTCTGCGCCCGCATGTGCGCCGAGTTCCGCATGCAGTTCGGCGCCGACATCGTGCTCGACATCGTCTGCTACCGCCGCCACGGCCACAACGAGACTGACGAGCCGGCCTTCACCCAGCCGATCATGTACGCCCGCATCCGCGAGATGAAGACCACGCGCACCATCTACGCGGAGCGCCTGGCGCAGCAGGGCGCGGTGCCGGCCGAGGAATCGAAGGCGCTGAACGACGCCTTCTTCGCCCAGCTGGAGGATGCGTTCCAGGCGGCGCAGAGCTTCAAGCCGAACAAGGCGGATTGGCTGGAAGGCCACTGGTCCGGCATGAAGGCCGCAGGCGGCGACGCCGAGGAAAAGGACGAGCCGACCGCCATCCCCTTCGAGACGCTGCGCGAGGTCGGCGCCGCACTCGCGCGCGTGCCGGCCGATTTCAACGCGAACTCGAAGATCGTGCGCCAGCTCGAGGCGAAGCGCGTGGCGATCGAGACCGGCGAGGGCATCGACTGGTCCACCGGCGAGGCGCTGGCCTTTGGCACCCTGCTTCTCGATGGCCATCGCGTGCGCCTGTCCGGCGAGGATGTGCAGCGCGGCACCTTCTCCCAGCGCCATGCGGTGCTGACGGACCAGGTGACGCAGGCGGACTACGTGCCGCTGAACAACATCCGCGAGGGCCAGACGCGGTTCGAGGTGTTCAACTCCCTGCTGTCGGAAATGGGCGTGCTGGGCTTCGACTACGGCTACTCGCTCGCCGACCCCAACACGCTGGTGTTGTGGGAAGCGCAGTTCGGCGATTTCGCCAATGGCGCGCAGGTCATAATCGACCAGTTCATCGCCAGCGGCGAGACCAAGTGGCTGCGCATGAGCGGCCTCGTGATGCTGCTGCCGCACGGCTATGAGGGCCAGGGGCCGGAGCATTCCTCGGCGCGGTATGAGCGCTACCTGCAGCTCTGCGCCGAGCGGAACATGCGGGTCGGCAACATCACCACGCCGGCCAACTACTTCCATGCCCTGCGTCGCCAGCTGCGTGCGAATTACCGCAAGCCGCTGATCCTCATGACGCCGAAATCCCTGCTGCGGCACAAGCTCGCCGTCAGCAAGCTGGAGGATTTCGGCCCGGGGACCTCGTTCCGCCTGGTCCTGCCGGAAACCGATGAGCTGGTTGCCCCATCCGAGATCAAGCGCGTCGTGCTGTGCTCCGGCAAGGTCTACTACGACCTGCTGGCCGAGCGCCGCGACAAGGGCGTCAAGGACGTGGCGATCATCCGGGTTGAGCAGCTCCATCCCTTCCCGCGCATCAGCCTCGCGCGCATTCTCACGCCCTATGTGAATGCCGAGATCGTCTGGTGCCAGGAAGAGCCCGAGAACATGGGCGGCTGGACCTTCGTGGACCGGCGTATCGAGAAGGTCCTTGGCGCGATCGACATCAAGGCCAAGCGGCCCCTGTATGTCGGGCGCGAGGAAGCGGCGAGCCCGGCCACGGGTCTTGCCAAGGTTCATGCGGCGCAGCAGGAAGCCCTGGTGCGCAAGGCGCTCGGGCTGTGACCGTGCGGCTCAGAAAAGGCGAATGATGATGGCGACCGATATCCTTGTGCCCAGCCTGGGCGAGAGCGTGTCCAGCGCGACCGTGGCGCGCTGGCTGAAGAAGGTGGGCGAGAGTGTCGCCGCCGACGAGCCGCTGGTCGAGCTCGAGACCGACAAGGTCACCGTCGAGGTGCCGGCGCCCGCCGCCGGCGTGATCGAGAGCCTCGCCGCGCAGGAAGGTGCCGAGGTTAGCGCCGGTGCGCTGCTTGGCACGATTGCGGCCGGCAGTGGCGCGGCAAAGGCTGCACCCGCTGCCGCCGCGCCGGTCCAGACGAAGACCGAGCCGGTGCGTGCGCCCTCCGGTCCCGTTGCGGTGCCCGGTGGGCCCTCTCCGCACGCGGCCGCGGCGACCACCACGGCGACGCATGCGCCGTTGCCCGCCGCCGCCAAGATGATGGCCGATAGCGGCGTCACCGCCGCGCAGGTCGGCCCCGGTTCCGCCAAGGATGGCCGCATCGCCAAGGGCGACGTCGCCGCCTTCCTCGCGCGCCCCGCCGCCATCGTGGGCGCCCCGGTCGCCGCGAAGGCGCCGCGTACGCTCGAGAATGGCGAGGAGCGCGTGAAGATGACGCGCCTGCGCCTCACCATCGCGCGGCGCCTCAAGGAAGCGCAGAACACCGCCGCCATGCTCACCACCTTCAACGAGGTGGATATGGGTGCGGCGATGGCACTGCGCGCCGAGTACAAGGAAGCGTTCGAGAAGAAGCACGGCGTGAAGCTCGGCTTCATGTCCTTCTTCGTGAAGGCCTGCGTCGCCGCGCTGCAGGAATTCCCCGCCGTCAACGCCGAGATCGACGGCGATGACGTGGTCTACAAGCACTTCATCCACATGGGCATCGCAGTGGGTGGTCCCTCCGGCCTCGTGGTCCCGGTGCTGAAGAACGCGCAGGATCTGAGCTTCGCAGGTATCGAGAAGACCATCGGCGCCTATGGCAAGAAGGCCCGCGACGGTGCCCTGAAGCTGGAGGACCTGTCCGGCGGCAGCTTCACCATCACCAATGGCGGCATCTACGGGTCGCTGATGTCGACGCCGATCCTGAACCCGCCGCAATCGGGAATCCTGGGCATGCACAAGATCCAGGACCGCGCGATGGTGATAGGCGGCAAGATCGAGATCCGCCCGATGATGTACCTCGCGCTGAGCTACGATCACCGCATCGTGGACGGCAAGGAAGCGGTAAGCTTCCTGGTGCGTGTGAAGGAAAGCATCGAGGATCCGCGCCGGTTGATGCTGGAGCTCTGAAGGAGAGCAAGGCTGGGGGCAGGAATTCCCCCCAGACCTTCTTCTTTTGCTGTCGTCCCTTGGCGCCTTGGCCATGACGGGCGCGTCATCGCTGGGAAGCCGAATGACAGGTCGAGCGTTGGCTTGTCAGCCACGGGAGAACCACGATGTCCAGCATCGCCGACGTCAACGCCTCCGGCGACAAGCACGATACCCGGCGGCGGGTTGTGGCGATCGTGGCGAGTTCCTCGGGCAACCTTGTCGAGTGGTATGATTTCTACGTCTACTCGTTCTTCTCGCTGTATTTCGCGCATGCGTTCTTTCCGGCATCCGATCCGACGGCGCAGCTGCTCAGCGCGGCGGGGGTCTTCGCGGCGGGGTTTCTGATGCGGCCGATCGGCGGGTGGCTGTTTGGCATGCTGGCGGATCGGCGCGGGCGGAAGTTCTCCATGATGCTCTCGGTGCTGATGATGTGCGGCGGATCGCTCATCATCGCCGTGCTGCCGACCTATGAGACCATCGGCGTCGCGGCGCCGGCGCTGCTGTTGCTGGCGCGGCTGCTGCAGGGGCTGTCGGTCGGTGGCGAATACGGCACCAGCGCCACCTACATGAGCGAGGTGGCCGGCAGCCACAATCGAGGCTTCTTCGCATCCTTCCAGTACGTGACGCTGATCGGCGGGCAGTTGCTGGCGGTGATGGTGGCGGTGGCGCTGGAGCAGAGCGTCGGCGAGCAGGCGCTGCGCGACTGGGCTTGGCGCATCCCCTTCCTGATCGGCGCCGGGTCGGCGCTGGTCGCGCTGTTCCTGCGGCGGGGCCTGCATGAGACGGGCGATGCGAATACGCTGGCGCGCAAGGATGCGGGGACGCTGCGCGCGCTGATCGCGCATCCGCGTTCGGTGCTGGTGACGCTTGGAATCACCGCCGGCGGCAGCCTGATCTTCTATACCTTCACCACCTACATGCAGAAGTACCTGGTGAATACGGTGGGCTATCAGGCCAAGCAGGCCAGCGTGATGATGCTGGTCGCGCTGTTCGTCTACATGCTGATGCAGCCACTGTTCGGCGCGCTGTCGGACCGCATCGGGCGGCGGCCCCAGATGATTGCCTTCGGCGTGCTGGGCGCCCTGGCGGTGCTGCCGCTGATGACGGCGATTTCGTCAAGCGGCGGTCAGCCGGTCCTGAGCGTCTGCCTGGTGCTGGTGGCACTGTCGATCGTGAGCCTCTACACCTCGATCAGCGGCGTGGTGAAGGCGGAACTGTTCCCCGCCGAAGTGCGCGCGCTGGGCGTGGGCTTCTGCTATGCGATCGCGAATGCGATATTCGGCGGCACGGCCGAGTATGTCGGCCTGAACTTCAAGGCCTATGGTATAGAGAGCGGCTTCTACTGGTACGTGGCGGCGGTGATGGCGGTCGCCTTGGTGGCCACGATCGCCATGCCCGATCCGCGCCGCCTCGGCCATATGGAAGCCGCGCCGCGCCGGTAGGGCGGCTCTGGCGACAGCATGGGAAAAATGAATTTCCCCCAAACCCCCATTCTTTTGTTTTTGCGACTTTGGCGTCCGTTTGCAGGTGGCCCGTTCATGGCAGACGCAGCATTGTCCCGGCCGTATTCCCATTGATAAAAAAGAAAGAATGGGGGTCTGGGGGAAATTAATTTCCCCCGGTCTTCCTCAATCGATGCTGAGGTTCAGCCGCGCCACCCATTCCCGTTCATACGCCACGCGCTCTGTCACGAAGGCGAGGTAATCGCGCGGCCCCAGGTACTCTCGCGGCATGTCCCACCGCCGCACGATCGCCTGCGCGGCCTCATCCTCCCAGGCTTTCTTGAAGCTGCGGTGCAGGATGTCCACTACGTCCGGCGCCATGCCCTTCGGCCCCGCGACGCCGTAGGGCGAGGTCACGACCATGTCGTGCCCCAGCTCGCGCAGCGTGGGTGCGCTGGGGAAGCCGGCCAGCCGGTCCCGCGTCCAGACGCTGAGCAGGCGGAACTCGCCCGCCTCCACCTGCGGCCGCCAGGCCTGCGCGTCCGCCACCATGTCGATCTGCCGGCCGAGCAGCGCGGTCACACCCTCCTGCGCACCGCGAAACGGCACGTGCATCATCTCGGCACCCACGCGGCGCAGCAAATCCTCCATCGCGATGTGGTTCGAGGTCGCGATGCCGCGGGTCGAATAGGTCATCCGCCCCGGCGCGCGCTTCGACGCCTCGAAGAAGTCGGCAAGCGTGCGGTGCGGGCTGTCCGCGCGCACCACGGTCCCGAAGGTAAAGCCGGAGAACTGCATGATGTAGGTGAAGTCGGCGACGGGATCCCAGGTCGGTTGCCTGGTGAGGAAGGGGTGGCGCAGGATCGACAGATGCTGGTGCGCGAGCGTGTAGCCATCCGGCCGTGCCTGCTGCACCAGGAACTGCGCCGCCATGGTGCCGCGCGCGCCGGGCCGGTTCTCGCTGATGACCGGCTGGCCGAGGTCGCGCCCCACCACCTCGAACATGGTGCGCTGCAGGGCATCGAGCGACCCGCCGGGCGGCCAGGGCGTGAGGAAGCGGATCGGCCGGTCCGGGAAGCGCGGCTGCGCCAAGGCGGGTGTCGCGAGTGCCAACCCGGCCAGCGCGGCGCGGCGAGTGAGAAGGGCCATCCCGCTCACTCCATCCGCAGCCCGAGCCGCTGCACCATCGACTGCTCATAGGCGACGCGGCGGACGATGAAGTCGCGGTAGGCCTCGGTGTCGAGGTAGACCAGCGGCATGTCGAACTGCGCCCGCACCGCCACGTTCTGCGCGTCGAACAGGGCTTCCTTCATGGTGTCGTGCAACACGCGCACCACGCTGGGGTCCATCCGAGGTGGACCCGAGACGCCGTAGGGTGAATTGACCACCATGTCGATGCCGAGCTCCTTCAGCGTCGGCACGTTCGGGAACCGCGCGGCACGCTCCGCCGACCACACGCAGAGCAGCCGCATCGACCCCGCCTCGACCTGCGGCGCCCAAGTGGAGCTGTCCGCGATGGAATCCACATTGCCGCCGAGCACTGCCGTCACACCCTCATTGGCACCGCGGAACGGCACGTGGACGAACTCCAGCCCGAGCTGTTGCGAGATGTCCTCCATCGCGAGGTGGTTCGTCGTCGCGATGCCGCTGGTCGAATAGGTGACGCGCCCCGGATTGGCCCGGGCGAAGGCGACATAATCCGCCCACGTCCGGTGCGGAGAGTCCGTGCGCACCGCCACGCCGAACAGCCATCCCGTCATGCCGATGATGTGGGTGAAGTCGGTCAGGCAATCCCATTGCGGCGTGCGCACCAGGAAGGGCCGCCGTACCACCGACAGATGCATCTGCCCGATCGTGTATCCATCCGGACGTGCCTCCCGCGCCAGATGCAGCGCATGCAGCGTGCCGCCGGCGCCGGAGCGGTTCTCCACCAGCATCGGCTGGCCGAGCTTGCGCGAACAGAACTCGGCGATGCCGCGCAGCTGGGAATCCGCCGATCCGCCTGGCGGCCAGGGCACGATCAGCCGGATGGGGCGTTCAGGATAGCGCGACTGCGCGATGGCGGGGCTGGCCAGTGCCGCGGCCCCAAGTGCGAGGGCAGCACGTCGGCCAAGGCCGGGTGAGTTCGGATCCATCGGTTTCCTCCAGCGCATCGCCCCTTGACCGAGGCTTCTTCCACCACCCTAGCAAGGCTCGCCTAAGATTTGGAACAACTCCCTGGGCTTGCGCCGGGGCCCGTCCGGCGCCAGTTTCCCGCCCGAATCCTCCCTACAAGAAAAGGCTTCCCATGCCGGACAGCTTCGATGTCATCGTGATCGGCGCCGGCCCCGGCGGCTACGTCTGCGCCATCCGCGCGGCACAGCTCGGCCTCAAGGTCGCCTGCGTGGAGAAGCGCGCAACCCTTGGCGGCACCTGCCTCAACGTCGGCTGCATCCCCTCCAAGGCGCTACTGCAGAGCAGCGAACACTTCGAGGAGGCGAACCACAAGCTCGCCGAACACGGCGTGATGATCGGCGGCGGCGTCACCCTCGATCTCGCGCGCATGCAGGCGCGCAAGGGTGAAGTGGTCGGCTCCAACACCAAGGGCGTCGAGTTCCTGTTCAAGAAGAACAAGGTCACCTGGCTCAAGGGCGAGGGGAAGATCACCAAGCCCGGCGAGGTCACCGTCGACGGCACTGCCTACGAAACCAAGAACATCGTCATTGCCACGGGGAGCGAGTCCATCCCGCTACCAGGCCTTGAGATTGATGAAACCCAAATCGTAACCTCCACCGGCGGCCTCGAACTCGCCGCCGTGCCGAAGCATCTGGTGGTCATCGGCGGCGGCTATATCGGCCTCGAACTTGGCAGCGTCTGGAAGCGCCTCGGCGCCGAAGTGACGGTGGTCGAATTCCTCGACCGCCTGGTTCCCGGCATGGACGGGGAAGTGGGCAAGGCCTTCGAGCGCATCCTGGGCAAGCAAGGCATCAAGTTCCGCCTCAAGACCAAAGTCACCGGCGCGACCAAATCCGCCGATGGCGTCAGCCTGACCCTGGAGCCCGCCGCCGGCGGCGTCGCGGAAACCCTGACCGCCGACGTCGTCCTGCTCGCCATTGGCCGCCGGCCGTTCAGCGAAGGCCTCGGCGCCAAGGAAGCCGGCGTGGCCTTCGATGACCGCGGCCGCGTCACCGTGGACGCCAAATTCGCCACCAACATCCCTGGCATCCACGCCATCGGCGACGTCATCGCCGGCCCCATGCTCGCCCACAAAGCCGAGGAAGAAGGCGTGGCCCTCGCCGAAATCCTCGCCGGCCAGCACGGCCACGTGAACTACGCCGTCATCCCAGGCGTCGTGTACACATGGCCGGAAGTCGCCTCCGTCGGCGAAACCGAAGAACAACTAAAAGCCCGCAACGCGCCCTACAAAGTCGGCAAATTCCCCTTCACCGCCAACGCCCGCGCCCGCGCGATGGCATCCACCGATGGCTTCGTGAAAATCCTCGCCGACAAAGACACCGACCGAGTCCTCGGCGCCCATATCATCGGCCCCGACGCCGGAACCCTCATCGCCGAACTCGTCCTGGCCATGGAATTCGGCGCCAGCGCCGAAGACATCGCCCGCACCTGCCACGCCCACCCCGCCCTCAACGAAGCGGTGAAAGAAGCGGCCCTGGCAGTGGACGGGCGCGCGCTGCACATCTGAAAGGTGTGAAGGCAAGTCCAAGGGCTCCGCCCCCGGACCCCGCGAGGAGCCTGCAGGCCCTCGACCCGGATTTGTTTGGTCCGGGTTTTGGGAGGGTGGGGTTCTGGGTTGTTGTCGAGAATGCCTGTCATCGGGAGTGGGTGGCCGGAGGTGCGTTCTGATCCGGTGAGCGCGTGCCGACCACCCACTCCCGATGACAGGCCCCGCTAAAAATCCGAAGCCCACCTTCAAAGCTCAGCACCAAGTAAAGCGGGTCCAGGGGCCTCCAGGCTCCTGGCGGGGGTCGAGGGGGCGCAGCCCCCCTCACCTTGCTGTCACGCCCTCGGGTGAGCGCGCCGCCACGTCTCCAGCAGGGCCACTGCGTCCACCGCTGTGTAGCGTTGTGTGGTGCTGAGGCTGGCGTGGCCGAGGAGTTCCTGGATGGCTCTGAGGTCTGCGCCGCCGCCGAGGAGGTGGGTGGCGAAGGAGTGTCGCAGCGCGTGTGGGGTCGCGTGTTCGGGGATGCCGGCGAGGCGTCGGTATTCGCGGATGGAGCGTTGGGCGACGGCGGGGTCGAGTCGGGCTCCGCGGGCGCCGATAAAGAGGGGGGCGTCGGGCGTGGCGTTGGGGCGGTGTGCCAGGTAGGCGGCCATGGCATCGCGGATGATGGGCAGGACGGGGACGATGCGTTCCTTGCCGCCTTTGCCGGTGATGCGCAGCGAGGCGTCGGCGGCGGGGAGTGGGGCGTCGCGGACGTTCAGCGAGAGCGCTTCGGCGATGCGCAGGCCGCAGCCGTAGAGGAGCGTGAACAGGGC
>JAQGHV010000042.1 GCA_028288785.1 Rhodospirillales bacterium | reverse complement strand
CATTTGATCGACATCGTTCACAGGGCAATTCGCTTTCTGCACGGACGAGGGACGCTCTCGCGACTTCTACCTGAGTAGGTTCGCATGCCCGATGTTGCAATGCGGCCACCGAGGATGGCCGTCGCGGGGGCTGACGTTCCGGAGCCCTGCGATGATGGCTGCAGCGACTGTTGGCGTTGTAACTATCAGACCATATCGAACGAAGTATCAGTAGGCGAACCTCGGAGTTCCACTCATGACCGCGTCTCGACGGACCATCCTCGCCGGCGCCGTATTCGCAGGCCTCGGCCTTTCCCTCGCATCGGCGGGCGCGGCGCCGCCGACGAGCTTTCCGTTCCGCCTGCCGGACGAGGAGTGGCGCCGCCGGCTGACCGCCGAGCAATTCCGCGTGCTGCGCCAGCACGCCACGGAACGCGCCTTCTCCAGCCCGCTCGACCGTGAGCACCGCACGGGCAAGTTCCACTGCGCCGGCTGCGAGCACGCGGTATTCGACAGCGCTGCCAAGTTCGACAGCGGCACCGGCTGGCCCAGCTTCTTCGAGCCGATCGCCGGCGGCATCGGCACCTCTGAGGACCGTTCGCTGTTTTTCCGGACCCAGACCGAAGTGCACTGCGCGAACTGCGGCAGCCATCTGGGGCACGTGTTCAACGACGGCCCGCGGCCGAGCGGCCTGCGGTACTGCATGAACGGCGTGCCGATGGTGTTCCGGCCGGCGGGCGCTGCCGCGTCATGAGCGGCCGTCGCGGCATCCTGGCACTCTTCGGCATCGCCGGCATTTCGAGCTGTGCCGAGGCGCAGGGGCCACAATTGGACGGCACCGGCGCCCTCGCAGCGCCAGCCGCGGGCAAGGCGGCGGCGGTCTTCGCCGGTGGCTGCTTCTGGTGCATGGAGCCGCCCTTCGACGCCCTCCCCGGCGTGCTCGCGACCACCTCGGGCTATGCCGGCGGCAGCGCGCTTCGGCCGACCTACCAGCAGGTCACCGCCGGCGGCACCGGCCATGTCGAGGCGGTCCATATCCTGTTCGACCCTGCGCGGGTGAGTTATGCGCGCCTGCTGTCGGTGTTCTGGCGCAACGTCGATCCGCTGGATGCGGGAGGCCAGTTCTGCGACCGCGGCCAATCCTACACCACCGCGATCTTCGCCCAGGATGCTGACCAGCGGCGCGATGCGGAAGCCTCCGCAATCGAGATCCAGGCCAGGCTCGGACGCGCACCGGCGACGCGGATTCGCGATGCCGCACCGTTCTGGCCAGCCGAGGACTACCACCAGGATTACTACCTGAAGAATCCCGTGCGCTACCGCTTCTACCGCTTCAACTGCGGCCGCGACGCGCGCCTGCGGGCAGTGTGGGGCGAGGGTTGGTAACGCGCCGATGATGGCCGCTGGCACGTAGTCCTATCATTATTCCGCAAGATGCTCTTGATGCGATTGCCGACGACGCCAGCCGAGTTCGGCGCTTCCGCTGACGCGGCGAATGCACGCTTCGCCGAGGTGATTTCAGCGGCGGGCATCCGGGCGGAGGACGCCTAACCCGCCTGGGAGGCGCGTGCGCTGGCCGCGCTCGCCAGTCCACGCGCCGCCAAGCGTTCTCCCAAGAAGGGTTTAGCATTGTAGTGGTCGCTTCGCCTTCGCGTGCACCGGCGCGGGCGGGCCGTTCACATCCGTGGGACAGCATTGAAATCGTCAAGATGCCGCAGATATCGAACCGTCATGCACAGGCAGCCGATACGCTACCAGCGACGCCATGCGCCGGCTTCGAGACTCTTGCCCGATCGCATCTGCGATGGAGTGCAGCGTGATTGAGACCGTAGTCGCCAGTACCTCCCTGCCGTTCGAACCGCAGGTGTCCCCCGAGCGGGCCTTCCAGCACGACGGATGGAGACAGGCGCGGAACTCGGTGTTGAAGGCACTGGCCGAGGGCCGGCTCGCCGTTCTCGTGGGTGAGAGCGGCGCGGGCAAGACGCTGCTGCTGCGGGAGATGGAGCGTACACTCGACACTGCTGGCGTCGTGGTTCGGCGCGACGGGCCGGACAGCGCGGCCGAGCTGATCGCACCCGACATCGTTCGCCTGGTTGATGATGCCGATGGGCTGGACGACGCGACGCTCTTTCGCTTGGCCCTGCTCGGCAGAGCCACGGTGCTCGCTGTTCTGCCGCACTCCGTGGACCGCATGACGAACTTGCCGGGCCGGGTCGCTCCCATGCCGCTGGCACCGCTTTCCCCGGCAGAGGTGGATAATTTCGTCGCTGCGGCCCTTGCGGCGGCAGGGCGCCCCGCGGATCTCTTCGGTGCAGATGCGGTCGCTGCGTTGGCCACCTTCTCGGACGGCCTCCCTGGACGATTGAACGTGCTGGGTCGGGCTTCGCTGCTCCAGGCGCAACTGGAAGGGGTGCCACACGTGCAGCCCGAGCACGTGCGGCAGGCCGCGGAAGTCTTGTGCTCCGACGCCGAACCTCCGGAGCCCCCCGGCGCGAGGCACGCCGAACCGGCGCCTGCCTCCCAGGTCGGGGATGGTCCCTCGCCGATTGCCGCAGTGGTGAGCAGGCCGCCAGGGCAAAGATGGCTCAGGCCGATGCTCCTGGCCTCGTCTGGCGTGGTCCTGGTCGTGGCCTCCTTGGGATGGCTCCTGCCTGAACGGCCACCGCACCCGTCTGGCGAGGAGCAACCCGCCATCGCCGGCGCATCCCCTCCTGGCGGCAGCAACCGGCGGCTGGCCGACATCTCCAGGTGGCGAGCGCCTGAAGGACCGCCGCGCTCCTCTGAGGGTGCGGCTGTGGTCGCGGGCGGCGCGCCGGTTGGCTCCACACGGCCCGCACCTGAAACGCCGCCGCTCCCCAGCCTCGAGGAGCGCTACGTACCAAATTTGGTGAACGGTCCCACCGCTCCCACTAGGGCGCTTCCGGTTCCGGCCCCGGGTAGCCCGGCTCCCCAGAGTGACAACCGCATCGCGGCGACTGGTCAGCGGATCGAACGCACTGCTCCGGCAAGACGCGAGGCGCCCCCTACGGACGCGGCGATGGTCCCGGCGATGTCCGAGACGTTCCGCGGGACGACCTTCAACGAGACGCTCGGGCGCTCCGGCAGGCTCCAGATGGTCGTGACGCGTGTCGGCCAGGGCGACGCGGCGGCGGTGCGGTTCGAGGCGTCGCGCGGTCTGGTCGGGGCGGGGCAGCTTGCCGGTAGCCTGTCCCCCGAAGGCCGGCTCTTCGCCTCCGGTACACTGATGATGGGCGCGAACCCGTTCGCGACCGAGATTGAGGGCACGATCACGGGCAACCAGCTGGTCGGCACCGTGAAGTACACACGTGTTGTCGAGCCAGGCCTACGGCCAAGCGGCACCCGCGGTAGCTTTCGCCTCACGCGGGACTAACCTCAAGTCTCAGGTTTGCAGAATCATGAATCGGTGGTCGATGCCCCTCCAGCGGCGTCGATGGCGCCGCATGACTTAGCACCTGGTGGTCGTGGCAACTCCGGTCGGGCTAGCCGGTCCGGGTTGTAGCATCTTCCATGAGCGTCGATTGTTCTAACGTTGGAAAGGCGACTCGCGTCGTCGCGGATTGCCGTCCAGTCAGGCCCATTTTGGAGAAGCGGCACGTGGGTGAACGATCTCGGCCAAGCATCGGATGGCGACGGAAGCTCTTTCGGCTAAGTAGCTTGGCGGTCTTGGCGATGGTTTGCGGCTGCGCTGCGGTACCGAGTGCGAATCCGCCGCGGCCCCCGAGAACTGAGGTCACCGTGGCGCGACCGAGGCCGGAGCCGCGCGTGCGCACCACGACATGGCAGTTTGTCGTTCGTCCTGGCGCATGTATCGCTTCCGCGTCGGATGGTGGCAGCCGATTTGGAGTTTCCGTTGAAGCTACGGGCGTTGGCTTCTCGCTCGCTTCGACGCCACCAGGCCGAGCGCCGCGCGTAGCAGAAACCACCACGCTGTCGTTCAGCGGCCCTGAAGGAGAATGGCGCTTGGGCGCGGAACGCCGCATGAACGGTCCCGTTACCACGCAGCTCGGGCTTGATGAACCAGCCGCTGTTCATGTCCTTGCGCTCATTGGCGGAGGTACCGTATCCGCAGAGCGTGGGGGGGCGAATATACAAACCCTCCGACTCCCGCCGGGAGGGGCCGAAGGACGCGCTTGGTTCGAGTGCGTGCGGCGTATGCTATTGGCATAGGATAGCGGTTGGTAGCTTGGCCAAAGCACAGAACATCTGAAACTACAGGGACTGGACAATGTCCGAAACGAACATTCGAAAACGTCGCTATTCCGCCGCTCCGTTATTTCGAGGACTTATCGTCGTCCTTGCCGTTTTGGTGCCTTTTGCAATTCCAGTCGGATGGATATTTTTTGAATCGCATGCTGCGGCAGGCCGCACGCGCGTCGCGGCAGATACTGGCGCCCAATGGGCCGCTGAGCGCCTAGGTGCCGTCATCGGTCGCTTCGACGGGCTCACCGCGCGACTTCGTCCCGGTTCAACTGCGGTAGAGAATGCAGCCTTGACCGCAAGGCTGCTGCGCCTCGAGCCACAACTCAATCCGGCCACATCGATCTTGGTCACCAACACGCAACTTCGCGTCGTTGCTGCCTCTCATCCGATGGCCGGAGAGCTTCTTGGGTCAGACGCAGCCGGCTGGCTTCGCACGATCGTTGATCAGCCTGCCGATCGCATCCAATTGCAGGATTTCGACAGCCAGCCGCTTCTGGGCATGCCGAGCCAGGTGGCGATGGCGCGGCGCCTTGACGATGCTGCCGGCGCCCCGGCTGGGCTTGCTCTCAGCTTCATCGACAACGCTGAATTGCGAGAGCTGGTCTACCCGCGCTGGCTTCGCCGCAGCAGTGCAGTGCAGGTCGTCGATCGCGCCACGGGACGCAGCATCGCCGCGTATGAGACAGCCGCGCCCGCAGGAGAATCACTAAGCCCCACTGGCATCGTTGGCGTAATGAAGCGCGCTGCAGAGGCACTCTGGGGCGAGCAGCGCGTGCTGCTGGAGGCACCCATAGGCCTTGGCGATCTGGTTTGGTCCGTCCAGCTTGATCCATGGGACACCCTTGCATCGGATGAACCGGCATTGGTCCAGCGGGGCATCGCGGTGACAGCCTTGGCAGTGCTGATCGCCATGCTGAATATTATCAATTCAACAAGATTCGGCCGGCATAGGGCGCCGAAGATTAATAACAGCTACGGCAACAGGGCGGAAACACGGTCGCACGATATAAGATACGACAGCACTGAGACCATTTCTGAGCGTGGAAATTTCGTGCCTGATTATGTGTCCTCCAAAGACCACATTGAGGATGATATTTCCTCATATCGCCCTAGCGTCGGAACCGAAGGTGTTGCCCCGGACAACAGCGATCCAGGTAGTGAGACCAGGTCGTATGAATTTGAAGATTTGCTGGATGCCTCATACGTCGAACCAGCTTATTTCCAATCATTGACTAGTGAATATGGTCAGCTGCGCGCGACGGAAATGCTGCATGATTTCGTTGCTGCGGCCGGCCTCAGCCTGCCGCGTCTGGAGGCGCTTCTCGCTTCGGGTGATCGAAAAGCCTTCGAGCAAGCGTGCCAGGAGCTGAGTGGCCTCAGCCGAATGTTTGGAGCGTCCTGCTTTTCAGAGTCCCTCAGGCGCCTGAGTGAGGCAGAGGCAGCCGGCAACACCGAAGTTGAGCTTGTCTTGCTCGGGAACGAATGGAAGCAAACGAAGCGCGCCTTGTTGAGGCTGGTCATGCCCGAGGGCCGAACCGAGGACGGGTTGGCAGGGCACCCCAGCTCGGGCCATCAATCGGCATGATCGTAGGCTAACGTCATCCGACGGCGAAAATCCGCGCCCATGACACACCATCCGCAATGCCGCTCAAGGCAGTGCCCAGGCCCGAGCAATGGACGGAAGGTGCTTCCCCCGGTATCTCCTGCGCCATACAACGCGATCGGGCCCGGCCATGCGCCGAAGCAATTTCCTATCTATCCTTGCCGTCGCTGCGCTGGCTTGCAGTCCATTCGCCCTGCGTGCTCAAGAGGCGGTCACCGTCTTCGCTGCCGCCAGTTTGACCGACGCTTTGCGCGATCTCGGCCGGCAATGGACTGCCCGTGGCAACCCGGCCCCGCGCCTGACTTTCGCCGCCTCCTCGGCCCTCGCCAGGCAGATCGAGCAGGGCGCCCCGGCCAATCTGTTCCTCAGCGCCGACGAGCCGTGGGCGAATTATCTTCAGGAACGGAACCTGTTGGCGAACGCAACGCGAAGCAGCCCGCTGGGCAACTCGCTGGTACTGATTTCGCCCATAGATGCCGCTCGCCCTGTCACCCTCGCGCGAAACACCGACCTGCTGGCGCTGCTTGGGCCCACCGGCCGCATCGCCACCGGCGATCCCGCGAACGTGCCGGTCGGCCGTTACGCGCAGGCCGCGTTGACCTGGATGGGGCAATGGGATGCGATCTCGCCGCGCCTCGCGCGCGCCGACAACGTGCGCTCCGCCCTGCTGCTGGTCGAACGTGGCGAGGCACCCTACGGCATCGTCTATGCGACGGATGCCGCGGCCAGCACCGGCGTGCGCGTCGTCGGAGCCTTCCCCGCCGAAAGCCACACGCCCGTCACCTACCCTTTCGCGCTGACCCGCCGCGCCGAGGGCAATGCCCAGGCGCGGGCGCTGCTGGCCTTCCTCAGTGGGCCGGAGGCGTCGCCGACTTGGCAGCGCTTCGGCTTCACGCTCGCCCGCTGAAACACCGGCGGTGCATTTTGGCCTGAGCGGCGATGAATGGCAGGCGGTGCGGCTCAGCCTCGATGTCGCCGCGCGTTCCGTCTTCGTCTCGCTGATCCCGGCCGTCGCGGTGGCCTGGATTCTCGTCCGCTGCCGGTTTCCTGGGCGGACACTGCTGGATGCGCTGGTGCTGCTGCCGATGGTGGTGCCGCCGGTTGTGGTCGGCTGGGGATTGCTGATGCTGTTCGGCGTGCGTGGGCCGATCGGGGCGCCCCTGAACGACTGGTTCGGCGTGCGCCTGGTCTTCACCACCGAGGGTGCCGCGCTGGCGACGGCGGTGATGTCCTTCCCCCTGATCGTGCGGTCGGTCCGGCTGAGCCTGGAGAATGTCGACCTCGGGCTGGAAGCGGCGGCGCGAACCCTGGGGGCCGGGCCGATCGATCGCTTCTTCACCATCACGCTGCCCCTGATGTCGCCAGGTATCCTGGCCGGGGCTGTCACCGCCTTCGCCGCCGGCCTCGGCGAGTTCGGCGCCGTCATCACCTTCGCCTCCAATATTCCCGGCGAAACCCAGACACTGCCGCTGGCGATCTACAGCGCGACCCAGAGCCCGGGTGGCGAGGCCACCGCCGGCCGCCTTGCCCTGGTGTCCTTCACCCTCGCCATATCGGGGCTTCTTCTCGCGGAGTTGATCGCGCGCCGGATGCACCTGCTGCTGGGCCGCGGCTGATGCTGGAGGTCGCGCTGCGGCACCAGTTCGGGGCGCAAGGTTTTTCGCTCGAAATCGCCTTCTCCGCGCCCGATGTGGGCGTGACGGCACTGTTCGGCCCCTCCGGCTGCGGCAAGAGCACCATCCTCGCCGCCGTCGCGGGACTGCTGCGCCCGCAGGAAGGTCGCATTCGCCTGGACGATGCCGTGCTGCTCGACACCGCCCGGCGCATCTTCGTGGCACCCGAGCGCCGCCGCTGCGCCGTGGTCTTCCAGGAGGCGCGGCTGTTTCCCCATCTCAGCGTTGAGACGAACCTCCGCTACGGGCTGCGCCGTGCGCCCCGTGACGCGGAGGGGCCTGGCTTCGATGAGGTCGTGGCGCTGCTCGGCATCGCGCCCCTGCTCGCCCGCCGGCCGAGCCTTCTGTCCGGCGGCGAGCGGCAGCGCGTGGCCCTGGGCAGGGCGTTGCTGGCGCGGCCCCGGCTGCTGCTGATGGATGAGCCGCTGGCGTCACTCGATACGGCAAGGCGAGGCGAGGTGCTGCCCTTCCTGGCGCGGCTGCGCGACGCCGCCCGCATCCCCATCCTCTACGTCACCCACGCGCTAGACGAGGTGGATGCGCTGGCGAACCGCCTGGTCCTGATCGAGGCCGGGCGCGTGCTTGCCGATGGGCCGGTGGAGGAGCTTGCCGCCCGCACCGACCTGCCGCTGGCGGCGCGGCGCGATGCCGGATCGCTGATCGCCTGCACCATCGTCGCGCATGATGCCAGCCGCGGCCTCACCCGGCTCGGCTTTGCCGGCGGCGCCTTCCTGGTGCCGCTGCGTTCGGAGGCGCCGGGGACGACCGCGCGTATCCGGTTGCGCGCCCGCGACCTGGCCGTGGCGACCGAGGAGCCGCGCGGCATTTCGACGCAGAACATCCTGTCGGCGACGCTGCTCGACATCAGCGACGCTACCACGGCGCATGAGGTGTTCCTGCGGCTGAAGGTCGGCCCGACCGCCATGCTGGCACGCGTCACGCGGGACAGCGTTGCGCGCCTGGGGCTGGTGCCGGGTATGGCACTCTGGGCAGTGGTGAAGGCGGTCACCTTCGACCACGCTGGGGCCCAACCTGGCGAGGCGCACTCAGCCGAGGCAACGGCGCTGGGCAGCCTGGCGGTCGATGGATGAGGCCGATCATGAACAATGCCAGCCAGGGTCCTGAACTTGTCCTTCCTTCTTCCCGATGACCGACTGCTCGCCATGCTGCGCGAGGACGTGCCCTATGGCGACGCGACCACGTCCGGCCTCGGCATCGCCGACCGCCAGGGACGCGCGGTGTTCCGCACCCGCGGCACCATCACCGCCTGCTGTGTCGAGGAAGCCGAGCGGCTGATGCTGCTGGCCGGCTGCACATCCACACGCCGCCTCGCGGCCTCCGGCGCCCAGGTCGAGGCGGGCGCGGACCTGCTGGTGGCGGAGGGTACCGCCGGCGCCCTGCATCGGGGGATGAAGGTGGCGCAGACGTTGATGGAGAGCACCTCCGGGATCGCCACCAGCGCACGGCGCATCCTGTGCGCGGCGCGGGTCGGGCGGCCGGGCATCATGGTCGCCTGCACACGAAAGCACCTGCCAGGTGCCAAGGACGTGATGCTGAGGGCGATCATGGCGGGCGGCTGCGTGCCGCATCGACTGGGGCTGTCGGACAGCGTGGCGGTCTTCGCCCAGCACCGCGCATTCCTCGGCCGGATGCCGCCACATCTCTGGGTCACCAAGCTGCGGGCGGCGCAGCCCGAGCGCAAGATCGCGGTGGAGGCCGAGACCGTCGACGATGCGGTGTGGTTCGCCGGTGCCGGCATCGATTGCCTCCAGCTCGACAAGCTCGCACCCGAGCAGGTGGCCGAGGCGTTGCGCGCCATGGCCGAGATGCCGCGCCGCCCCCTGATCGCCGTCGCCGGCGGGGTGACGGAGGCGAATGCGGCCGCCTATGCCGCGGCGGGCGCCGACCTTCTCGTGACCTCAGCCGCCTACGCCGCGCCGCCGGCCGATATCGGCGTGGCGCTGTCGCTGTTGGAGCCGTGACGCGCGGTGCCGATTGCAGCGCCGGCGATGTCGATCATGGCGTGATCGTCACCAACGAGGCATCGGAAGTCATGGCCGGCGTCGAGTGAAGCTTGGCCGCCAGTGACGCGATGATTGCGCGGATTGGCGGCTACGAACGAGGTGTCCTGTGAGCAACGCCGAGACGGGTCTTCTGAGCCTGCGCCTCGACCTTCCAAATGGACGGATCGGACCGGGCAAGATTGACCTGCTGGAGGCGATCGATGGGGTAGGGTCGATCTCCGGCGCCGGACGGGCGCTCGGCATGAGCTACAAGCGCGCCTGAAGCCTGGTGAACGCCCTGAACGAGCTGCTCGGCGAAGCGGCGGTGGAGGCCAGCCCAGGCGGCCATGGCGGCGGCGCGACGCTGACGGATTCCGGCCGAAGCCTGGTGGCGGATTACCGGGCCATTGAGCGAGCGGCACAGCGGGCGGCAGCGTCTCGGCTGGCAGCGCCGATGCGGCACACGAAGGGGTAGTTCGCCCGGGGCGCAGATCGCGGCCGAAATCGGCGCCAACAACCTGCCGACAGCTCCTCGGCGTGCCGCAGGCGCGACGGCTCAGCGCAGCCGCCTCAGACCTGCCGCTCCGCCGCGCTGGGTACACGTTGCTCCCGAAGCACCAGGGCGCGCGTCAGCGGCGCCGTAACGAGGGTGCAGATGACCGCCATCATCACCAGTGCCGAGAACACCGTCGTCCCCATCAGCTCCGCATCATGGAGGACGGCGAGCACCACCACCTCCATGAGCCCCTTGGTCTGCATCAGTGTCCCCATCGCGGCCGCATCGCGCCACGTCCAGCCGGCCTGGCGTGCCGGCAGCGCCACGCCGGCGACCTTGCCGAGAATGGTCGCGGCGGTGGCGAGGATGGTCACAGTCAGAAAGCTTGCCGATGACGGATCGACCATGGCCTTCAGCCCGGACGACATGAAGAAGAACGGCAGCAGCAGCGTGACGGTCAGCGGTTCGATCTCACGGATCAGGGCCGCGCGCGCCTCGGACGGGATGATCAGCCCTGCCGCAAAGCCGCCGATGATGTAGCCGATCCCGATTTCTTCGGCACTCGCGGCAGCGCCGAGCATGATCACTATACCCAGCGGCAACAGCCAGTGCCGGCGGGCCTCGGCGCGCGCGATGTACACCAGCGCGGGTCGCAGCACGAAGAGCAGCGTGGCGCTCCAGATGAGACAGGCAACCGCGATATCCAGCAGCCCCGCGCCGTCCTCCGCGACCAGCGTCAGCAGCACCGCGAGCACCAGCCACAATGCGGCATCGTTCAACGCGGCGAGTGCCAGGGCCGTCTGCCCAAGCCGTGTTCCGATCAGCCCCATCTCCTTCAGGATGGCGGCCAGCACTGGTAGCGCCGTCACCGCGATGCACACCGAAAACGCCACGACGAACGGGACCACGCCACCCCTGGCGCCGAGCGCATCGGGCACCGCGAAGGCGACCCACCAGCCGAGCGCCACGCCCAGGCAGGCCGGCAGGACGAAGGAGCCGATGGCTAGGCCAGCCAAACCACGCACGCGGCCGCGCAACTGCCCGAGATCAAGATGCATCCCCGAGACGAACACGAACAACAGGACGCCGATCGCCGAAAGTCCCTGCACCGACACAAGCACCGGCGGCGTGAACACCGCGGCGTGCCACTCCGGCGCTAGGCGTCCGAACAGTGACGGTCCGAACGCGATGCCGGCCATGATCTGGATGACCGCGAGGGGCGCGACGCGTCGCAACGCCTCGATGCGCCAGAGCGCCCAGGGGAGCAGGACGAGGAGTGCCGCCAGGACAAGCAGGCCAACTTTGGAGCTCATGGTGCCACTCGCTATGAGGCCGCCAGTCTCCCCATATTACCGGCGCGCGCCTAGGCCCTGCGGCGGTCAGCTACCGTCCGCGTGACCGTCAGGAAGGGAGCGACTTGACCACCCGGTGCACCCAGGCCTTGCCCGCATCGCCGCCCCATAGCAGCCAGGCGATGAACCCCGCAGAGGGATCGGTATCCGAATCCCAGCTGTGGGTCTTGGTGTCCTTGTCGACCTCGTGGCGGGCGAAGTAGCTGTGCATCGACTTCACATCGGCAGCATCGAGCTCTCGCCGTTCGACGAGCTGCTGGGCGCGGCGCACCCTCACCTCCGTGCCGCCACGGCCGAATTTCTCGCCCAGGCGCAGGCCCCGCTTGGCCGACGTCGCCATTTCCGCCATTGGTCGCATGTCCGACATGACGACTATTCCTTGGTGAGCGCGGCAGGCTTGTGAGCCGCCTTTGCACCCTTCTCGGTCTCTACGATGAGTTCGGGGTTGTCCGGCGAGGCGGCGACGGTGTGGCCCTTGATCCTGGTGCGCTGCGTCACTTCGCTCACCACCTTGCCGTGCGCCGTTCCGCCGTGGCTCTTCCAGCTGACCGCGTCCCCAGGCTTGAGTTCCTTCGCCATCGCGATGGCTCCTGACACTGTGTGGAAATGGAACGCGTCAGCGCGACGTTCGTTCGCCCAACCCGGCGATTTCCTGCGCAGCCGAAGGGTGGCCTACCGCGCTCGCAGGGGTGATGGCCTCAGCCGAGCCTCACGAGCTTTTCGCCCATGGCGAGCGGCTGGACGGCCTCCACCGGCGTTCTGGCGTGCCGTAGCAGGAAGCCGCGCTGCGCGCCGGTGGGCAGGCAAATTGCGAATACCAACGCCACGAGCGTTCACTCGTGCCAAGCGGCCGATTGCGTCGGCAGTCCGGTGAGCCAAGTGGCCGCGGGTCACGCGGGACGCAGGGCCTGAGGTCCTACCCGCTCAGCGCATCTGTCCGGTACAGCGTGACCCGCTGCCCGCCATGCGGGACCGGCGCCGAGGTCGGCAGGAAGTTCAGCCCCGTCGCGCGGGCCAGGCGCTGTTCGGTGGTGATGAGGCCCACCCGCCAACCCGCGAACCGCCGCGTCAGCACCCCGCCGAGCGCCTGGTACAGCGGCAACAGATCGGCACTGTCGCCAAGTCGGTTGCCGTAAGGCGCATTCACGATCACCAGCCCCGGCACGTCGCCCGGCGGCACCACGTCGCTGATCGCGCAATGCCGGAATACCGTGCCCTCAGCGACCCCGGCGCGCTCGGCATTGGCCAGGCTCATGGCGATGGCGCCGGCGTCGCGGTCGCTGCCATGGCAGCCGGCGGTCGTCGGGACCTCGCGACGGACCGCGCGCATCTTCTCCCAGGCTTCGGCATCGAAGGTCGCCAGTTGCTCGAAGGCGAAGTGGCGGCCGCGGCCGGGGTTGAGGCGGGCGGCGATTTCGGCGGCCTCGATGACGAAGGTGCCCGAGCCGCACATCGGATCCAGCACCGGCTCGCGCCCGTCATAACCGCATTGCTGCAGGAACAGCGCCGCCATGGTCTCGCGCATCGGGGCGGCGTTGACCGCCTGCTTGTAGCCGCGCTTGTGCAGCGGCTCGCCGGAGGTATCGACGCTGATGGTGCAATAATCATCCTCGATGCGCACCCGCACGAGGATGCCGCCCTCCTCGGCCTCTGGCGCACCGAGTTCCTCGCGGATGGCGGTCGCAACCCGCTGGGCCGCGGCACCCGAATGGTAGATGCGCGAGGAGGCACAGGCCGCCTCAACCCGGAACGGCACATCGGCGCGCATTACCTCGGCCCAAGGGATGCGCCGCGACCGGGCGTCAAGCTGTGCCAGGTGGGTAACGTGGAAGGCATCGATGCGCGCTAGCACGCGCCCGGCGCCGCGCAGCCACAGGTTCGCGCGCCACACCTCGGGCCAGCCGCCGCGGATGACGACGCCACCTGGCACCGGCTTTGGGATCTTGAATCCCTTCCCGCGCACCTCCGCGCAAAGCGTCGCTTCAAGGCTTGGTGCGGTCGCGAGGAAGATGTCGAACTGGTTCGTGGTCATCGGGTCTTCGGCTGGGCCTGTCGGTTGAGCAGGAGGCGCCTCGCAATGGGGCGGCGGCTTGGTCGCTCCCATACCACCGGCACGGGCGCTTGGCTTGTGCGAGCGGCCGAATGGACGCTGGCATCGGCACACTCCGGTTGCCTGCAATGACCCTGGCACGCTAACTGCTTACCAAGCGAGGGTGTGTGGCGGGCGGCGCAATGGTGCGCCGCGTTTGAACGGGGTGCGTCGAAAACCAATGCCGGAAAGCAAGGTTTATCGGCGGGAATGCCCCAGTCCCTGACCGACCCTCGCGGCATCCGCGCCGATCCGCGCCGGGTGCGTCCGTGCTCCCTCGGAGCCGCGGCGCGCCTCATGGAGTGACCGCCATTCCGATCCTTGAGATTCGCCACGTCACCACCTACCGCTACCGCCAGCCGGTCGCGTTCGGGGAACATCGCATGATGCTACGCCCGCGCGAGGGGCACGACCAGCGCATCATCGAAGCCCAGCTTGATATCCAGCCAAAGCCGGTGGAACTGCGCTGGCTGCACGACGTGTTCGGCAATTCCGTGGCTATCGCCAATTTCGACGGCCGTGCACGGGAGCTGATCGTCAACAGCACGGTGCGGCTCGACCACACGCCGACCAATGCGCTCGACTATCCGATGGAGCGCAACGCGGACGTCTACCCGTTCTCCTACGACGTGGACGACATGGCCGACCTCGCGCGGTCGATCGAGCGGCAATATCCCGACCCGGACCGGGTGCTGGACCGCTGGGCGCGGCAGTTCATCCGCGCCGACGGCCCCACCCGCACGCGGGAGCTGCTGACCGGCATGACCCAGGCGATCCGCGAGCGCTTCACCTATATCGCCCGCACGGAGCGCGGCGTGCAGGCGCCGCTGCAGACGCTTGCCCTGAATAGCGGCACTTGCCGCGATTTTGCCGTGCTGATGATCGAGGCAGTGCGCACGCTGGGTATTGCAGCGCGCTTCGTCTCCGGCTACATCCGCGTGCCCGAACGTGAGGCCAGGGTCGGCGACGGTGCCAAGCCAGTCGCCACCCGCGTCGGCGGCGGCCACACCCATGCCTGGTTGCGCGTCTACCTGCCCGGCGCCGGATGGGTCGAGCTGGACCCCACCAACGGAATAATCGGCAATCACGATCTCATCCGCGTCGCCGTCGGGCGCGATCATCGCACCACGCTGCCGCTGCACGGCACCTGGACCGGCTTTCCCGCCGACAGCCTCGGCATGACGGTCGAGGTCGCCGTCACCGCCGAAGCGCAGCCGTCACCATCGCCAGTACCACCGCCATCGCCATCCTGAAGGAGCTTAACCCCATGCGCATCGCCGCCGGCTGCCACATCACCTACGACTGCGCGCAAGCCACACCCATGCTGTTGATGGTGAACCCGCACCCCTCGCGCGAGCCCGACCTGATCGGCCCCGCGGTCGAGCGCTTCGACCCGCCCATCCCGTCGCGGCACTATTTCGACAGTTTCGGCAATCGCTGCACGCGCATCGTCGCACCGCCGGGGCGGCTCACCATCTCGACGAGCATCACGGCGAACGATCCCGGCACGCCCGACGTGATCACGCCCGCCGCCTGGCAGCGCCCGGTCGAAGAGCTGCCGGATGAGTTCCTCGTCTACCTGCTCGGCAGCCGCTACTGCGACACCGACCGCCTGTCGGACACCGCCTGGGCACTGTTCGGCAACGGCGTGCGCGGATGGCCGATGGTGCAGGCCATCTGCGACTACGTGCACAACCACATCACCTTCGGCTACGAGCATGCGCGATCGACGCGCACCGCCTCGGAAGCCTTCGAGGAGCGCCGCGGCGTCTGCCGCGACTACGCCCATCTCGCCGTAACGCTGTGCCGCTGCCTGAACATCCCGGCGCGCTACTGCACGGGCTACCTCGGCGACATGGGCACGTCGCCGCCCTATGGCCCGATGGACTTCGCCGCCTGGTTCGAGGTCTACCTCGATGACCGCTGGCACACTTTTGACGCACGCAACAACACGCCTCGCATCGGGCGCATCCTGATGGCGCGCGGCCGCGACGCGACGGACGTTGCCATCGTGACGACCTTCGGGCCCTGCCAGCTCTCGGGCTTCAGCGTATTCACCGACGAGGTCGTCGCCTGAACAGCCAGGACCAAGACCCGCCGCCGGTCACGGTCGAGAATGGTGCCGGCGCCTCGGCGCTGGTGCTGGTCTGCGAGCACGCCTCCAACCACATCCCCGCACGTTATGCCGGGCTAGGCCTGCCGGAGGCAGAGCTGCGGCGGCACATCGCCTGGGATATCGGGGCTGCGGCGCTGTCGCGGCGGCTTTCGGTGCTGCTCGATGCACCGCTGATCATGTCCGGGGCGTCGCGGCTGTTGATCGACTGCAACCGCCCTCCCGGGGCGCCGAGCAGCATCCCGCTGGTGAGCGAGGCGACCGAAATCCCCGGCAATCACGGCCTGCTGCCGGAGGAGGTCGCCACGCGTCGCGCCGCCTTCTTCGACCCCTTCCAGGCCGAGGTCACGCGATGCTTGGACGGCCGTGAAGCTGCCGGGGTGCGAAGCGTCATCCTTGGCATCCACAGCTTCACGCCCGTCTTTCTCGGAACACCACGGCCCTGGCATGCGGGCGTGCTCTACCGCGATGCCGTCGAGTTCGGCGCTTGGCTGCGCGATGCGCTGAGTGCCGATACGGCGCTCGTCGTCGGCGACAACGAGCCCTACCAGGTCAATCTGGAGGAGGACTACACGGTGCCGGTGCATGGCGATGCCCGCGGCATCCCGGCCGCGCTTATCGAGGTACGGCAGGACCTGCTCGGCAGTAATTCGGGCGTCGAGGCCTGGGCGCAGCGCCTGGCCGGCATCCTTCGCCACCGGCACTGAGCAGGCGATCCCGGCACGAGGTCGCACCTCGTGCCGAGCGTACTTGCGTGGGAACGTCGGTCTTCAGGCGAGAAACGCGCGCGCCTGGGCACCCCAGGCGTGATTACGCCTCGGTGGCGGGGGCGACCTTGTCCTGCGTCTTGGTGTCGAAGTCGCTCGCCTCATGGCGCTCCCAGAGCTGGCCCGCCGGGTCGCCCTGGACGCGATTGACCATGCGTCCGCGCTTCACCGCGGGCCGTGCATGGATCGCATCCGCCCAGCGCACCACGTTCTTGTAGCTCTGGGCATCGAGGAATTCGGCGGCGTTGCCGTAGTTCCAGCCCTTCACCAGCCCGCCATACCAGGGCCAGACCGCGATATCGGCGATGGTGTACTCCGGACCGGCCAGATACTCGCTTTCGGCCAGACGGCGGTCCAGCACATCGAGCTGGCGCTTCACCTCCATGGTGAAGCGGTCGATCGGGTATTCCATCTTGCTCGGCGCATAGGCGTAGAAGTGCCCAAAGCCGCCGCCGAGATAGGGCGCGCTGCCCATCTGCCAGAACAGCCAGGACAGGCACTCCGCGCGGGCCGCCGTCTCGGTCGGCAGGAAGGCGTCGAATTTCTCCGCGAGGTGCATGAGGATCGCACCGGATTCGAAGACGCGGATCGGCGTCGGGCCGCTGCGGTCCAGCAGCGCCGGAATTTTCGAATTCGGGTTCACCTCGACAAAACCGCTGCCGAACTGGTCGCCCTCGCTGATGCGGATCAGCCAAGCGTCGTATTCGGCGCCCTCGTGGCCGAGAGCCAGCAGCTCCTCAAGCATCACCGTCACCTTCACGCCATTGGGCGTGCCGAGCGAATAGAGCTGCAGCGGGTGGCGGCCGACGGGCAGCACCTTGTCATGCGTGGCGCCGGCGGTTGGGCGGTTGGTGTTGGCGAAGCGGCCACCATTCGGCTTGTTCCACACCCAGACCTTGGGCGGGGTGTATTCGGTCGTGCTGCTCACGGCTGTGGCTCCTGCGGGGTCGGCGGGGTTTCGCTTCAGCCTTCAGCATGTGGCGCCCAGGGCGCCGCTGTCCACGTCTGGCGATATTCGCCCGGCTTGGCGGCCAGCGAAACCGGCTCAGCTTCCGGCTTCGCCCGGCGCGAACAATTCCTCGACGGTGAGCGGCCGCGGCGAGAGATGCTGCGCGAAGGACCAGCGGCACACCGCCTGCAGCGCCGCGCGATTGGCCGCCACACCGTGGCTCCAGAGGTCCGGCCCGAGCACCGCGCGCGTCTCCGCCCAGGCCTCGGCGAGCCATGGCAGCATGGTGGGCGCGAAGGAGGCCGCGACGCTGCGTTCCATCTCCTCCAGCGCCATCACACGCGCTGCTTCGAACCCCGCGAGCAGGCGGCCCGCCAGATCCGGGTCGCGCGCCAGCACGTCGCGGCGGATGCCGATGACATGCATGATTGGGTGGAAGCCGGTGCGGCGATGCCAGTCGATCTCGGCCGCCTTTGGATCCGGGAACAGCCTGACAATGCGCGGATCGCCGGCGACAAAGGCGGCGGGCGCGCTCGGCGAGACGATGGCGTCGATCTCCCCCGCCAGGAGCGCCGCGTTGAGCGTGGCCCCGTCCGGCAGCGGCGCCACGTCCAGCTGTGGTGGCAGGACCAGCGGCAGGCGTTCCTTCCGACCGGGCACGTTGGTGCCGGCAGTGCGCCACAGGATGCGGTCGGTCGCGACGCCGTGGTCATCGGCGAGGATGCCGCGCACCCAGAGGCCGAGCGTCATCTGGTATTCGGGAATGCCGACGCGGCGGCCTTCGAGGTCGCACGGGCTGGCGATGCCGGCATCGCGGCGGAGGTAGATCGCGTTGTGCCGAAAGGCGCGCGAGACGAAGGCGGGGATCGCCAGGTAGGGGCTTTCGCCGCGCCCGAGCTGCATCAGGTAGGAGCTCAGCGACAGTTCGCTTACATCGAATTCGGCGCGGTTATGGGCGCGCGGAAAACTCTCCTCGGATGGCAGCGGGATCGGCAGCAGCTCCACGCCATCGATGCGGACGCGCCGATCGAGCAGGGGCCGCACGCGGTCATAGGGGAAGCAGGCGAAGGTGAGGGACGCCATCTCAGTCTGCCCGGATGCCGGCGCGGCTGATCAGGCCACGGAAGCGTTCCAACTCCTCGCGGATCAACACCCCGAAGGCGGCGGGCGTGCGCGGCGCGGGTTCGGCACCCTCCTGCGTGAGGCGGTCGCGCAGCTCGGCATCGCCGAGGATGCCGTTCACCACCTGGTTGATCCGCGCGACGATCTCAGGCGGCGTCGCGACCGGTGCGACCAGCCCGTGCCACTGCACCAGCGCGAAGCCGGGTAGTGCATCCGACGTGGCGGGAATGCCCGGCAACATGGGCGACGGCGCAAGGGTGGAGACGCCAAGTGCCAACAACCGCCCCTCCCGCACATGCGGCAGCACCACTGGTGCGCCGGCGAAGCTCGCCGCGATGCGCCCGGCGAGCAGGTCCGCCAGCATCTGGCCATTACCGCGATAGGGCACGTGCACGAGCTCGATCCCGGCTTGTTCCGCGAAGGCCGCCATCGTGATGTGCGAGGCCGCGCCGTTGCCCGCCGTACCGTACGTGATGGTCCCCGGCGCGCGCTTCGCCAGGGCGATGAACTCGGCCGTGCTGCGCGCCGGCAGCGATGGGTGGATGGTGAGCACCGAGGGCAGGGTCGCCACCAGCGCGACGGGGGCAAAATCGCGCACCGGGTCATAGGTGATCTGCGGGTAGATCCAGGGGTTCACGGCGAGGGTGCCGATATGGCCCCACATCAGCATGTGGCCATCCGGTGCGGCGCGGGTCACGGCCGTCGCACCCACGATGCCGCCGGCGCCGCCGCGATTCTCGATGATCACGGGGTGCCCGCCGAGCGCCTGCTGCAGCTTCTGCGCGATCGGGCGCGCGAGCAGGTCATTGGAGCCGCCGGGCGGGAACGGCACCACGATGGAAACCGGGCGCTGCGGCCATGCCGTGCCTTGCGCGAAGCTGGTGCGAGAGATGGCCGGCGCGGCGAGGATGCCGGTCACGAGGCTGCGGCGGCGGATCATGGGCACGGTGCTCCGTTCAAGTCGTCTGAACCTCGCAAGGTCCGTGCCGGCCCCATCTAGCGCTGCCCCAGTATCTTCCAGACGCCATCCGCCGCCATCACCAGGCGGTCGCCCACGAGCAGCTCGCCGCGGATGAAGGCGACCGAGCGCGCCATCCGCTCCACCCGTGGCACGCATTCCACGAATTCCCCCAACCTCGCCGGCGAGACGAAGCGGCTGTTGAGCTGGATGGTGGAGACCGGCTGGCGCCCCGCCGCCTCCCAAACGGTGGTGCCCAGCATGTCATCCATGAAGGTCATCAGCATACCGCCATGCACGACGCCGCCGACATTGAGGTGGCGCTGCTCGGCGACGAAGCCGTAGCGCAGTCCCGCTTCGAACTGCTTCCCAAAGAAGGTGCCAACATGGACCGGGAATCCGCGCTCCGGCAGCACGTGCCAGCCCTCCGCCAGCGGGTCGAACGGAATTTCGGAGGCGGCAGATACAGTGGACATGCGCAAAGGCCTCGCAGCGATGGTGACGGGCGCGGTGCGTCCCATCGGACGCGTCGCGTTGTTCGGGCATAGGCCACGGCGGCGGCGTCGCCAACAGGTCGCGCCGGCCTTGTGCATCGCGAGGCCCGGTGCTCTCGTCAGCGTGGGACAGCGCCAGGGAACCATCCAATGATCGAGCATCGGCAGATCGAGGCGCGGCCGGGTCTCGTCTTCGACATGTCCGTGGCCGGCGATGCCGATGCACCGCTGGTGCTGATGCTGCATGGCTTCGCCGTGTCGCGGCACCTCTACGACGGTCAGCTCCCGGCACTTGGCAACGCCGGCTACTACGCCGCGGCACCGAACCAGCGCGGCTATTCGGCCGGAGCGCGGCCCGACCCGACGCAATTCGCACAGTACGACATCGAGCTGCTGCTGGACGACGCGGTGGCCTTCGCCGACGCGCTCGGCCATGGCGCGCGCCGCTTCCACCTGGTCGGGCATGATTGGGGCGGCAGCCTCGCCTGGGAGCTTGCGGCGCGCCATCCGGAGCGGCTCGCATCGCTCACCATGCTGTCGCGGCCGCACCCCCTGGCCTTCGCCCGCGCGCTGCGGGACGACCCCGAGCAGCCGACGCGCTCGCAGCATCACAAGGCGTTCCTGGCTTCGGATGCGGTGCCGAAGCTCCTCGCCGACGATGCGCGCTGGCTGCGCACGCGCCACGCCGCCAATGGCATTCCCGCCGCCGCGACGGACAAGCACCTCGCGGTGATAGGCACGCCCGAAGCGATGGAGGCCGCACTCGCCTGGTATCGCGCGCGAGGGACGGTGCATCGCGCGATCGGCAACATCGTGGTGCCAACCTTGTTCATCTGGGGCGATGCCGATGACACCGTGGGGCGCATGGCCGCCGAGGGCACCGTCGACTTCATCGACGCGCCCTACCGGTTCGAGGTGCTGCCGGGCGTCGGCCACTACGCGGCGGACCAGCAGCCGGAACGCGTGACGGAACTGATGCTCGAGCATCTGAGGCAGCATCCGGTCTGATCGCGATGCACGCAACACCCGGAAACCTTCTTGTTTCACGCGGGTTACGCCAGCGACAAACAAGGAGCATGTCAGATGAACAGCATTGTCTATATCGTCGGCGCCGTCGTCATCGTGATCGCGATCCTGAGTTTCCTCGGCCTGCGCTGAGATGGCTTTCGCGCCGCTTCATAAAGGGCGCGACGTCTCATCGCTTGGTACCGGCACGCACTCGCGCAATGTGTGGGCCACATAGTCGGTGATGGGTGTGGCCCTGCCGATCAAGCCGGCTCGGCGGAAAATCTTCGCTTGAGCAGCCGCAGCGTGAAGCTAGTGCGCGTGTGCCTGATCCCCGGCAACCGGTAGATTTTCTCACGCAGCAGCCGCTCATACCCCGCCGTCCCGCCGACGGCGAGCTTGACCACGTAGTCATACTCGCCGGTAACGAGCCAAGCCTCCAGCACCTCCGGCATCGCGGCTACCGCTTCCTCGAAGCGGCGCAGGATCGTGTCGTCGTGCTTCTCCATCTGTATCTCGAGAAATACCGTGTCCGGCAGACCGAACGCCGCCTGGTCGAGCAGCGCGTGGTAGCCCTGGATGACGCCGCTCTGCTCCAGCCGCTTCACCCGCGCCCAGCACGGCGAAGCCGAGAGTCCGGCTTGCTCAGCGAGCTCCGAATTGCTCTGCCGGGCGTCGGCTGCGAGAGCGCGGAGGATTTTTCTGTCGATCGTGTCCATTACGGAAGAATGTGCCAAAGCTTCGGCGGTGCACAACGATATTCAACATGAATTTTCCGGCGTTCCGGCCTAGTCTTCTGCCATCAGCAGGAGGCTCCGCAAGTGGGCAGCATCCCTCGTCTTGTCGCCACTCTCGACGAACGCTTTGAAACCAGCGGCGCCGCACCGGTCCTGCTGACCGGCATCCAGGCGCTGGTGCGCCTCCCCCTTCTGCAGCGTGAGATGGATGCGGCGGCGGGCTTCGACACGGCTGGCTTCATCGCGGGTTATCGCGGCTCCCCGCTCGGCGGCTACGACAAGGAACTAGGGAAGCAGAAGGCGCGGCTGGACGCGGCCAGCATTGTCTTTCGTCCCGGGTTGAACGAGGACCTCGCGGCGACCGCGGTCTGGGGCAGCCAGATGCCTGGGCTGCGCGAGCGCGCCAAGCATCAGGGCGTGTTCGGCATCTGGTACGGCAAGGCGCCGGGGGTCGATCGCAGCGGCGACGCCATCCGCCACGCCAACAGCGCTGGTGTCATGCCGCTCGGCGGCGTGCTCGCCTTGGCCGGTGACGACCCCACCGCGAAATCCTCCACCATCACCTCCGGCTCCGAGCATTTCTTCATGGATCTGGAGATCCCGATGCTCGACCCCGCGGATATCGCGGAGGTGCTGGAATACGGGCTGAAGGGCATCGCGATGAGCCGCTTCGCCGGGCTATGGGTCGGGCTGAAATGCGTGGCCGACACGATGGATGCGGCTGCGACGGTCACGATCGACCCGACTCGCTACACGACCATCGCGCCGGAGGGCCTCACCCCATCGCCGGACGGGCTGCACATCCGGCTGAACGACCACTGGATCGCGCAGGAAAAGCGGCACCGGCATTTCCGCATTCCGCACGCCATCGCCTTCGCCCGCGCCAACGGCCTGAACCGCGTGGTGATCGACAGCCTGACCGCGCGTTTCGGCATCGCCGCGCGCGGGAAAGCTTACGCCACTCTGCGCCAGGCGATGGCCGATGCCGGCATCAGTGACGCCATGGCGCGGGACGCTGGCTTGCGCATCTGGAAGGTGGGCCTCGCCTGGCCGCTCGACGCCGAAGCGGCGCGCGATTTCGCGCAGGGATTGGAGGAGGTCCTGGTCATCGAGGATCGCCGCCCCGTGCTGGAGCCCCAGCTGCGCGAGGCGCTGTACAGCCTCGACACCCGGCCCCGCATCACCGGCAAGACCACGCCGGATGGCGCACCCCTTTTGTCCGACCTCGGCGAGCTCGACGCGCCCCAAATCCTGCGCGCCTTCGCCGCGCGGCTCCCGGAGGCGCTGCGCACGCCGCTTCTGGCAGAAAGGCTCGCCGCGCTCGACGCGCTGAACAGCCAGGCGGCGCCACCGCTGCACAGCCGCGACCCGTATTTCTGCCCCGGCTGCCCGCACAACACCTCCACCAAGCTCCCCGAGGGCAGCCTCGGGCTCGCCGGCATCGGCTGCCACTTCCTCGCGACGCGCATGGATCGCGACACCGAGCTGTTCACCCAGATGGGCGGCGAGGGCGCACCCTGGCTCGGCATGGCGCCCTTCGTCGAGGAACCACATGTCTTCGCCAACATGGGCGACGGCACGTATGCGCATTCCGGTAGCCTCGCGATCCGGGCCGCCATCGCCTCGGGCGAGAACATGACCTTCAAGATCCTGGTCAACGGCGCCGTCGCGATGACTGGCGGGCAGCACACGGAATCCGACACCTCGGTGCCGCGCATCGCAGCACAACTTCGCGCCGAGGGCGTGGCGCGCATCGCCATCGTCTCCGATGATCCCGAGCGTCATCGCGGCAACAAGCTCATCCCGGCCGATGTGACCTTCGACGACCGCGCCGACCTCGATGCCGTGCAGCGCGAGTTGCGCGCGACGCCGGGCGTGACGGCGCTGCTCTACGACCAGGAATGTGCCACCGAACGCCGCCGGCACCGCAAGCGCGGCACCGCGGCCGCGGCGACCAAGCGCGTGGTGATCAACCCGCGTGTTTGCGAGGATTGCGGTGATTGCTCGCGCGTTTCGAACTGCCTGGCGGTGGAGCCGGTGGAGACGGAATTTGGTCGCAAGCGCCAGATCGACCAGAGCGCCTGTAATCAGGATTTCTCCTGCCTCAACGGCTTCTGCCCGAGCTTCGTCACGCTTGAAGGCGCTGAGCCCGTCAAGCCCGGTATGCCGGTTGCGGGCGAAGCACTGCCGGAGCCAGCGCCGCCCCTGTTGCGCGATGGCGCCTGGAATATCCTGCTCGCCGGCGTGGGCGGCCAGGGGGTGACGGCGCTGTCGGCGATCCTCGCGGAGGCGGCGCATCTGGAGGGGCGTCCGGTGCGCTCGATCGACCAGCTCGGCCTGGCGCAGAAGGGTGGCGGCGTCTACGCGCAGCTTCGGCTCGGCGAGGCGGGTGCCGCGGCGGACAGTCTGCGCGGTCCGCGAATTGGCCAGGGCCAAGCGGATCTGCTCATCGCCGCGGATATGGTGGTGGCGCACGGCGTCAACGCGCGACCGCTGCTGAGCGCAAAACGCAGCGTCGCGGTGGTTAACACGGCCATCGCGCCGACCGCGCAATTCGTACGCGACACGGCGACCCGCTACGATGCGGAGGGGATGCGCGGCAGCCTTTCGGCGGCAACACTGGAGCTTGTCACGCTCGACGCGACAAAGCGCGTGCTGGGCGATCTGGGTGACGCGATCTTCGTCAATGTCTTCCTGCTCGGCGTCGCGTTCCAGCGTGGATTGGTGCCGCTGGCGGCCGCCTCGATCGAGCACGCGCTGGAGCTGAACGGCACGGCAGTCGCCCGCAACAAGGCGGCGTTCGCGGATGGGCGTGCGGCCGCGTTGGAAATGCCTGCGCTGCCAGATGCACCGCAAACGCTGGAGGCGCTGATCGCACACCGCGCAGCCGATCTGGTTGCCTACCAGAGCAAGCGCTACGCCGCCGAATACACCGGGTTCCTCGAAGGCATCCGGGCGCATGCCAGCGAAGCCGTGCTCAGCGCCGCGGCGCACCAGATGCACCGGCTTATGGCTTACAAGGATGAGTACGAGGTGGCGCGCCTGCACAATGATCCCGCCTGGCAGGCGAGCCTCACCGCGCGCTTCGCCGGCACCAAGCGGGCCGTGCTGCACATGGCACCTCCCATGCTTGGCGGGGTGGATGCGGAGGGGCGTCCGCGCAAGCGCGCCTTCGGGCCGTGGATGCTGCGGTTCATGGGCGTTCTACGCTACGGCAAGGTGCTGCGCGGCACCTGGGCGGACCCCTTCGGCCGCACCGAGGAACGCCGCACGGAACGCGCCCTTCCCGGCGAGTTCCGCGCTGGGCTCGAAGCCCTGCTCGCGCTGCACCCGGATGAAGCGGCGCTGCTCGCCTGGATCGAAGCATGGGGCAACATTCGTGGGTATGGACCGGTGAAGGCCGCACGGCTTGCGGCGGCGCGGCAGCGCATCGCGGCTTTGGACCGCGCCATGCGGGAGCCGAAAGCGGC
>JAQGHV010000011.1 GCA_028288785.1 Rhodospirillales bacterium | reverse complement strand
GAGGGCCAGATCGAGCGCAGCAGCGGCAGGTCCATCGTGCCCTTGGCGTAGTGCTTGCGCGCCGACTGGATCGAGGTCGGGATGATCGTCGCAAGCGAGGTGCCGACCGCCAGCTTCATCATCACGGCCTCCGGGATCGCGAAGATCGGGAAGATGCTGAACAGCACGCCCACGATGACGATGCCACCACCGACGCCGAGCAGCCCCGCGAGCAGGCCGGAGAACAGCCCCGTCACCGCCATCGCACCGGCAAGCAAGGCGAGCCACAGCGGGTCTGTCATGTGGTCCATGAATTAGCCTATCCGGTTTTGCGCGACGAAGCCGCGTGGCATACAGACAACCCTTCAAGGCGTCACCCGGTGCGGGAGAAGTATTCTCATGAATGATCGCGTTCTCGGCGTGCTCGGCGGCATGGGTCCGCTCGCCTCGGCCCATTTCATGCTGAGGCTGACCGCCCTGACCCCGGCGGTGCGCGACCAGGATCATATCCCTGCCGTGCTGTGGTCGGATCCGCGCGTGCCCGATCGGAAGCTCGGTCACGACGGCACCGGGCCGGACCCGCTTCCGGCCCTGTTGCGCGGCGTCCGCGGGCTGGAGGCGGCGGGCTGCGGCGCCATCGCCATCCCCTGCAACACTGCGCATGGCTGGTTCGACCGTCTGCGGATGAAGACGGATCTTCCCATCCTGCATATCGTGGATGCGGCGGCGCTGGAGCTCGCGCGGCTCGGGGTGCGCTCGGGGCGGATCGGCCTGATGGGAACCGCTGCGACGCTGGCGATGCGCCTGTACCAGGAACGTCTCGACTACGACGTAATCACGCCCGACGACGAGGAGATGGCAACGCTGGTCACGCCTGCGATCGCGGAGGTCAAGGCGAACCGTGTCACCGAATCCTATGCACCATTGGCTGAAATGGCAGCGCGGTTGGTCGCGCGCGGCGCGCAGGCCGTGGTGCTCGGTTGTACGGAGATCCCGTTGGGTATTCTCGCGGGCCCTGCCCTACCCTTCCCCGTCGCCGATACAATCGATGGGCTTGCGCGCTCCGCGATCGCCTGGGCACGGCCTGTGGGGTGACGCGCGCCGCCTCATGCGGCGCGCGCCGTTAGCTCAGCGAGACTTCTTGTAGAGCTGCTCGGCGATCTCGAACATTTCCTCGGGCGCGTAGTCGGGCGTGAAGGCCGAGGGAACGCCGGTGAGCTGGTGGATCTTGCCGCCCTCGGGCGCGCCATCGACCACCGTCAGCTCGCCTGCGGGATCACCCGGCAGCGCCATTTCGCCATTGCCCCAGATACCCGCCATCTCCTTGTAGTCGTTCGGGCTGAAGGTATAGAGGCGGCGGTGTGAGCCTTCCTCCAGGTACTTCGCACACTCCGGGATCTGGCCGAGATTGATGTTCGGCGTTGGCAGCATCTGCTCGATGGCCACGCCGGTGATCTGCTTCAGCGCCAACGCATAGGCATGCGCGTGGACCGAACCGCGCACGAGCAGATAGCCGCAAACCTCGCGGCCCGTCGGATCGCTCAGCGTCTCATAGACGCGCAGCTTGTGGAGGCGCGCCCCGCATTCGAGGTGGAAATTGTGCAGCAAATCGAGGACGACATTGCCCGTCGTCGTGACAAAATCCATGTTCCAGGGATTGCCGTTGCTGTTCATCGGCATCGCGCCGCCACCACCGGACAGGAAGCTGGCCGCAAGGCGAATATCCTTCATCTCCTCGAAGGGGGCACCCGTGATGTCGCCGCCACCCGTTTCGTCGAGATCGCTGTCCGGGCCGTTGTTCAGCATGGCGACGCCGTTGCTGACTAGCTCCACATGGCCGAGTTCCTCGGCGGTGATGCTTGCGACCAGGTTGTAGAAGGGGCGGAGTTTTTCCTTGCTGCGGAAGTTGAAGCTCTGGAACATGTAGTTGTTCAGCGTCGACATCTCGCCGTACTTGCCGCCGAGCAGTTCCTGCAGGGCAGCGGCGGCATTCGGGTCGCGGCGTTTGGGGGCAGGCAGTTCAGCCTGAAGCTTGTCGATACGTAAAAACATGATGGAGTCCTCCTTTTGTGTGGAGGCAACCGATCATGGTTCGGGAAGTTGCCGGGCAGATCTGCCGTCGCGGGTCACATGCCGTGTTGGTGAACGGGGTTTGCCTAGGGGCACTCGCAGCCATCGGTCGGGCCGGTGTCGCCGCGGACGACGTGATGGTCGATCCATTCCGAAACCAACAGCCGCGCCTCGTTCACCGAGGATTCCGGGTGATGGATCCGGTACAGGGTCGTGCAGGCCCGAAAGGCAGCGAAATCCGCATTGCCGGTCACACGAAGCTCGCGATACGCCGTGACAACGGCGCGCTCGCAGCGTCGGGAGATGTGGCTGAAGTCGCTACCCATGGGTCGGTCGAAGCCTCCAGATACGAATTACTCGCATATGCACACCAAGATTAGTCCCGCGGCGTCGCGGCATCAAGCGCCGTCGTGCTGCGAAGATAAGGTTCAACCGGGCCGGTGAGCTTCATCGTCAACGGACGGCCCCTCCGGTCCAGCGTCTTGCCGAGCGACACGCGGACCCAACCCTCGGAGACGCAGTATTCCTCGACGTTCGTCTTCTCCACGCCCTTGAAGCGGATACCGATGCCCTGGCTCAGCAGCGCCTCGTCATAGAAGGGGCTGCCGGGGTCGTTCGAAAGGCGGTCCGGGAGAGTGCTCATGACGCGGACACCGCTTCGGCGATTGCCTTGCCGACGTCCGTCGTACCCGCCTGCCCTCCCATGTCGCGCGTTCGCGGCCCACCCTCGGCGAGCAGCTTCTCGATCGCGGTGGTGATGGCGCGGGCCGCCTCGGGCTCGCCCAGATGGTCGAGCATCATCGCGCCCGACCAGATCTGCCCGACCGGATTGCAGATGAACTTGCCGGCGATGTCAGGCGCCGAGCCATGGACAGGCTCGAACATCGAGGGATGCTTCTTCTCCGGATTGATGTTCGCCGAGGCAGCGATGCCGATGGAACCGGCCACCGCAGGCCCGAGGTCCGACAGGATGTCCCCGAACAGGTTGGAGCCGACCACCACGTCGAACCAGTCCGGGTGCTGCACGAAATGCGCGCAGAGGATGTCAATGTGGAACTGGTCCGTCTTCACGTCGGGGTATTTCTTGCCCATCTCGGCGAAGCGCTCATCCCAGTACGGCATGGTGAAGGTGATGCCGTTGGACTTGGTCGCGCTGGTCAGCTTCCTGCGTGGCCGCGTCATCGCGAGTTCGAAAGCGTACTTCATGACGCGGTCGGTGCCGATACGGGTCAGGATGGATTGCTGCGAGACGAACTCGCGATCCGTCCCTGGGAACATGCGCCCGCCGACCGAGCTGTATTCGCCCTCGGTGTTCTCGCGCACGACGTAGAAGTCGATCTCCGCGGGGGCGCGGTTGGCGAGCGGCGTCTTGGAGCCAGGCAGCAGCTTGCAGGGGCGGAGCGAGATGTACTGGTCGAACTCACGCCGGATCGGGATCAGAAGGCCCCAGAGGGACGTGTGATCGGGCACGCTAGGCCAGCCGACGGCGCCGAGGAACACGCTGTCGCTGTCGCGCAGCTGGTCGATGCCGTCCTCGGGCATCATGCGCCCGGTCGCCTCATAGGTCGCGCAGGACCAGTCGTAATGGGTCAGCTTGAGGTCGAAGCCAAATCGGCGGGCGGCGGCATCGAGCACGCGCAGCCCCTCCGGCACGGTTTCCTTGCCGATGCCGTCGCCGGGAATGACGGCGATGCGGTGGGTTCTTGTCATTGTGCTTAGTCCTGCGGAAAGGGGGCGGAGAGTGCCGTCCGCGCGGGCCGGCGGCAAGAGGGCAGCGCGATGCAGTCGCGCCCTTCCGTTCGGCGGCACCGACAATACGTTGCATTGTCAGAATAATATTTATAGGCATCGAAACAAGCGGACGGCTACGAACAGGCTGCTATCGTTTCGGTCAAAGAATTCCGCAATGGAGGTCATCGGGGCGTCAGTCGATTGGAAAACCCTGAAGCTCGGCGATATCCTCATCACCGCGGCGAGCAACACGATCTCCCATTGCGGAATCGTCGCGGGCACCACCAGCATTAACGCCGCGAGCGGGCGCATCGATCAGCCGAACATCGTCTATCACGCGACCTCCTCGAAGGGCGTGGCCCAGGACGACACGCAAACCTGGCCTGGCGGCCGCGGCGCGACCGGCGTCTTCAGGTGCAAGTCGCTGCGCTTCAACAGCGCCGGCGGCGTGAGCGCCGAGCAGTCCATCGAGAACGCGGCCGTCGCATTGGCCTCGCGGTGCAGCTACAGCGCGGGACGTGCGGCCTTCAAGAGCTCGACCGGCACCTCCAGCTACGGCTCCAGCGCCAAGGGGCGGGTCGCCAAGTACCTGCAGCGCCTGGGCGCCGATGGGGCCGTTCGTGACGACGCTCTACTGCTCCGAATACGTGGTCCTCGCCTATCAGATCGCGGCCGAGAGGGATGAGGCCGTCGGCTATTTCATCGCCCTCGATGGCAAGCGCACGCTGCCGAAGGATTTGCGCAACTGGCTTTTGCAGCGCACCACGCCCGGCGGCAGCCGGAGCTATGTCGGCGACCTCACCTGAGGCCAGCCTTCGCACGAAAATGAGTCCGGCGCGTGCGGGCATCTTGATCACGTGTCGGCGATGCGTTTTCGTGCGCCGCGCGTCGCGCTATGAGGGCGCATGACGCACACGCTCGACGACCTCCTCCCCTATGCCGGGCACGCCCTGCGCGAGGCTTTCATCCCGGAGCTGCCCGGCCACTACCGCGGCAAGGTGCGAGAGAATTACGACCTGCCCGATGGCCGGCGCATCATCATCGCGACGGACCGTCTCAGCGCCTTCGACCGTGTGCTAACCGCCGTGCCGCTGAAGGGCCAGGTGCTGACCCAGCTCGCGCGCTACTGGTTCGAGCGCACCGCAGACATCTGCCCGAACCACGTCATCGCCTACCCCGATCCGAACGTCCTGGTCTGCAAACGCCTGAACATCATGCCGGTGGAGATCGTGGTGCGCGACTACCTGGCGGGCACCACCTCCACCGCGATCCTCACCATGTACAAGGCCGGCCGGCGCGAGATGTACGGCCACCGCTTCCCCGATGGGATGCTCGCCAACCAGAAGCTGCCGCAGACCATCATCACGCCGACCACCAAGGCCTTCGACGCCGGCCATGACGAGGAGCGCAGCGCCGAACAGATCCTGGCCGAGAGGTCATTGACCAAGGCGCAGTGGGAGGAGGTCTCCGCCCGGGCGCTCGCGCTGTTCGCCCGTGGGCGCGAACTGGCCGCCGAGCGCGGGCTGATCCTCGCCGACACCAAGTATGAATTTGGCTTCGACGAGACCGGCGCCATCGTCCTGGCCGACGAAATCCACACGCCTGATTCCAGCCGCTACTGGTTCGCGGCGAGCCACCGCGCAGGCCAGACCCCGCAAAGCTTCGACAAGGATTTCGTGCGCAGCTGGGTCGTCGCGCGGTGCGATCCCTACGTGGACGACATCCCGGAAATCCCGACCGACGTGAACCTCGAAGCCGCGCGCATCTACATCAGCGTCTACGAGGCGGTCACCGGCCAGCCTTTCCCCCTGCCGCCGACGGAGGAGAGCGTGCTCGCGCGCATCCGCCGCAACCTAGCGGGCTTCATGGGCTGACAGACTTCCGCGAGTGGAACGCGCTCAAGCGTCACATGATCGTGTTCAACATATTCGCCGTGCTCGAGGCCGCACTGATCCTCGGGATCGACGGCTACTTCATCAGTTGCGTCGCAACGGCACGCTGAATGGGAGCACGCATCTATCCTGGCTCATCGCGCTTGCTGTCCCGGTGCTGTTCACTTTTCTCGCCTTCTCCATGCGGCAGAAGGGCCTCAACGGCGCGCCTACGCATTGCTGCTGGCGCTGGCCCTGCCCGTGGCACTGGCGGGATTGTTTGCGCTGCACATGATGTCCTGGACCGGCCGCTGGAACTAAGCCGTCTGAACACTCGGCTTTGAGGCGTCATGGCGTGGCGCCGATGCCGGGATGCAATCACGAAACCGCTCCGGCAGAATGGTGGGTGGTGTTATCCATTCATCCGGCAACGGAGCGTTGCCGATGATCTCCCTCCGCCAGCGTGCGACATAGGCATCAAACGGCTCGAGTGCGGTCCCACCTTCGAGCGACGCCAGATGCCGGTTGTTGTAGACGAGCTTGAGGTACTGCTCCTTGGGCATTCGCCAATGATGACCGAAGCCCTTACCGATATCAGCTTCCGACCGTTTCACTTTGTGTCGCGCATCAATGGTTCGGAGAAAGATGGCTCGGTCAGCGTATTTCAAGTGGAGCAGGAACGAGTCGGTGCTCGGCTGCGCGTGGATAGAGCAGGAGTGGAAGCCCGGCCCCCACCGTACCGGCACGGCAGCGACCAATGTCTTGCAATGGTGTTTGGCGAGCCGCACGCGGCGCCGCTGCACGAAAACCGGTAGCGCGACGTCGATACCCGGCTCCCTGTCCAGGCCCTGAATGACATCAAGCCCCATCGCGCGCAGAACCGGTCCGCCAGCTGCGGTGATCGCGGCGCGCAGTCCGGGGAATGTCGCCGGGTCGGCTACCAGAAACTCATCGACATCAGTGAATATCACGACGTCATAGTTGCGCAGGAGCGACGCGTGAACATTGTTCACGAGGAAGGAGCGAATGCCCGCGTCAAATTCCCCGCGGGGGAATTTCGTGACCTTGATCCCGCTGCGCTCCGTGCTGCCATCATCGGACCCGTGGTCGATGCAGTAGAGATTCTCGAACCCGACCTCTCGGCCGTAATGGCTGACCCAGAGCGGCAGGAAATCCGCTTCATTGTAGACCATTGTAAAGGCGGCTAGCGGCAATTCTGCTCTCCTCGCCAGGCAACGAGTATAGCGCCGATGGTCACGGCGCTGTCGTGAGCAAACCAGTGGTCGGCCCTTGGCGTCCGAGCAGCGCGCGCGCCCGCTCCGCCACACGTCCAGTCTCATTGAGCCGCGCCCGGGGCCCTGGCGCCGTCCCGGCACCGAGGGGTGCGGCCAAACCTGCCGCGATCAGTTGTTCCGCTAGCTTCCGGTGCCGCGGCCCCAGCCCACCGGGATCGGCGATCAACAACGGCGCGGTCGTCGCGAGGGCCTCGCTCATCATGGACACGCTGTCGCCCGTCACGATCACCAGGTCGGCCCAGGCGAGGAACCCGGCATAGGGATTCGGCGCCGCGTCGCCCCAACCGAACAGCCGATGCGGCGTGCCCTCCAGCGTCCGCGCTAGCGCCTCGGTCGCCGCAGGACCGGTGCGGCGGGAGGCACTGGCGAGAATGCTCGGGCCCAAGCCCTTCGCCTGCTCCGCGATCGCGACCGCCGCGGCCGGGTCCATCCCCTCCCCACGCACCGGACCGCCCAGCAGCAGCGCCACGCGCGGCGGCGGCAGGTCGCCGAGGGCCGCGAACTCCTCCCGCGCGGCGGCGAGTCGCGGCGCGGACATGCGATGCGTCGCGCCAAGGATGGGCATGATGTTGTCGCGCGGCGCCGGCGCGTCATGCCGACCGATCACAAGCAGGTCGAACCGGTCGCGCCCAAAGCCGGGGTCCATGCAATGGACGCTGCGCGCACCCTGCTTTTGCAGCCAGAGCGCCGCAGGTGCCGAACGACGGCCCGCGCTGATCACCAAGCGCGGCCAGGGCGGACGCAGCATCGCACGGCATTCGCGCCTCAGGCCCGCGAGCGTCGCCCAGCGCAGCGGCAGCCGTGCAAGTGGCGACCAGGATAATGGAATGGTGCGGAACGGCTCACCCATCGCCTCGGCGATGCCGAGTGCCTGCGCGGTGGTGCCAGCGCGCGGATCAGCGAGGACCCAGATTTCGGGATCGGTGGACGTCACGCGCGGCGGGCTATACCAGTGCCGAAGCGAAGGGGATTTGCCATGTCCGCCACCCATGCCTCCGACTGGGACCGTGATGCAGCGCTGACGACGGCGCGCATCCTGCTCGAGATCAAGGCGGTCAATTTCCGCCCCGAGGAACCCTACACGTTTACCAGCGGCTGGAAGAGCCCGGTCTATATCGACTGCCGGCGCATCATCTTTTTCCCGCGCGCGCGCAAGCGCATCTGCGACCTCGCCGTCGAGAAGATCGGTCGGCACATCGGCTACGAGTCGATCGAATGCGTGGCCGGCGGCGAGACGGCCGGCATTCCCTTCGCAGCCTGGATCGCGGACCGCATGATGGCGCCAATGGCCTATGTGCGGAAGAAGCCGAAGGGTTTTGGACGCAACGCGCAGATCGAGGGCGACGTGCCGGAAGGCCAGCGCACGTTGCTGGTCGAGGACCTCACCACTGACGGTGCCAGCAAGATCGCCTTCTGCAAGGCGCTCCGCGATGCCGGTGCGATCTGCGACCACACCTTCGTGGTGTTCTACTACGGCGTCTTCCCCGGCAGCTTCGAGACGATGAAGGAGATGGGCCTGCAGTTGCACTCGCTGTGCACTTGGTGGGACGTGCTGGAGGTGTGCCGAGAGCGCCCCTATTTCTCCGAGGCCGCGCTCAAGGAAGTGCGCAAGTTCCTGGAGAACCCGGTCGGCTGGTCGAAGAGCCATGGCGGCATCGGCAGCCTCGCGGAGGCGAAGCCGAAGGGGATGGAGTGATGAGCAGGGAGTATCGAATCGAGCTCCCTGATGATGCCGCGGCGCGGCTGAGCACACTCGCGGGCATCGGCGACACCACGCCCGAGGCGCTTCTGTCAGCGGCAGCCACCGGCCTACTCGCGCGCGCTGCGGACCTCAATGCCTGGATCGTGGTGGGTGAAGGCGACCTGGCCCAAGGGCGGGTCAGGCCCTTCGGCGACGCCATCTCTGAACTCGACGGCATCATCGAGCGGGCTAAAGCCGCGCGCGGTTGAGGCTCGTCATCACTGCGGCCGCCGAGGGTGACCCGATCGAGGCATTCAGCTTCATCGCTGCAGAGGATCCGAACGCAGCAATTCGGATGCGCGGCGGCTGCTGGAGCAGGCCAACCGCCTGCTTAATTTTCCTGAACTTGGACGGGCTCTTCCGCGCCGCAACTGTGCTTTTGCCGTCCGCCAGACCCCGTTTCGCCTGATCTACCGCGTGGGTCCGGAGTTCCTTATCATCCTTCGAATCTGGCATGGAGCGCGTCGATGGTCCGACTTCGCCGACTGATCATAGCGCTGCTTGCACTCCTGGCCGGCCCCGCGCTCGCGCAGCCCGCAGCGCGCGACACCCTCACCATCGGCATTACCCAGTTCCCCGCCACCTTCCACCCCAACATCGAGAGCATGGCGGCGAAGTCCTACGTGCTCGGATTCACGCGCCGGCCGCTCACCGCCTGGGATGCGGATTGGCGCCTCGTCTGCCTCACCTGTGAGACGCTGCCGACGCTGGAGAACGGCCTCGCCGTGCGCGAGACCGCCGCGAATGGCCGCCCCGGCATCCGCGTCACCTACCGCGTCCGCGAGGGCGCGCGCTGGGGCGACGGCGTGCCGGTGAGTGCCGACGACCTCCGCTTCGCCTGGGAAGCCGGCCGCGACGAGCTGACCGGTTTCGGCCCCGCGGAGTTCTACCGCAGCGCCTATGAGCTGATCGTCGTCGATGCCCGCACGGTGACCCTGCGCTTCGACAAGCTCACCTACGACTTCGCCTCAATGGGCGATTTTCAGCCCCTGCCCGCCCATCTTGAGCGCGCCCGCTGGGAGGCCGCGCCTGCCACCTACCGCACCCGCACGGCCTACGACACGGAGCCCTCGAATCCCGGCCTCTGGAACGGTCCATATCGCGTCACCGCGGTGCAGCCCGGCGCGGGCATCACGCTGGAGCGTAACGCCCAGTGGTCCGGCCCGGCGCCCGCCTTCCGCCGCATCCAAATCCGCACGATCGAGAGCACCGCCGCCATGGAGGCGCAGCTGCTCGCCGGACAGATCGACATGATCGCGGGCGAGCTGGGCCTGCCGCTCGACCAGGTTGCGGCCCTCGAACGCCGCGCCGGTGCGCGCTTCCGCTACGAATACCGCCCCGGCCTCGTCTACGAGCACCTCGACCTCAACCACGACAACCCCGCCCTGGCCGACCGACGCGTGCGACAGGCGCTGCTGATTGCGCTCGACCGCGCGCAGATCGTGGCGCGGTTGTTCGAGGGGCGGCAGCCGGTGGCGCATACCAGCGTCAACCCGCTAGACCCAATGAGCGACCGCAATGTGCGGCAGTGGCACTACGACCCCGCTCGCGCCGGCGCGCTGCTGGACGAGGCCGGGTGGCGGCGCGGCCCGGACGGCGTGCGCCGCAACCCTGCCGGCGAGCGCCTCGCCATCGACCTGATGACCACCGCCGGCAACCGATCCCGCGAGCAGGTGCAGCAGGTGATGCAGGCGCAATGGCGCGCCGCCGGCATCGAGGCGCGCATCCGCAACGAGCCGCCGCGCGTGCTGTTTGCCGAGACGATGTCGCGCCGCCGCTTCCAAGGCGCGGTGCTGTTCGCGTGGATCAGCGAGCCGGAGGGCGTGCCCCGTACGACGCTGCATTCCGACGAGATCCCCCGCGCAGAGCGCAACTGGTCCGGCCAGAACTACGGTGGCTATCGCAACCCGGAGCTGGACGCCCTCCTCGAAGCCCTGCCGGAGGAGCTCGACCGCGACGAGCGCGCCCAGATGTTCCGCCGCCTGCAGGCGATCTATGCCGAGGACCTCCCGGCCCTGCCGCTGTGGTTCCGCTCCGACGCCCATGTCTGGCCGACTTGGCTGGCGGGCGTGCGGCCGACCGGACACCTCAACCCCTCCTCGCTCTGGGCGGAGGGGTGGCGCGTCCAGTGATATTGGGGCGCCTCCTGCAGATCGCGATCGTCCTGGGGCTGCTGTCCTTCGCGAGCTACGCGCTGATTGGGCTGATTCCGGGCGATCCCATCGACCTCGCCATCGCCGGCGACCCGCGCCTGGGGCCGGAGGATGCGGCGCGGATGCGGGCGCTGCATGGCCTGGATCGGCCCTTGGCCGCGCGCTACGGGACTTGGGCGATGGGCGTCTTGCAGGGCGAGTTCGGCTATTCGCGCCTATTCGCGGTTCCCGCGGCGAGTGTGCTGTGGCCGGCGCTCGGCTCCACCTTGGTGCTGCTCGGCTGCGCGCTCGGGATCGCGGCAGCGGGCGGCATCGCGCTCGGCGTGCTGGCGGCTTCGCGTCCCCGCAGCGGGCCTTGGGTGGATGCGGTGGCGGTGCTCGGCCAGGCGATGCCGTCCTTCTGGCTCGGCATCCTGCTGATCATCCTGTTCGCGGTGACGCTCGGCTGGCTACCGGCAGGCGGGTCGGCCGATGAGGGGTTGGGGTTGCGTTTCCTGGTGCTGCCGGTGGCCACGCTCGCGGTCGCGAACATCGCGGCCTATGCGCGGCACACGGCGGCGGCGATGCGCGTGGCGCTGGCCGAGCCCTGGGTGCGGACCGCGCGGGCCAAGGGCGCCTCGGGGCCGCGGGTGCTGTGGCGCCACGTGTTTCCCAATGCGGCGGTGCCGGTGCTGACCATCGCGGCGCTCGACGCGGGCTCGCTGGTCTCGGGCGCTGTGGTGACGGAGACGGTGTTCGCGCGGCCCGGCATGGGCAAGTTGATCTACGACTCCATCATGGGGAACGACTACAACTTGGCCCTGCTGGCGCTGCTGCTGGTGGCCCTGGTGACCATGCTTGCCACGCTGGCCGCCGACCTGGCGCAACGCGCGCTCGATCCGCGTCTGTCAGCCTGATGCGCTTCCGGCTCGGCCTGACCCTGCTGGGATTGCTGGTCGCGGGCGCGATCGCGGCGCCGCTGCTCGGGCAGGATTCCGGGGCGCCCGACCTGTTCAACCGCTACGCCGCGCCCTCGGCGGAACACTGGCTCGGCACCGATGATCTCGGGCGCGACCTGCTGACGCGATTGCTGGAAGGGGCACGAGTCTCGCTCGCCGTGGGCGTCGCGACGGCGCTGGCGGCGAGCATCCTCGGCACGGCCGTCGGGGTGGTGGCGGCATGGCGCGGCGGCGTGGTGGATGCGCTGTTGATGCGCCTGGCCGATGGATTGCTGGCGCTGCCGGCGCTGCCTTTGCTGGTGGTGCTCGCGGCGGTCGATCCTTCGGTGGTCGGGTTGCCGCGCGGCGAGGCGGCGTCGGACATGATCCGGATCGTGGGCATCCTCACCTTGTTCGGTTGGGTGGGCGTGGCGCGGCTGACGCGCGCCGCCGCGCTGTCGGTCCTGGCACGCGACCATGTCCGTGCCGCCCGCGCGCTGGGCGTGACGGAGGCGCGGCTGCTGTGGCGCCATGTGCTGCCAGCCCTGACGGTTCCGGTAAGCGTAGCCACCGCGCTCGCCGTCGCGGGCGCCATCCTGGCCGAGAGCACGCTGAGTTTCCTGGGCCTGGGCATCGCGCCGCCGAACCCGTCCTGGGGGAACATGCTCGCCAATGCGCAGGAGCTGGTGTTCTCCGCGCCGATGGCGGCGGTGTGGCCGGGGCTCGCGATCCTGATGGCGGTAGCCGGCTGCACGCTGGTGGCGGACGGGGCGCGCGGGCGATAGGGCAAGTGCGGTAGGCGCCGCCTTGCGCCGGACCGCAACCGCGCTGGCTTCGTGACCGGTACTCGCACTTTGCTCATGCCCCCGCTCAGCTCATCGAACCCCAGCTAGCGTCGCGGCCGGGCCGCCGGTAGCCCGGCAAGCCAAACATCGCGGTCATTCTTCATGACCGCCCTCCCTTCAGCTCCCGATCGTGCCGCCATCCTTCTTGACGATCGCGATGATTGACGGGCGCGGCGGCATCACTTCGCCGAAGTCCGGCCAGCGTGTGGATGGCGCCTCGAACGTGCTGCCGGCATCTTCGCCGGGGTGCTGGATCGCAAGGAACATGGTTCGTTCGTCCGGCGTCATGCAGGGTCCGCACACTTCGGCCCCCGTCGGCGCTTGGTAGAATAGCTTGGTGAGCGCCCTCCCCGGCCCTGCCGTATCGGCGGCGTAGAGGCCGTCGGCGACGCCGGCTGCCCTCGGCGCGCCGTCGGTCGCGATCCAGATGCGTCCCTTGCTGTCGAAGGCGCAATTGTCCGGGCAGGAAAGCCAGCCCTGGTCGCTGGTGGCGCGGTGGTAGCGCGCCCCGGCATCCTGGCCCGGCTTGCCCGCCATCAGGAAGATTTCCCACCGGCCGCCCTCGGCCGCGGCATGGTCCACCGCATTGCCGACCCGCGGCGGGATCAGCTCGATAATGTGGCCATGCGCGTTGCGCGGCCGTGGGTTGCCGGCATTGGCCTCGGTGCGCGCCCCGTTGTTCGTGAGCATCACGTAGACGCGGCCATTGATCGGATTCGTCTCCACGTCCTCCGGCCGGTCCATCGGCGTGGCGCCGAGCAGGTCTGCCGCGCGGCGCGTATTGATGAGCACTTCCGCCTGGTTCGCGAAGCCATTCGCGGCGGTCAGCGGCCCTTGGCCATGCACCAGCGGCAGCCATTCCACCTTGCCGTCATCCTGCAGCCTGACGACGAACAGCGTGCCCTCATCCAGCAGGTCGCGGTTCGCCGCGCGGTCGGTCGCACTGAACGCCCGGGCGGTGACGAATTTGTACACGTACTCCATTGCCTGGTCGTCGCCGCTGTAGAACGCCAGCCTGCCGTCATGGCTGATTGCGTGAGTGGCGCCCTCATGCTTCGCGCGGCCAAGCGCGGTGCGCTTTACGGGCACGCTCTCGGGGTCGTAGGGGTCGTATTCGACCACCCACCCGAAGCGATTCGCCTCGTTCGGCTCCTTGTCGAGGTTGAAGCGATCCTCGAAGCGTCCCCAGGCGTATTGGGCATTAGCGACGATCCCGTAGCGCCGGTGCATCGCGCCCTGCGGCCCGGTGCCGGCGGAGGCACCGCCGAAGTAGTTGTTGAAGTTCTCCTCCGCGATCAGGACCGTGCCCCAGGGCGTGTTGCCGCCGGCGCAATTGTTGAGTGTGCCGAAAACGCGCGTCCCGGTCGGGTCGGCGTTGGTCTTCATGAGTTCATGCCCGGCAGCGGGTCCGCTGATGCGCATCGGCGTCTCGCCGGTGATGCGACGATTGTAGCGACTGTCGCGCACGTAGCTCCAGGCGCCGTTGGTCTTGCGGATTTCCACCACGGCGTGGCCATGCGCCAGGCGCTCGATGTGGGACTGCTCGGCATTCGCCCGCGCACGCGCCCCGCTCCCGCTGCCGATGCCCCGGAACATCAAGTTGGTGTTGGTATATTCGTGGTTCACGCAGAGCAGGCCGTGATCCGAGTTCGCGGCGCCGAGCGGCAGCGGCCGGAAATCCACATAATCGTTATTGTAGCCGAACTGGCCAGCCTGGGCGGCCGGAGTCTGCGCCTTCGGGTCGAAGGCCGGCGCATTTGGCAGAATCGGATCCCCCCAGCGCAGGAGGACCTGGATCTCGTAGCCTTCGGCAACCGCATCGCGCTGTGAAAGCTGGTGGCGCAGCTCATTGAATGTGAATGTGGACGGTCCGCCCTGGGCCGGCACCTGCGCCTGGGCGTCGGCAACCAGTTGGTCCGCGAGGGTGGCGGCACTGGCGAGGCCAAGCAGCGCCGCGCGGCGCGAGAGGCGGCGCTCGATCAGCGCGCCGACCGGCTCTCGCGGATCGGGGTTGGAGGCGATGTCGTCGGGATCGTTCTCGGGCATGGCGGGTCTTCCAGGGTGCTGATCGCGCAGGCGCCCAGGATGATGCGGCGGCGACCGCGCCGTGCCGCCGCGCCACACCGAAACAGGGCTGTTGTCCAGCATCATGATTGGTGCACCAGAAAACGCCAGGGTCAGGCCCGTGCGGCCCCACTTTTAATCAACCCGTCACATCGCAGATACGAAGGCATCATGCTGCGTTCGCATTCCCTCACGCAGGATGCCCAGGCCGGCGTCTGGTCGCGGGATCAGGCATTTTCAGCGCTTCCGGCGCTACCGCCGCACCGTCACCTGCCTCAAGGCCTGATACCAGCTCTTCGCTTTCGCAGAGCCCTGCACCTGCGGCCGCAGGGCGCGCGGGTTCACGTCATGCACGACCCACAGCCAGTATGCATTGTCCACGACGATCTCATGCCCGCGAGCGAGCAAGGCGTCGCGCTTCGTCTCGTCGAACTCCCGCTCAGCCTGGTCGAGCAGGGATTGCAGCGCCGGCTCGAAGAGCCCGGATCCGCCTGGTTTCCCGTTTGGGCGCGAAGCTCTCCGCCAGCGCCGGGACGATGCGCGGGATCGTCTCCTCCTGGCCTGGGTTCCAGTAGACGAGCTGTCGTAGATGGTGAAGCCCATCCAGCGGATGCCCTCGCCACCCTGGTCGGGCGCACCGCAGGTGGCGGGGATGTCGTTCAGCGTCATTCCGATGCGGGGCTCGCCACCGCGCGGGGCCTGCGCGATGGCATCCCCCGCCGCAAGTGCCGAGGCGGCGAGCGCGAGTGTGGCGCGCCGCCCGATTTTCATATCCACCGTCACGATGCGAGGAGGTGGAAGATGTTGGCCGGCTCGTCGGCGAAGCCCGCCGGCCGCTGCATCCGCCCGATCATCTCCCGCATGATCGCCGCGGCCGAGAGGTAGTGCGCGGTGTTGCGGGCATTCAGCTTGGTGATGCCGGCACGATGCGCGATTGCCATGAGTTCATCCTGTTCGGTCTGGCTCAGCGTCACCGGCGCCGGGCCGGGCACCTTGGGCAGCGGGTTTACCGTGGCACCTTCCGTCATTGTGGGCCGCGTCGCGCGCCAGGGGGTCGCCACCTCATAGGCGTGGGCGACCTTCAGCACCGTCGAATCGTCGAACGGGCGCCCGACCACCTGCATGGAGATCGGCAATCCGCCCTCGTAGCCGATGCACTGCACCAGCGCCGGCCCGCCGGAGACGTTGAAGGCGGTGGTGAGCGAGGAATGCTTCGACCAGAAGTGGATCGGAGCCCAGGCATCGAGGCGCGGCGCGAGGCTGGGTGCGGAGGTGACGAGCACGTCATACTTCGCATACAGCGCCTCGAACTCGGAGAGCATGACACGGCGGAGGCGCTGGGCGGCGACATAGTCGGTGCCGCTGACCAGCAATGCCGGCAGGATGCGGGCGAGAAAATCCTCGCCGAAATCATTCGGGCGCTCGCGGAGGTTGGCTTCGTGGACGGCGAAGATCTCGCTTTCCGCCGCGATGACCTTCACGTCGAAATACTCGCCCATAGGCCGGATACGTGCATCCTCCAGCGTGGCGCCGAGGCCGCGCAGCACGCCGTAGGCGGCTTCGAGCGCGGCGTTGGCGGCGGGCGCGATCTTGGCGTCCTCCTCATAGACGTGCCTGAGAACACCGATGCGCAGGCCGCGGATGTCGCCGGTAAGTGCGGCGCGATAATCCGGCACGGGCCTGGTCGAGCTGTTGGGGTCGCGTGCGTCGTGCCGGGCGAGCACCTGCATCACGATGGCGCAATCCTCGACCGTCCAGACCATCGGGCCGGCGGTGTCGTAGCTGAACGAGTTCGGCATGATGCCGCGGCGCGAGATCAGGCTCTGCGTCGGCTTCAGCCCGACCAGGCCGCACAAGCCCGCCGGGTTGCGGATGGAGCCGCCGGTATCGGTGCCGAGGGCGAGTGGCATGAACCCGGCCGCGACCGCCGCGCCAGAGCCGGACGAGGAACCGCCGGTGAAGTGGTCCGGCTTCCAAGGATTGCGCGCCGGCGGCCAGGCGAGATCGAAGCTCGGCCCACCATGGGCGCCCTCATGCGTGGAGAGCTTGCCGAGCAGCACCGCGCCCGCCGCGCGCAGACTTGCGGTGGCCGCCGCATCCTCCGCCGGGCGGTAATCCGCGTAGCAGCGGGAATGCCCGGTCGTGGGCGTGCCCGCCGCGTCATAGACATCCTTCAGACCATAGGGGATGCCGTGCATGGGCGACTTGGCGCCATCCTTTGCGATCGCCGCCTCGGCGGCCTTCGCCTCTGTGCGGGCGGCATTGAAGGTCGGCAGCAGGTAGGCGTTGATCTGCGGGTCGAGCGCCTCGGCCCGCTTGATCAGCGCATCGGTCAGCTCGACCGGCGAGAGGTCGCGCGTGGCGATGCGCGAGGCCGCTTCGGTGATGGTCATGAAGGCGAGGTCGGTCATATCACTGCACTCCCAGCTTCTGCACTTCCGCGCGCACCAGATGCTTCAGGTGCCGCTCGAGCGCGATAAAGTCAGCATCCGTCCGTTTGCGCGGATGCGCCAGCTGCGGGTCCACCATCTCCTTCACGCAGCCCGAGCGCGTGCCCATCATGACGATCCGGTCGACGAGGAAGATCGCTTCGGAGATGGAGTGGGTGACGAAGACCACGGCCTTGCGATCCTGCCCCAGATGCGCAGCATTTCTTCCCGCAGGACCTCGCGCCTGGGCGTCGAGCGCGCCGAACGGCTCATCCATCAGCAACACCGAGGGGTCGTTGGCCGGCGAGCGCGATCGCCACGCGCTGCTCCATGCCGATGATGAAATCATCGAAGGTGAGCATGAAGCCGGCGAGGCCGGGAATACCCGCCATCTCGTCGTGCAGTGCGGCGACCTTGGCGTAGGAACCGACGAAGACGCCCTGGTTGGTCGGGTAATTGTCGCCCTGCATCTTCTGGCGACTGGCCGTGGCGTAGGGGCCGGTGGTCTTGTCGGCGCCGGCCTGGGCGCTGCGCCAAGCGAATGCTTCATGGTCGTAGCCATCGCAATAGTGCTGCCACTTTGATTCGGCGGCGGCATCGGTCTCATCGGCGATGGTCATCTGCATGACCACCGCGCCGACATCGCGGCCGGTCTTCTTGCGCGCCTCGACGAGGCGGGGGATCGAGGGGGCGACGCGCATCGGCTGGTTCACGCCGAAGCCCACGCAGAAATTGTAGCCGCCGTACTCGGCAGCGAACTGCGTGCAGGCATCGCTCTGTGCGGCGCAGATGATGGGGATGCGTGCGGAGGGCTGCGGCAGCAGCTGGCACTTCTTCATACGGAAGAACTGGCCCTTGAAGTCACTCTCCACGGTTTCCCACAGTTCGCGCATGATCTTCACGTATTCGGCGCAGTAGACGTAGCGGTTGGCGAAGTGCACGGGTCCCGGCCAGATGCCCATCTGCGAGTACTTCGCCTGCTGCGAGCCGGAGACGATGTTCACGCCGAAGCGGCCAGACGCGATGAAATCGATGGTGACGGCCGTGCGCGCGGCGATCGGCGGCGGCATCGCCAGCACGGCAATGGAGGCGAGGAGCTTGATGCGTGTCGTGACGGCGGCAAGGCCGAACATCAGGGTGAAGCTTTCCAGGCCGTAGTCCCAGAAGCGGCTGGCGCCCCCAAAAACCGTGCAGCTTGATCATGGAAAGCGCGAAATCCATGCCGAATCGCTCGGCCTTCTGCACGATCGTCTTGTTCAGCTCGAAGCTCGGCAGGTATTGCGGCGAGGTGGTCGAGGTGATCCAGCCATTGTTGTTGATGGGGATGAAAACACCGCTCTGCATGGCACGGACCCTCTCACCGCGCGTGCGGCTCGGGTGCAGTGCAGCAATCCGGGTGCCAGCGGCGCGCCTTGCGCGGGAGCCTGGGTCGGCGTCTCATCCGCGCAACAAGCAGGAGACGCTCGCATGCTGAAGTTTTACTACAACACCGCGCCCAATCCGATGAAGGTGGCTTTGTTCCTGGAGGAATCGGGGTTGCCGTATGAGACGGTTCCGCTCGACACCCGCAAGGGCGATCAGCATGCGGCCTCGTACCTGGCGATCAATCCGAACGCGAAGGCGCCAGCCATCGTCGATGACGGCAAGCCGGTGTTCGATTCAAACGCCATCCTGCTCTATCTCGCGCAGAAGACCGGCCAGTTCCTACCCAAGCCGGAGGATGCCGGGGTAATGTTCTCGTGGATGATGTTCGTGGCCAGCGGCCTCGGCCCCTTCACCGGCCAGAACGTGCATTTTCGCAACGTGGCCCCGCCCGGCAACGAGTACGGCGCGACCCGCTACGCTTTTGAAGCGAAACGGCACTGGAGCATCCTGAACGATCGCCTTGCATCGCGTGAATGGATGGTGGGGAATGCCTATTCAATCGTCGACATGGCGGTTTGGGGCTGGTCGCGCATCGGCGGCTTCGCGCTGGGCGCAGAGATCTTCGACACGCTGACCCATGTGAAGCGCCATTTGGCCGCCATCGACGCCCGCCCGGCGGCCCAGCGCGCCGCGGCGCTGAAGGAACGCCACGCCTTCAAGACGGAGATGGACGCCGAGGCGAAGCGCCACATGTTCCCGCATATCGCCGCATAGAACGCCGGAATTGGGGGGAACTCATCCCCCCATCCACGGTTGGCCAGAGTTACACCGCTTCCTCGATCAGCGGCGGCGCATGCACGCGCACCGGCGGAAGCGGCCCCTCGAAGCGCTCCACGGCGACCAGGCAGGATTGCGCCGACGGCCCCTGCCCCAGCCGCGACGTACCGATGTCTGAGGTCAGAACATTGGCGTTGCCGTGGACGCACAGGCTGCCGGGCACGCCCGGCTCAAGCGGGTCGAACCAGGCGCCCGTCGCCATCATCACCACGCCGCGCAGCAGCCCGTCATCCAGGCGCAATCCCGCGAGGCAGGCGCCGCGATCGTTGAACACGCGCAGAATGTCGCCTGCCGCCAACCCCTGCGCCGCCGCATCCTCGGGGTGCATAAGGATCGGCTCGCGCTCCTGGATCTTGTCGGCGGCTGCGATGCGGCCGGGATCGAGCTGTCCGTGCAGCCGCGTGGCCGGCTGGAAGCTGAGCAGGTGGAACGGGAAGCGCGCCGCTTCCGGGGCACCGAGCCATTCGCGGGGCGTGTTCCAGACGGGGTGGCCAGGCGCCTCGGCATAGCCAAAGCCGGCGACGGTCTCGCTGAACAGCTCGATCTTGCCCGAGGGCGTGTCGAGCGGATGCTCGGCGGGATCGGCGGCGAATTCGGCGAACTGGGTGAAGGCGTCGCGCGATTCCGGCGGCGGAGCCTCCCAGTAGCCTTTGGCCCAGAAGCGGTCGAAGTCGGGCGTCTCCACGCCAGTGGCGGCGCAGGCACGGCGCCAGCGCTCGAACAAATGGCGCAGCCAGGCATCCTCGTTGCGTTGCTCCGTGAAGCGGTCGCGGTAGCCCAGCTCCTCGGCAATGTCGGCCAGCCAATCATGGTCGTTGCGCGCGCCGGCGACGGGCGGGATCGCCTGGTGCATGGCACGGAGGAAACGGTCGCGCCCGCTGCTGGCAATGTCGTTGCGCTCCAGGGAGGTCGTCGCCGGGAGCACGATATCGGCGTGCCGCGCGACCGCGGTCCACCAGGGCTCCTGCACGATGATGGTCTCGGTCTTGGCCCAGGCGCGCAGCAGGCGGTTGAGGTCCTGGTGGTGGTGGAAAGGGTTCCCGCCCGCCCACCAGATCAGCTTCGTGTCCGGGAAGGGAATGTCGCGGCCGTTGAAGGATTCGACCTCGCCGGGGTTCTCCAGCATGCGCGTCACCGAGGAGACGGAGATGTAGCGTCCGGTCGGGTTGCGCGTCGCCGGCAGCGAAAAGGACGGGATCTCGCGCCGCGGCGTGCCCATTCCGTTGATGCTGCCATAGCCGAAGGCGACCCCCTGCCCCGGCTTGCCGATGCCACCCAGCATCGCGGCAAGCGCGGTCAGCATCCAATAGGGCTGCTCGCCGTGATCGGCGCGCTGCACGGACCAAGTCGCAGTGAGCATCGCCGGTGCATCGCTGATCGCCCGTGCGAGCGCGATGATGGCAGCCTCGGCAATGCCGGTGATGTCAGCCGCCCAGGCCGGCGACTTCGCGATGCCATCGCTGGCACCAGTGATATAGGCCGCGAGCTTCTCCCACCCGGTGCAATGGCTGGCGAGGAAGGCGCGGTCCTCGCGCCCCTCGGCGATCAGCCAATGCGCCATGGCCAGCAGCAAGGCGGCGTCGGTCCCCGGACGGATCGGTGTCCACTCGGCATGCAGCCATTCCGGCATGTCCGCGCGATAGGGGGACACGCAAAGGAAGCGCACGCCCGCCTCGGCGGCGCGACGGAAGTTCACCGCGTATTCGGAGGCACCGGCACCGCCTGAAGTCACCTGGCCATTCTTCAGCGGCAGGCCGCCGAGGCACAGCATGACGCCCGCATGCTGCGCGATGGCGGACCAGTCGGTGACGCGGCCCAGGAGCACTTCGTTCGTGCCGAGCACGTGCGGCAGCAACGCCTGCCCGGCCGCGTAGGAATAGGAGTTCATCTGCGCCGTGTAGCCGCCGCCGAGGCCCAGGAAGCGGTGCAGTTGCCCGCGGGCATGGTGGAAGCGCCCCGCCGAAGACCAGCCATAGGAGCCGCCGAAGATCGAGGGATGACCGAACTCGCCACGCACACGAGCAACCTCGCCAGCGATCAGGCGCGTGACCTCGTCGGCCGGGACGGGGATGAAGGGATCAGCCCCGCGGAGATGTCCCGCGCGCTTACCCTCCAGCCAGCCGCGACGGACGTAGGCGCGGTCGATCCGGCAGGCTGCGTGCACCACATCGGGCACGCTTTCGATCAGGCGGCCTGGCGCCGGGTCGCGCGCGAAGGGGCACACGCCGATGACACGGCCGCCCTCGACAACGGCGTCGAAGGCGCCCCAGTGGCTGGCGTGCGGCGTGATGATCGTCATTCTAATATTTCCCTGCCCCCCAGCATCGCGCCGCGTCCGCGATGCTGCAACCGGGGCGAATGACCTTTCCGGCATAGTTCGTTGCATTTAGGTCATAGAGGCGCTGAAAGGGACGGCGTAATGGCCTACCTTGTCTTCACGCCCACCGATGTCGAACAAGTGCTGCGCTCCTCGAAATGCGAGCCGATCGAGCATCGCGGCGAGCAAGCGGGGCACGCCGGCGCGAAGCACCTGCTGCTGACCAGTGCCGAACTGCTGCAGCGCTGCGAGGACATGATCCGCGCCGAGTAAGCCAGCCGGCAGCGCCGTCACGAACAAGCGCGCGAGCGGGGCGAGAAGTATCGGCCGGGCGGTCCGATCTACCGCATGGTCACCGCCTTCGCCCAGTTGCCGGACATGATCGCAACCGGCGTCGCTCTGTTGAACACCCGGCAGGCACAGGCCGGCCTTGCCGCCATGTTCGTCGGCACCCCCGAGCGGCGAGAGCACGCGGCTCGAGATCGACTATACCTCGGCAACCCCAGTACTGATGCGCTTCGTGAGCGGGCATCACGTAGCCACCATGCCGGTGCCTCAGCTGACGATGGTCCCGGACCGGGTGCTCGCCCGGCGGCTTGGACTGCACGTGCAGATCTTTTTCAACAGCGCCATCACCGGGCCAGGCGCCAACCGCGCCGTGCTCTACGTGCAGAATGGGGCGCAGCTGCTCGGCTTCCTCGACCGGTAGGCTGCGTTCGGCCTATCAACGTGTCCTGCGACGCGCCTAGAGTGGCCGCGACCCGACTGTAAGGAAGACCGCACCATGACGCCTCCCGCCGCGCCGAATTCAGCCGCCGCACGCGACATTGCTTATGCGCTGCACCCCTACACGGACCATCGCGCCCACGCGCAGAACGGCCCGATGATCATCACCTCGGGCAAGGGCGTGCGCGTCACGGACGATGCCGGTCGCGAATACCTGGAGACGGTCGCCGGCCTTTGGTGCGCTTCCCTCGGCTTCAGCAATGAGCGGCTGGTCGAGGCGGCGACCGCGCAGATGCGCAAGCTGCCCTTCTACCACGGCTTCACCAGCCGCTCGCACGAGCCGCTGATCGAGCTGTCCGAGATGCTCATCCAGCGGGCGCCGGTGCCGATGAGCAAGGTGTTCTTCGCCAATTCAGGGTCCGAGGCGAACGACACCGCCATCAAGATGATCTGGTATTACAACAACGCCATCGGCCGCCCCGCCAAGAAGAAGATCATCAGCCGGATCAAGGGCTACCACGGGGTGACGCTGGCGGCGGCCTCGCTCACCGGGCTGCCCAACAACCACAAGCTGTTCGACCTGCCGATCGCCGGCGTGCTGCACACGGGCTGCCCGCATTTCTACCGCTACGGCATCGATGGCGAGACCGAGGACGCCTTCGCCACCCGGATGGCGGATGAGCTCGAAGCGATGATCCTCGCCGAGGGCCCCGACACGGTCGCCGGCTTCTTCGCCGAGCCGGTGATGGGTGCGGGCGGCGTCATCGTCCCCCCACGCGGCTACTTCGAGAAGATCCAGGCGGTGCTCACGAAGTACGACGTGCTCACGGTCGCCGACGAGGTGATCTGCGGCTTCGGGCGTACCGGCGAGTATTGGGGCACCCAGACCTTCCGCGTGAAGCCGGACATCATCACCTGCGCGAAGGCGCTCTCAGCCTCGTTCCTGCCGATCTCCGCTGTCATGGTGAATGACCGCGTCTTCCAGGGCCTGGCCGATGGTTCGGCGAGCGTGGGCACCTGGGGCCATGGCTTCACCTATTCCGGCCACCCGGTGCCGGCGGCGGTCGCGATCGAGACGCTGAAGATCTATGACGAGATGGACATCGTCAGCCACGTGAAGCGCGTCGGCGCCCATATGCAGGCGACCCTCCGCACGGCCTTCGCCGAACACCCGCTGGTGGGCGAAGTCCGCGGCGTCGGCATGATCGCCGCGGTCGAGCTTTCGGCCGACCCTGCCGCCCGTACGCCCTTTGATCCCGCGCGCAAGATGGGCGGGCGGTTGGTCAAGCTTGGTGAAGCGCATGGCCTGATTCTTCGCGCGCTGCCTGGCGACGCCATCGCCTTCTCCCCACCCCTGATCATGGAGATCGCCGAGGTGGATGAGATGGTGGAGCGCTTCGGCAACGCGCTCGATGAACTTGCGGTGCAGGTGCGGCGCGAGAACCTGACGGTGGTCTGAAAGCCGGGAGAGGGTTCCGGCCCTCCCCGTCCCGGCGTCGGGTCGATCAGGCCCGGCGCAGAAAGCCGATCAGCAGAAACAGTGTGCCCAGCGCCGCGATCGGCGCCCAGCATGGCAATTCCAGAACCGGATAAACGACCATGTACCAAAGGTCGGCGCCGACGCTGCGCGTCACGAAGCCCTGGAGCGAGACCATAGTTCGGGGCAGCAACAGCCCCAGCGCGTGCCCGAAATTCAACGTCGAGCTAAAGAAGACTGCGAAGCTCCCCGCCAGGATCATCATCAAAACACCAGCACCGAACATGGGCGAGCGCCTTTCCTGGAGCGGGATGCTTCGCATCGCCGCACCGCCACGGACTGCGCCTTAGCGGCTCTGACGTTATAGAAATCTCAACATATCAAGAAATTGAGATCCGTACAAATCAGCCGCCCCCTGATCCGTCAACCTTTATAGTTACGAATAGAGATCAAGCCCAGAGGCGCTCCCGCGTAAGTCCCGTGTAAAGCCCGGCCACGAACTCCCCGTAACCATTGAATAACTGGGTCGGAACGCGCTCGTTGCTGCCGAGCAGCCTTTCGCTCGCCTGGCTCCAGCGGGGGTGCGGGACCTCCGGGTTCACGTTGGCCCAGAAGCCATACTCCTGGGCCTGGATCCTTTCCCAGAAGCTGACCGGGCGCTGGTCCGTGAGGGTGATGCGGCTGAAGGACTTCCCCGACTTGAAGCCGTATTTCCACGGGAACAGCACCCGGATCGGGCCGCCATTCTGCTGTGGAAGATGCTTGCCGTAGAGGCCCATCGCCATGAAGCTCAACTCGTTCTGGGCTTCCTCGATCGTGCAGCCCTCGGTGTAGGGCCAAGGGTACCAGGATTGCCGCAGCCCCGGCATCACCGCCGGCAGCCGCGCCGTCTCAAACACCACGTACTTCGCGGCTGGCTGGGGCTGTACCATCGCGAGCAGGGCGGCAAGTGGGAACCCCGTCCATGGCACCGTCATGCCCCAGGCCTCGACGCAGCGCAGCCGATACACGCGCTCCTCGAGCGGCATGCGGCGGCGGAGGCCGTCGACATCGAACTCCGCGGGTTGCGCCACCATGCCGTCGACCTTGAGCGTCCAGGGGCTGAGCGGCATGCGCTGGGCGGCACGCGAGATCGCCTTGTCGGTGCCGAACTCGTAGAAGTTGTTGAAGGTGGTTGCATCGCGCTCCGACGTCAGGGCGCGCACGCCGGGGAAGCGCGGGTTGCGCATCGCCGGCAGCTCCGGCAACGCCGCCTGCGCCTGCGCGCCACCGCCTGCAAGTGCGGCGATCGTGCCTGCGCCGGCGGCCAAGCCCTTGCGGCGGTTTATCACCAGGGCCTCGGGCGAAGCAGCACTTTCCGGCAGTTCCCAGCCACGCTTGCGCTTGATCAGCATCGAACTCTCCTGGCCCACGGCGTGCCCTGATTCTACGCCATTGCCTCGCGACAAGTTACGTCCAAATCGCTTCCGTGCGATGACGTCATGGTGGCGGCAACACGACCTGCGGCGCCGGCCCCGGGCCGGAAAGGACGCGGTAGAGTCGGTAGCGCTCGGCCTCGATGCCGCGCCGGGATCGCACCAGCTCCCCTTCGACGAGGGTCGCACCAGGCCAGTTCGGCGCGCCCTCGCCACGGCGAAGGCTTCTGACGAGCAAGCCGGGCACCCCCGGCAGCGGAGCGGGGAGCTGGAGATAGGCCCAGCGGCCCTCCATCGCGACCACGGGCATGCCCACATGCACCGCGAGTTCGGACGCCAGGCCGTACTCCTCCGCGGCGACGAAATCAGCGCCTGTCGCCCGTGCCGCGCGCTGCACCGTTGCCGCGAATTCCGGCCATCCGGCGAGCCGCGCCAAGGTCGGGTCGCGGCCCCGTGGCAGCGGGACCGGCGCGGCCAGGGCCTGGATCTGCGCCGCCAATCCCATGATGAGGCCGAGTGCGATGCCGCCGCGCCGCCACCCTTGCCACGCCGTGCCGAGATATCCGGCGGCGAGCATGGCGGCGGCGGGGTAGAGGATTGCGGGCCAGTTCCCCTGCACGCGGCTTCCGGTCGCCTGCCACAGGAAGATTGCCGTCCCCGGCAGCACGAAGGCGGCGAGGAAGAAGGCGCGCTTGCGGAGTGCGACGACCACGCCGGCCACGAACAGGACGAACAGGATCGGCGTCGCCAGGAGCACCTGGCCGCCGAGCAATTCGCCGATGAAGCGCAGGCCGGGCCCGCCGCTCTCGGCCCCGGCACGGCCACCCTGCTTCACAAAGCTCACCCAGGCATGCGCGGCGTTCCACGCGATCACCGGCGCGAAGCACGCCAGTGCCAGCACTCCGGCCGCATAGAGGCGCCAGTCCCGCCACCAGCGCCAAGCGCCGCGCTCCGCCAGCAGCCAGGCCACGATGCCCAGTCCAAGCAAAACGCCAGTGTATTTGGAGAGCAACGCCCCACCGGCGGCGAGTCCGACCGCGAGCCACCACCACCCATTGCCGGAGGCGCGCAGCTCGGCCATCGCCCAGAGGGCCGCGCACCAGAAGAACAGCAGCGGCGTATCGGGCGTCATCACCACGGTGCCGATGCCCACGAGCAAGGTCGCGTTGAGCATCAGCACCGCGGCAGCACCCCGGCCCGGGAAGAGGAGCTCCGTCGCGCGCCAGATCATCAGGGAGGCGATGCCGGTGCCGAGGGGGCCGAGCGCGCGGATGCCGAGTGTCGTGTCGCCGAACAGCGCCATTCCCGCCCGAATGAACAGTGCCACCATCGGCGGATGGTCGAGGTAGCCGCCCTGCAGGCTGAACGCCCAGATGCGGTAATAGGCCTCGTCGGGGGCCAGCGGGATCGTGGCCGCAAGCGCCAGCCGCGCCAGCGTGGCGAGCCCGAGCAGTGCGAGCCAGCGCGTGGCGCTCACCTCACGCGCCAGACCAGGGTGGAGGACATCGCGTAGTTCCATACCACGGTGAGCGCGGCACCGGCGGCCCCGGCGAGGCCCCAAGCCAGCACGCCATCCCGCACCAGCAGCGCAGCGAGGCCGACATTCGCCGCCGCGCCGATGCCACACACCGCGTAGAACAGCGCGAGGCCCTGCCATAGCCGCGCCCCCCGCAGGCGCCGGTCCCGGTAGGTGACCTGGTTGTTCAGCCAAAAATTCGCGGTCATCGCGCAGAAGGTCGCGCCCCATTGTGCGCTGCCGAACGGCACCGAGAGCAGCCCGTGCAGCACCCCCAACGCCGCCAGGTGCACCACCACGCCGGCCCCGCCGACCAGCGCGAAAGCGAGGAACCGCAGCGGCACCCAGCCACCCAGCGCCTTGTCTGCGAGCAGGCCCAGGAACTCGAGCATCACCGTTGCGTCGAGCTTCGACTCGCCGGCCTCGCGCGCGCGGAATTCATAGGGAAGTTCGACCAGCCGCAACGGGCGACGCAGCGTCAGCAGCAGGTCCAGCAGGATCTTGAATCCGGTGCCGGTGAGGCGCGGCGCGGCTTCCTCGAACACGCTCCGCGGCAGGGCGAAGAACCCGCTCATGGGGTCGCTGACGGAAACCGGCAGCACGGACGCCGCGAGCGCAGTGCCGGCCCGCGAAAGCCTCGCGCGGAAGGGCGAGAAACCGCCCTCGGCCGCCCCACCTTCGACGTGGCGCGAACCCACCGCGATCTCGGCGCCATCTTCCAGCGCCGCCAGCATGCGCGGCAGCAGACGCTCGTCGTGCTGCAGGTCACCATCGATCACCGCCAGGTAGGGCGCCGAGGTCGCGAGCCAGCCCTCGATGCAGGCGGAAGCGAGTCCCCGACGGCCGATGCGACGGATGCACCGCACTCGTGGGTCGGTCGCGGCGATGGCGCGCGCGGCCGCGGCGGTGCCGTCCGGGCTGTCGTCGTCGACGAAGATGGCTTCCCAGGCGATGCCCTCGAGAGCGGCGGCGAGGCTCGCAACCATCGGCGCCACGTTCGCCGCCTCGTTGAAGCAGGGGATGATGACCGCGAAGCGCGCCGGCACGGGGAGGCTCATGCGGGGCTGGTAGCATGGCGGAGCGCGTGAGGCAGGCCCGAATTGCGGTGGGCGCCGCGATCGTCCCTGTCTCGACCGCCGCGGAAGCGCCTGCTATCGCCCGGCGATGGAGTATGCGCTGACGGATGTGGATGCTGCGGGGTCCGATCTCGGTCGGGCGGCGCATGGTCTCGCCGGCAAATCCCGCCTGCGTTTTGCCCGCCGCTTGGCGGAGGTCGGCGCCGAGTTGGTGGGCGCCGAATTGCTCGACCGGGTGTGGCCACTGCGGCCCGAAATCCTCGCCACCGAGCCGGGCGACGCGGAGCGCCAGGGGCGGTCGGTCGGACTGTACCTGCATTGGTCGGGCAGCGGTCGCGTCTCGGCAATGGTGCTGCGGCAGTTGGCGCTGTGGCGCGCTTCCGGCTTCGACATGGTCTTCGTGACCAACGCCGCACCCCCTGCCGAGGACTGGGCCGCCGTCGCCGCCGAGACGGTGCTGCGCATCCGTCGGCGCAATGTCGGCCGTGATTTCGGCGCCTGGCGCGATGCCGCGGCGCTGGCGCTCGAGGGCCACGAACCACCCGAGGAACTGCTGCTCGCCAACGACAGCGTGCTCGGCCCTTTCCTGCCACTGGAGCCTCTCGTGGCGGCGTGGCGCGGTGGCGGCGAGGGGCTGTTCGGCATGACCGAGAGCTGGGGCGGCGGGTCGCACCTGCAATCCTACGCACTGCTGGCGCGGGGCCAGGGCGCGGTCGCTGGGCTCCGTGCGCATCTGGCGCGACAGCGGGACAGCCGCAGCAAGTGGCGCACCGTGCAGGGGGGCGAGATCGGGCTCACGCGCGCCATGCTGGCGGAGGGCCACCGCTGCGCCGCCCTGTTCGGTTACCGCTGCGCCTGCGAGGGACTGAGTGCCGTCGATCGCGCGAGCTTCGGTCCGCGCTTCGAGGATGCGGCGGCAGTGCTGCGCTATCCGCTCAACCCGACGCACCATCTGTGGCGGGCGCTGGTCGAGCGGCATGGTTTTCCCTATCTCAAGACCGAACTGGTGCGGCGGAACCCCGGCCACCTGCCCGGCGTCGATGGCTGGCGCGAGGTGGTGCCGCCGGCCATGCTCGCGCTGATCGAGGATCACCTCGCGATTCTCGATGCGAAGCCGGCAGCGACACGGCCTTAAGGAGTTCCAGCATGGCGACGATGACGGATATCCAGGCGGCAATCGGCGTCTCGGCGCGCGTGCTCGCCGCGATGGAAGCGGATGAGGCGCTGTGCGAGGCGACGGCGCGGGCGGCAGCGCTCTGCACGGACGCATTGCGCGCGGGCGGCAAGATACTGCTCTGCGGCAATGGCGGCAGCGCGGCCGACGCCCAGCATTGGGCGGGTGAGCTGGTGGCGCGGTTTCACTATGACCGACCGGGCCTCGCCGCCATCGCGTTGACCACGGACAGCTCGATCCTCACCGCGATCGGCAATGATTATGGCTACGAGCGCATCTTCTCGCGCCAGGTCGAGGCGCTCGGCGCGACGGGGGATGTGCTGATCGCGCTCTCCACCTCCGGCAACTCGCCGAACATTCTGGCGGCGTTGGAGGCGGCGAAGGCGAAGGGTATGACGACGGTCGGGTTTACGGGGCGCGGCGGCGGCAAGATGGGGGTGCTGTGCGACATCTGCATCCGCATCCCGAGCAACAATACCCCGCATGTGCAGGAGGGGCATGAGGTATTGGGCCATGCGCTGTGCGCCATCATCGAGGCGGAGATGTTTCCGCGGGCTTAAAGATCGATGGTGTGCCCGGTGGGACTCGAACCCACGGCCCCAAGATTAAAAGTCTCGTGCTCTACCAACTGAGCTACGGGCACCTGCGAGGGGCTCATCCCATCCCCGCGCGAGGAGGTCAATCAGCCCGGAATAAGATGCGGCGCACCGAAGTGCGCCGCACACAATTCAGCGAACGTCCGCTGCGATCTTCGCGCTGCGAATGCGGTCGGGATCGCGCACCTGGCCGCTCTGGCCGGCGCCGCGCTTGATCTTGTCCACCGCATCCATCCCCGCCGTGACGCGGCCCCAGATGGTGTACTGCCCGTCGAGCGACGTCGCCGGCGCGAACATGATGAAGAACTGGCTGTTAGCCGTGTTCGGGTCCTGGGTGCGGGCCGCGCCCAGCGTGCCGCGGACGAACCGCGCACGTGACGGGGGCGAGAACTCCGCCGGCAGGTTCGGCAGGTCGGAACCGCCGGTGCCAGTGCCGGTCGGGTCGCCACCCTGCGCCATGAAGCCCTCGATCACGCGATGGAACGGCGTGTTGTCGTAGAAGCCGCGGCGCGTCAGCACCTTGATGCGCTCCACATGCTGCGGCGCGAGTTCCGGCAGCAGCTGGATGGTCACGCGGCCATCCTTGAGCTCCAGGTACAGGGTGTTTTCCAGATCGGGCGCGCCCTGGGCTTCGGCGGATTCGGTTTCAGACATAATCACTCCGGCTGTCAGAAGGGTGGTGGCAATCAGGTTACGGCGCAGCATCACGTCACTCCGCTTGAGGGGCCCGCACGCGGGCCAGGGTGCGTTCCAGCGTCAGCTTGGGGACGAAGCTGCTGATGTCACCCCCGAGCCGCGCAATCTCCTTCACGAATCGCGAGGAGATGAACTGGTTGGTTTCGGACGCCATGAGGAACACCGCCTCGATCTCCGGATCAAGCCGACGGTTCATGCCCGTCATCTGGAACTCGTAGTCGAAATCGGTCACCGCCCGCAGGCCGCGGATGATCATCCGCGCACCGACCTCGCGAGCAAAGCCGACCAGCAGCCCCTCGAACGGGCGCACCTCGATGACGCAGCCGGTGCGCTCCGCGATCGGGGCGATCTCCGCCTGAACAAGCTCGACGCGCTCCTCCAGCGGGAACATCGGGCTCTTGCCGATGTTGATGGCGACGCCGACGACCAGGCGCGAGCAGACCCGCGCGGCGCGCGAGATCACATCGATATGGCCGTTGGTCACCGGGTCGAAGGTGCCGGGGTAAAGACCCGCGTACTCAGGCATCGGCTACGCCTTCCTCCGGCTGATCGTCGATCTCGAACGCGACGGGGAAGCACGCGGTCACGTGTTCGCCCTCCTGCACGCGCATCAGGGTGAGGCCCTGCGCGCTGCGGCTGTAACGGCTCACGCTGTCGGCCGCCATGCGGATCAACTGGCCACCGTCCGTCATCAGCATCAGGTGGTCGCCCTGACGCACCGTGAAGGTGGCCACGACGCGCGTGCCCTTGCGGCCGCCGAGCGGGATCGAGGTGAT
>JAQGHV010000353.1 GCA_028288785.1 Rhodospirillales bacterium | reverse complement strand
AACCATCGGCACCGTGAGCGACAATCCCGCCGTCAGCCTGCCCGCCGTGGCCGGATGACGCGGCGGCTCAGCCCGCCGAGGATCATCGCTCCTACACCACGCGATGGGGCACGATCGACCCGCGTCGCGCCCAACAGTGATTGAGTTTGGAGCCAAAGAGGCTGTCTCGCTGCGTTCCGAAAAGCGAACTGTTACTACGGGATCGAAGGAATATGGGAGTCAAACTGCCCGGAATCATCGCGAACCTCTTCCGTCCTGCGCGCTTCAACGCTGAAGGAGGCGCCTGTCGGCGCACCGGGGCTTTGAAGCGCGCTTCATCAATGTCGCGACCAGGCAGGGCACGATGCAGGAACTCGGGCAGGGGCACCATGATCAGGAGCCTGTAGCCTGCCACAGCCGCCAAAGGGCGTGGGGAACGAGGTCGCCCGGATCGCGTCGCCAGCACATTAGCGCATCATGGCCGTCATGCATGAGGCAAATGTTGCAGGAGACGCAGTCGACAACGCCGCGCCGCCCCGCCGCGATCTGGTTGGAAAGGTCGGGCTCGCGCACCGGCGGACGCGCCATGGAAAAAAGTCGGCAGCGCGGGACACGATGATCTCTGTCATTCGGTCTGTGCTGCGCACGCCGCCCACCTGGATAACCGGCACGTTGGTCCGCGCCTCGACGGCCTGTACGAGCGGCAGGAAATAGGCCTCCCCTCCCGCCGGCGTCCAAAGTCGCGGTACAACCCAGTCGCGCAAGGCGCGTCGGGCGCTAACCGCGATGTAGGGGCCAATGTTCACCTTATAGCTCCGCATGAGGTTGAAGCTCGGCTCCACGCCGTCCCGCCCGTGCGCTACAAGGGTTTCGAGCCGCGCGAGCCCCTCCTCCAGCCTCAGACAGCCCCTGCCGCTATCCACCACACCATAGCGCGGGTCACCGGTACCTCTGCTCCCACCGCGCTACGGACCGAATCGTGCACCGCAAGCAGGAAGCGGCCATGCCGCGCGGCATCACCTCCCCAGCCGTCCTCGCACCGATTGCTCAAAGGCGAGGAAAACTGCGCCGCCAGGTAACCGTTGCCGCCGTGGATGTGGATGCGGTCGAAACCGGCCGCCACCGCGCGGCGCGCGGCAGCACCGAAATCGGCGACGACGTCCTCGATCTCAGCCGCGGTGATCTCGCGCGGCGCGCCGGGGTAGATCGCACTCGCGACGCCGGACGGTGCCAGTGGCATCAGCCCTGGCATCATGGTCTGGCCGCCGGCATGGGAGAGTTCGGCGAATATCCGGGTGACGGCCGCATGCACCTCGGCGGTGAGCAGCGACAACCCCTCGATGAAGCGGTCGTGGTGCAGCGCAATCTGCCGCGGCGAGCACTACCCATCCGGCCGAACGAAGATGTGGCCGGTAAGCAGCAACCCGGCGCCGCCGCGGGCAAGATCGCCATAAAGGCGGATGAGCTCCAGTGTGACGGCTCCGTCCTCGGTAGCCATGGTTTCGGAGGTCGGGGCACGGACCAAGCGGTTGCGCAATGCAACCTGGCCGATCCGGCCCGGTGTCAAATAGGGCGGTGTCACGGCGCGGCGCCCGGCCGGAACGGCTGTCCGATCTGACCAAACAGACGCTGGCGCGTCGTGGTGATCTGCGGCATTGAAAAACTTGGGGCGGTTTCGCACCCGGTAAGGAGAGCGCATGCGGAAGGCAACAAGCAAGGCGGTTGCGCAGGGTCAGGGCACAGAGAAGCTGTGGCCGGCAGGGGAACCGGGTGCCATGGGCGGCAAAACTGACTCACCGGAGGGCACGGCTCCGTTTGTGAGGCGCCGTGTTCTCCTCGCCGCCCCGCTTCTGGCGGTGGCACTGGCCGCGCCGGCGCTGGCCTTCCCGGACCGCACGGTTGTGATGATCGTGCCCTACGGCGCCGGGGGAAACAACGACTTGCTCGGGCGGGCCATGGCCCCCGCGATGGCGGCGGTGCTGGGCCAACCGGTGGTGGTGGAGAACCGTCCAGGGGCCGGCGGCAGCATCGGCGCCGCCTATGTTGCGCAGCAGGCGCGGCCCGACGGCCACACGTTCCTCTTCACCGCCTCGGGTCTCGCCTCCTCCGTCTCGCTCTCGGCGCTGACGTTCGACCCGGTACGCGACCTCGCCCCGATCGCCGGGGTGGGGGCCATCCCGTCCATCCTGATCGTGCCGCCGAACTCTTCCATCCGTAGCTTTGCCGAGTTCCTGACCGCCGCGCGGACGCGGCAGATCACCTACGGCTCTTCCGGCCCCGGCACGGGCACGCATCTTGGCATGGAGCTGTTGGCGGCCGCGGCCGGCGCGCAGATGATCCACGTTCCCTACCGGGGCGGCTCAGCGGCGATCTACACTGACCTGATCGCCGGGCGCCTCGACGCCATGCTCGATATCTTGGGCGCGGGCGCGGTCCGCGCCCGCGAGGGCCAGGCGCGTGGCCTCGGCGTCACCTCCGCCGAGCGCGTGGCCGACTTCGCTGACCTCCCCACCGTCGCCGAGCAGGGCCTGCCGGGCTTCTCCTTCGCCACCTGGTTCGGCTTCTTCGCCCATGCAGCGACGCCTCCGGGGGCGCGTGCCCAGCTGGAGGAAGCCTGCCTCCGCGCGCTCGCTACGCCCGTGGTGCAGGAACGGCTGCGCCAAGCCGGGGCGATTCCCATTCCGACCAGTGCAGCGGGCTTCGGCGCCTATTTCAACGAGGATGTCGAACGCTGGGCCGCGCTGCTTCGTGCCGGGAGGGTGCAGCGGCTGTCGGACTGACGAGGAACAGCGCCTCAGCCCGTCCAGCCATGGTCCCCGCCGCCCAGCCAGGCGGCGCCACAGGCATAGAGGCGCTGCACCTTCTCGCCGCGTAGCAGGGGCATGTCGGTCTTCACCGTGAAGCCCGCCTTGGTCTGGACGTATGCGAGGTGGCGGTACTCCATCGGGAAGCGCTCGAGCAGATCCTGTTCAAGCGGCACGGGAGTTCCGGGCACTGTCGGATCGAGCCGGTCTTTCTCGTAGATCGGCTGGCGCAGCACGATGCCCCATTTGCCGTCGCGCTCCTCAAGGAAGTCGTAGAAGCGCCCCGTGCAGACGACATCCACCGGTACCCCACCCACCGGGGCACGCTGGTTGATCGTCATCTTGGTCTGACTCACCGCCCTGCGGCCAACGGCATCCACTGAAATGCCTCCGAGGAAGTGCAGGATGGTGATCCCGCGCTCCCAGGCGGCTTCGGTCTGGCGCACGAACTCCTCGGCCGGGGCTTGGCACCAGGTGGCGAACATCCGCCCATCCGCGTGCCAGCAGGTGCGGAACCGCGCCCAATCCCCGGCGTCACGCCACACAACCCAGTTGTTGAGCAGCTCCACAATCTTCTGCCGGCTGATCGCGTCCTGGTCCATGCGCTTACTCCTTGGGGTCCACGCATCATTGCCGTCTGGCGGGAGAAATTTCAACCACACTCAAAAACGGTTGCAGGCCGCCAAGCGGCGCGCCCATACTCGTGCCACAAGGGCCGGCGAGGACGTAACCGCGATGATGCATCCAGGTGCCGCTCAGGGGCGGGTGGGCCGGGCCCACCGGGCATGAATTCGGCCGCTCTGCTCGAGGTGGCGGTCGGCGGCGTCGCAATCGGCTGCGTGTATTCGCTGCTGGCACTTGGGTATTCCATGATCATCCGTGCCAGCGGCATCATCCATTTCGCACAGGGCGAGGTGATGATGTTGGGAAGCATGTGCGGCCTTTCCGTACTTTGGGCTGCGCCCTGGCTGCACCCGGCGTTTGTCCTCCTCGTGGGCATGGTGGCCGGCGGCGCGCTGGCGGCCGCGATGGAGTTGCTGGTCTACCGCACGCTGCGGCGGCGCGGCGTGCCGCTGATGAACATCATCACCGCCACTGTCGGCTTCTCCATCCTGCTGATGAACGCGGCGCGCCTCGGCTGGGGGTCGGAGCCGCTGCGGTACCCCGACATGTTCCACGGCGCCGTGGAGCTCGGCGGCATCCGCATCTCGCCGCAGCTGCTGTGGATCGCTGCCTCGGCCTTCGCGATCATGCTGGGCCTGCAAGCTTTCCTTTCGAAGACGCGCGCCGGCCTGGCCATGCAGGCCGTGGCGCAGGACCCGGATGCGGCGCAGCTCATGGGCGTCAACCTGTCGAGGAGCATGGCCGGCACATTCGCAGTGGCAGGCGCGATGGCGGGGGCGGCGGGGGTGATGCTGGGCTCGCTCTTCTTCTCTTTCTTCGAAATGGGCTTCATCAACGGGCTCAAGGCCTTTGTGGCCGCCACGCTTGGGGGGCTGGGCAGTATCGGAGGCGCGATGCTGGGCGGCATCCTGTTCGGGCTGATCGAAACCTTCGGCGCGGTCTTCATTTCCTCGGCCTACAAGGACGCCATCGGGATGCTGCTGCTGATCGCCATCCTGCTCGTGCTGCCGCAGGGGCTCGCAGGGTTGTGGCGGCGACCGCGATGAGCCGACTTGCGACGCCTCTCGCGCTGCTCGCCGTGGCAATGCTGCCGTTCGCGCTGCCCGATCCCTTTCTGCTCCACCTCCTGACTTCGGTCGCGATCGCGGCCATCCTGGCCCTCGGGCTGCAGTTCCTCCTGGGCGTCTCCGGGCAGCTCTCGCTGGGTCAGGCCGCCTTCTACGGCGTGGGCGCCTATGGCTCGGCGCTGATGACCGGGGCGGGCCTGCCTTTCCTTGCGGCCATGCCGCTGGCGGCGCTGGCCGCAGGCGCCTCCAGCCTCGTGCTCATTCCCGTGACACGGCTGCGCGGACCCTATCTGGCGGTCGCGACGCTCGGCTTCAGCATTGTCGTCTACCTCGTTATCAAGAATGAGGAATGGCTGACCGGCGGTTCGCTTGGGCTGATGGGCATATCGCGCCCCACGCTGTTCGGGCTTCGATTGCGCGATCCCGCCCATGCCTACTGGCTCTGCGCAGGTCTTGCGGCGCTGGTCTGGCTCGGCCTGCGGCGGCTCGCGGATTCGCGCTTCGGCCGTGCCGCCCACGCGATTCGCCAGGACGAGGACGCGGCGCGCGCCAGCGGCCTCCGGGTGACGCTGATCAAGACCCAGTGCTTCATCGTCTCCGCCATCGTCTCCGGCCTCGCGGGGGCGCTGTTTGCCCATCACATCCGCTACCTCGGCCCCGCCGATTTCTCCTTCTGGAAGTCGATCGAGGTGCTGATAATGGTGGTGATCGGCGGCGTGGGCAGCGCGGCCGGGGCGGTGCTGGGCGCGGCCGTCGTGGTGCTCCTCCCGGAGTGGCTGCGGGTGGTCGGCGACTACCGCCTGCTTGTCTTCGGCGCGACGGTGGTGGTTCTGATGCTGTTCGGCTCCGGCGGGCTCGCGGGGCTGTTCGGCGCACTTCGACGCCGGCGTAGGGTTTCCGCGCCATGACGGCGCTTCTGCTCGAAGCCCG
>JAQGHV010000217.1 GCA_028288785.1 Rhodospirillales bacterium | reverse complement strand
CGATCTGGCGTTCGGAGACGGCGACCTCGCGCGGGACGCCGTTCATCAGGTCGCGGCCCTTCACCTCGGTGAAGTTGCCCTCGCCGCCATTGTCGGGCGCGGCGGCGGCGCCGATTTCCATCTTGATGCGCTCGGCGCTGGACTCGCCGATGAGCAGGTTCGCGGAGCGCCGGATGTAGGAGATGATCGCCTCATCCATCTTGTCGCCGCCGACGCGGACGGAGCGGGCATAGACGATGCCGCCGAGCGAGATCACCGCGACCTCGGTGGTGCCGCCGCCGATATCGACCACCATCGAACCGGAGGGCTCCGTCACCGGCAGGCCGGCGCCGATCGCAGCCGCCATCGGCTCCTCGATCAGCAGCACTTTTCTCGCGCCGGCGGATTCGGCGCTTTCCTGAATGGCGCGGCGTTCCACCGCCGTCGAACCGGAGGGGACGCAGACGATGATCAGGGGCGAGGCGAAGCTGCGGCGGTTGTGTACCTTGCGGATGAAATGCTTGATCATCTCCTCCGCCACTTCGAAATCGGCGATGACGCCGTCGCGCAGCGGCCGGATGGCGGCGATGTTGCCGGGCGTGCGGCCCAGCATGAGCTTTGCCTCCTCACCCACCGCCAGCACCTGCTTGCGTCCGCGCGTGTCGGAGATGGCCACCACCGACGGCTCGTTCAGAACAATGCCACGCCCCTTCACGTAAACGAGCGTGTTCGCCGTGCCGAGGTCGATGGCCATGTCGGCCGAGAGAAAGCCGAACAGGCGAGAAAACATGCGCAAAACCTTCCGAGGCGGGCCGACCCAATCCCGTCGCGTGGGGGGGGCGCCTATAGATCACAACTTTGCGCGGGAAACGGGCCGGAGGCTTAGCCGGGCGCGGGCCGCGGCTCAAGCGAGATTCCGGGCACCGGGGCGCGCGACACCATTGCGGCGGTTGCGCGCCCGCCACGAATGACGATGATGCAATCATCAGGGTGGGCCTGCGTGCTCGCTGCGGGAGCGGCTTGCCATGCGCTGTCGCACCGTTATCGTCGGGGCCACGCTCGGCCCAATGCTGCTGATTGGCTGCAACCGCCTGGCCCCCATCTATACCGTGACCGGGTCCAGTTTCGTGGGCGTCGCCCCGCTGCCGAGGCGCGGCGACCAGATCCGCCGCGCTGCCATCCGGCTGAACTGGACGGTGCAGGATATCCGGCCCGGCGCGATGCGCGCGACCTACAACGCGCGCCGCGACCAGGCCGTGGTCGAGATCACCTACACGCGCGACGGCTTCTCGATCCAGTACCTGGAGAGCAGCAATCTCAGCTTCAGCGGCGGCCAGATCAACCGCGCCTATAATGGCTGGGCGCAGGATCTGGAACGCGCGATCATCGCGGCGTCGGCGGCGTAGATCGCGGCTCCGCAGGGTTTTCGTCTTCGAGTTCGACGCGAGGATGCATCCCGCAAATGGCCTGCAGAGGGCACCGGTTCAGCGGTCGCCGGGCGAGGAAATGTACGATGAGCGTGGATCGGCGCGTGTTCGGAGTTCAGTCGCTCAGAGGCGACTGACCTCGGTAAGCCATTCCCAAATATGTGGTGTGTTATCGGTAAGGATCACGCCATGGCGTGAGGCCGTGGCATGATAGTAGGCCCCCATGACCCGACGCCACCATTCGAGGCTCCGGTCGCCTTCGCCGTAGGCCAAGGGCCATGTCTTCAGTGACTGTCCCGTAAGGCATGATCTCGACCCGTGTGGTCTCGGCAATGCCGCGCGGCCTCTGCAAGCCATCCAGCAAGGCGCCGAGCGCGCCGACGAAGGGGGATCCTACCGTCGGGGTAGTCCCAGAACGGAGAGGAGGTGAGCGTCTTCGTCCCGTTCAGGATCAGCGCGGCTCCCTCGTCGGCTGGTTTCGGCGTGCTCCCGACCGACATCGGCAGGAAATAGCGCGCCGCCTCAACGGGGAAGGCCATCTCCGGCACGCGCCGCAGTTCCGCCTTCACGGCCTCCTCCTAGATCACGGCCGCGCTCAGCGCGCTGTTCGCCGTGACGCTGCCTGTGCCGGCGGCAGCGCGATGATGCCCAGACCGTGGTCGACGTAGTCGCCCCGATGGTGATGTTTCCGCGCGCCAACGCCGGCGCCCCGGCACAGGTCGCCCGGAAGACCATGGTCGTCCCACAGCTATTGCGGAAGTTGAATCCGGTGAGACCGTCCTGCGTCCGTGTGCCGGCGAAGCTCACCCCGCAGCGTCCGGACCCTGCTGGGACCGCGGGGCTCGCGGTGGTCACCGGCGTGGCACTTTGCGCCGGTAGAGCGGCGATACGGGCATCGGCCTCGGCAGCACCAGCTCCTCGCGCGGAGGCCTAGGCACGCCGCTCCGGCTCGTTCGCGCCCCGCTGCCGGTGAACATCGCCCAGCATCAGCCATAGGGCGCCATCTCGGGAGCCAGCCGCAGCGCCGCCTCCAGCACCCGGACCGCCTCCTGCGGGTTGCGCTCCGCCAAGGCCGCCGGCGCCTGTGCGGCCAGGCCGCGCGCGAGGTCGGCTGCTTCCGGCACCGGCTGCTGCCCAAGCCGCATGAGCAGCGCCTCCGAGGGCTCGCCATCCGGCGTCTGGCCGAGCGCGTATTGCGCGGCGCGGATTGTCGCCAGGGTGCGTTGCCCAGGCGCGCCGTCGGCCGCACCGGGGTCGAGCCCCAGGGTCGCAAGGCGCCGCTGCAATTGGATGATCCCATCACGCCCCAGCGTGGCCGAGTGCGGCACCGAGCGCGACGGCACCCGGCTCGCGAGCCCCGCAAGCCGGGCGCGCGCGATCGGCGCGAAGATGCCGGTGGGCCAGCGTTCCAGATAGGCCTCGAGCTCGGCCGGGCGCCCGGTGGCCGGAACTGATTGCCAGAACACGAGCTCGGCGGCCGCGGTGCCGTCGCCGGGCGGCGCTGATGTCGGCGGTGGCGCGGGGTGCACGACCTGCGGCGGCGGGGGTGGTTGCGGCGCCTGCGGGATCAGGAAGAGCTCGCCGGTCGCCTGGTCGTAGATCGCCGGGTTCTGCTGGTGGCGGACCGAGCCGGCGTCGGTGCGGACCTGGTCACGCACCTGCTTCACGGCGGCATCAAGGCTCAGCCCGAGCTGCGCCAAGGCCGGCAGTAGATAGCGGGTGAAGACGCTGTTGGCGACGGGGGCGGTGTCGCTCAGGCGGTCCAGCGGCGCCTCCCCGATTCCGGCCGAATAGACCACGCAGGTGCCTTGCGGTGCAGCGGCGCGGCCCAGCCCCCGGGTCCGCCCGACGCTGCACCCAGCTTGGCGCGGCAGCGGGTTGTCGCGGCAGGCATCGATGATCAGCGCCGAATAGCGCACGCCGCTGTCGGTCATCGCCTGGGCGACATCGGTGAGCAGGAAGCCCTCCCGTAGCAGGATGGATTCCGAGAGCGTCGCGGGGATGTCGGACGGCAGCAGCACGTTGGTGCCGCGGATCCCGACGCCGTGGCCGACAAAGAAGAACATCCCCACCTCGGCGCCGCGCAGCTTCTCCTCTAATTCCGCCAGCGCCATCGAGATGCCGCGGCGGTCGGGATCGGTGCGCAGGATGACGTCAAAGCCAGTTCCGGTGAGCTGCCGGGCGATCGCGTTGGCGTCGTTCCGCGCCCGGGTGAGCGGTTGCACATTCGCATTGCCGTCGATGCCGACAACCAAGGCCACGCGCCGCCCTCCCTGTGCATGCGCGGCGGCATGGGGAAAGGCGAGCGCAGGAGAAGTGCCAGCAGGATCATGCGCATGCTCAATCGTTCTGTATGCGCGACGATAAGGTCAAGCGACTTACCGCAGCATGAACGAGGCTGTGATGGGGCAGCACCGCGCAGGACGCATGGTGCGAGCCGATTGTCTGCTTGCAAATGACCGTCGATTCCGGCACACATCCGTCGTCAGCGCGCGATCTTGCGTGCCCACGCGCCGCCCCGGCCGCGTGACCGGCCCCCGGACCTTCGCCACAAGGCGGACCGCGCGGTGCCCGGGCCGGGAATTGCGCGGTCACCCTTGCGGAATCGCTCCCGACACGCGGGGCCTCCTCCCCGAAATCCCGTCCGCGCGCATCCGCTGCGATGCGCCGACGTATATGGATGCCCGAACCTTGACGAATTTTGATGAACTCAGCCTCGCCGAGCCCTTGCTCCGCGCCCTCACTGAGGAAGGCTACACCACTCCCACCCCCATCCAGTCGCGCGCCATTCCCGTCGCCCTCGCGGGGCGCGACCTGCTCGGCATCGCCCAGACCGGCACCGGCAAGACGGCGGCCTTCGCCCTGCCGATCCTCCAGCGCCTTGCCGAGATGGGCGGGCGTCCGCCCCGCGGTGGCTGCCGCGCCCTCATCCTGAGCCCCACCCGTGAGCTCGCGTCGCAGATCGCGGCCAGCTTCAAGGCCTATGGCCGTCACATGGGGCTGTCAGTCGGCATCGTGTTCGGTGGCCAGGCGATGGGCCCGCAGCAGCGCATGCTGCATGCCGGCGTCGATGTGCTGGTGGCGACCCCGGGCCGCCTGCTCGACCATCTTTCCAGCCGCACCACGCGCCTGGATCACGTGAAGATCCTGGTGCTCGACGAAGCCGACCAGATGCTCGATGCCGGCTTCCTGCCGGCGATCCGCAAGCTGGTCGCGCAGACCCCGAAGGACCGCCAGACGCTGTTCTTCTCGGCCACCATGCCCGCCGAGATCGGCAAGCTCGCCGCCGAAATGCTCAACAATCCCGAGCGCGTCGCAGTGACCCCGGTCGCCACGACGGCCGAGAAGGTCGCGCAGCGCGTCATCCATGTGGAGCAGGGCCGCAAGCGCCTGATCCTCACGGAACTGCTGAAAAGCGAGGGTGTGAACCGCACGCTCGTCTTCACCCGCACCAAGCACGGCGCCGACAAGGTGGTGAAGCAGCTGGAAGCCGATGGCATCAACGCCGGCGCCATCCACGGCAACAAGAGCCAGAACAACCGCGAGCGCGCGCTCGCCATGTTCAAGTCCGGCCAGGCGCCGGTGATGGTCGCGACCGATATCGCGGCCCGCGGCATCGACGTCGATGGCGTGACGCACGTGGTGCAGTACGACCTGCCGGAAGTGCCCGAGACCTACGTCCACCGCATCGGCCGCACCGCGCGCGCCGGTGCCTCGGGTGCCGCCGTGGCGCTGTGCTGCATCGATGACCGTGACAAGCTCAAGGCCATCGAGAAGCTGATCCGCATGACCGTCCCGTCCGAGGACCGGCGCGACCCGAATAGTCGCGAGGTTCCCTCGCCTGAGCCAGTGCGGCGTGGCCAGCGTCCGCCGGGGCGCGGCGGCCAGAGCCAGGGTCGTGGTGGCCAGGGCCAGGGCCGTGGTGGTGCGCAGGCGAGCAACCCGCGTCCGGCAGCGAGCCCGGTTGCGCTGCCCGCTGGCGACGACCGCCGTCGCCGCCCCGTGGTGAAGGCGACCGAAGCCCCCCGAAGGGACCGCAACTGGCGCGAAGGCGATTTCCGCGACGCGTCGCCGGACCGCAATCGCGGCTGAAGTAGAGCGGCGC
>JAQGHV010000215.1 GCA_028288785.1 Rhodospirillales bacterium | reverse complement strand
AAGCGCTCGCCCGCCTGGCCGCCGGCGAACAACTCGCCCGCCGTCGCGCCATAGAGGCAGGTGTTGCCGATGATCGTGTTCTCGTTCCACACCAGCGTCGAAGACGGCGCCGGACGGACGATGATCGACGCGCCCGAGAGCCCCTTGCCGACATAGTCGTTGGCGTCGCCGAACACCTCGAGCTTGAGGCCCCGCACCCCGAAGGCGCCGAGCGACTGGCCCGCGCTGCCGCGCAGCCGCACCGTCAGGTGGCCGGGCTGCAGGCCGGTCATTCCGAACTGCCGCACGATCTTGGAGCTGACCTTGGTGCCGATGGCGCGATGCGTGTTCCGGATATTGTAGGCGAGCTGCATCTTCTCGCCGTGCTCGAACAGTGCGCGGGCGTCGGTGATCATCTCCGCGTCGAGCGTCTCCGGCACTTCGTTGCGGCCGACCAGCGTGCAATAGGCGGCGTTCGGGCCGCCATCGGCCTTCACCAGCAGCGGGTTGAGGTCGAGATCGTCGAGGTCGTCGGCGCCGCGGCTCACCTGTTGCAGTAGCTCGGTGCGGCCGATCACGTCGGTGAGCTTGCGGAAGCCCAGCGAGGCCAGGATCTCGCGCACTTCCTCGGCCACGAAGGAGAACAGGTTGATGACCTTCTCCGGCGTGCCGGCGAACTTCTCGCGAAGCACCTCGTCCTGCGTGCAGACCCCGACCGGGCAGGTGTTGGAGTGGCACTGCCGGACCATGATGCAGCCCATGGCGACGAGGCTGGCGGTGCCGATGCCGAATTCCTCAGCGCCGAGCATTGCGGCGATCACCACGTCGCGGCCCGTCTTGAGTCCCCCATCGGTGCGCAGCCGCACGCGGTGGCGAAGGCGGTTCAGCTGCAAGACCTGGTGCGTCTCGGACAGGCCCATTTCCCAGGGCAGGCCGGCATACTTGATGCTGGTCTGCGGGCTGGCGCCGGTGCCGCCGGAATGGCCCGAGACGAGGATGGCATCCGCCATCGCCTTCGCCACGCCGGCCGCGATGGTGCCGATGCCGGATCGGCTGACCAGCTTCACGCAGACACTCGCCTCGGGGTTGATCTGCTTCAGGTCGTAGATGAGCTGGGCCAGGTCCTCGATCGAGTAGATGTCGTGGTGGGGGGGAGGCGAGATCAGCATCACGCCGGGTGTCGAGTGGCGCAGCTTGGCGATCAGCCCCGTGACCTTGAAGCCGGGCAGCTGCCCGCCCTCGCCGGGCTTCGCACCCTGGGCGACCTTGATCTCGATCTCGCGGCAGTTGTTGAGGTACTCGGCAGTGACGCCGAAGCGGCCGGACGCGATCTGCTTGATGGCTGAATTCGCGTTGTCGCCATTCGCCCGCGGCTTGGCGCGCACGGGGTCCTCGCCGCCTTCGCCTGAATCGCTCCGCGCGCCGATGCGGTTCATCGCGATGGAGAGCGTCTCATGCGCTTCCGGGCTGAGTGCACCCAGTGAAATCCCCGGCGCGATGAGGCGCTTGCGGATTTCGGTGATGCTCTCGACTTCCTCGATCGCGACGGGGGCACGGCCCTCGCCACGGAAGTCGAGCAGGTCGCGCAGCGCCACGGGAGGTTGCTTGCGCACCGCCTCCGAATAGCGCCGGAAGGTCTGGTAGCTGTCGGTCTCCACCGCCTTCTGCAGCATGTGGATCAGGCCGCCATCGAAGGCATGCGCCTCACCCGAAAGACGGCGCTTGTACAGGCCACCGACCGGCAGCGTGACCGCGGCCTCGTCCCAGGCGCGCTTGTGCAGGGCCAGCACACGGCGCGCGATGCCGGAAAGCCCGATGCCGGAAATGCGCGACTGCACGCCGGGGAAGAACTCCGCGACCAGGGCGCGCGAGAGGCCGATGGCTTCAAAATTCATCCCGCCGCGATAGGAGCTGATGACGGAAATGCCGATCTTCGACATCGTCTTCAGCAGGCCCTTGTCCACCGCCTTCTTGTACTTGGCGACGCAATCCTTGAGCGAGGTGGTGCCGAACAGCCCGCGCCGATGGCGGTCCGCGATGCTCTCCTGCGCGAGGTAGGCGTTGATGGTCGTGGCGCCGGCGCCGACCAGCACCGCGAAGGTGTGGGTATCGACGCACTCCGCGACCCGAATGTTAACGCTGGTGAAGGTGCGGAGCGAGGTCCGGACCAGATGCGCATGCACGCCGCCGACCGCCAGAATCATTGGGATCGCCGCCCGCGCCGGGCCCTGCGCCTCGTCGGTGAGGATCACATGGGTGCGGCCGCTGCGCACGCCTTCCTCGGCCTCGCGCTTGATACGGTCGATGGCGCGGCGCAGGCCCTGCTCGCCCTCATCGGTGGCGAAGGTGGCGTCGACCTGGCACACCGTCTCGCCCATGTAGCTGCGCATCGCCTCGAACTCGGCATTGCTCAGCACGGGGCTGTCCAGCATCAGCATTTCGCACTGGTTCGGGTCCTCGTCGAGAATGTTGCCGAGGTTGCCGAGCCGGGTCTTGAGGGTCATCACCCGCGTCTCGCGCAGGCTGTCGATTGGTGGATTGGTGACCTGCGCGAAGGTCTGGCGGAAAAAGTGATGGAGCCCGCGATACTGCGCCGAGAGCACCGCGATGGGCGTGTCGTCGCCCATGGAGCCGATCGCCTCGGCGCCATCCTCCACCATCGGGTGCAGGATGGTCTCCAGCTCCTCGAGCGTGAAGCCCACCGCGAGCTGGCGGCGGCGCAGTTCCTCGACCCCGAAATTCGGGCGCTCATCGGCGTCGCGCTTGACGATGCCGTCGATGCGAGTGGTGCGGTTGACCCAGCTGCCGAAGGGCTTGCGCGCCGAAAGCAGGTCCTTGAGCGCGGTGTCGCCAAAGAACTCGCCGCTGTCGAGATCGACACCCACGCATTGCCCGGGGCCGACGCGGCCCTTCGCAACGACGCGGTCCTCGGCGATCTTCACCATGCCGGTCTCGGAGCCGACCACCAGCAAGCCATCCTGTGTGATGGTGTAGCGAAGCGGACGCAGCCCGTTTCGATCTAGCCCCGCGATCACCCAACGGCCATCGGTGGCGGCGATGGCGGCAGGCCCGTCCCAGGGCTCCATGACGGCGTTGCAGTAGAGGAAGAAGTCGCGGTGCGGCTCCGGCATGGTTGCGTTGTTGCCGAGGCTCTCGGGGATCAGCATGGCCTTGGCCATCGGCGCGTCGCGGCCACCGCGGACCAGCAGCTCAAAGACGTTGTCGAGAGAGGCGGTGTCGCTGCCGCCGGCCTGCACGACAGGCTTCACGTCATCCATCACGGCGTCGAGCAGCGGATGCGCCAAGCGGGTCTCGTGGCTCTTCATCCAGTTGATGTTGCCGTGGAGGGTGTTGATCTCGCCATTGTGGGCGAGCATCCGGAACGGCTGCGCGAGGCGCCAGGTCGGGAAGGTGTTGGTCGAGTAGCGCTGGTGATAGATCGCGAAGCGGCTGACGAAGCGCGGGTCCAGCAAATCCGGGTAGAATTCCGTCAGCGAGGCCGCGAGGAACATGCCCTTGTAGATCAGGGAGCGCGCGGAGAGCGAGCACAGGTACAGCTCCGGGATTTGCGCCGCGATCGCGTTCTTCTCGATGCGGCGGCGGATCACGAACATGTCGCGCTCCACGATGTTCCCGTCGCGCTGCTCGGGATCCCAGATCAGGATCTGCTCGATCTCGGGGCGCGTCGCGTTGGCCTTCTCGCCGATGCACTCGACGTTGATCGGCACTTGGCGCCAGCCATAGATGAGGTAGCCGGCGGCGAGGATTTCGGTCTCGATGATTTGCCGGCAGCGCTCCTGCGCGCCGAGGTCGGTCTTGGGCAGGAAGGCCATGCCCACCGCGATGCGGCCGGGCTTGAGCTTGTCGCCGCCGCGCTGCACCGCGTCGGCGAAGAAATCCTGCGGAATCTCGACATGGATGCCGGCACCGTCGCCGGTCTTGCCATCGGCATCGACCGCGCCGCGGTGCCACACGGCCTTCAGCGCATCGATGCCGGCCTGCACGACCTCGCGCCGCGGCTTGCCATCGAGCGAGGCCACGAGGCCAACGCCGCAGGCATCATGCTCGGTCATGTCGATATGCGCGTGCTCCGCCAGCGCGGCGGTGCCGGCGACGTGGCTGGCTACGAAATCCGCGCCGCTCTCGAACCCGTCCATGCCTGTCACTCCGCCGCAACCGCGAGGGACTTGCCCCGCATTTCGATGAACTTGTGCATCTCCGCCGCGGCGTCGCGCCCGTCGCGGATGCCCCAGACGACGAGCGACGCCCCGCGCACGATGTCACCCGCCGCGAAGACGCCGGGCAAGTCCGTCATCATCGTGCGGTGGTTGATCTTGAGCGTGCCCCAGCGCGAGACGCTCAGCGCAGGCTCGTCGAACATCGCCGGCAGATCCTCGGGATCGAAGCCGAGCGCCTTGATGACCAAGTCGGCCTTGATCGTGAAGCCGCTGCTGCTGATCGGCTCCACCTGCTGGCGGCCGGTCGCGTCCGGCAGGCCGAGATGCATCCGCACCGCACGCACGCCGGTGACGCCGCCATCGCCCAGGAACGCCTCGGGCGCGGCGAGCCATTCGAAGCGCACGCCCTCTTCCTCGGCGTTCTTCACCTCGCGCATCGAGCCGGGCATGTTCGCCTTGTCGCGCCGGTAGAGGCAGGTGACCGATTTCGCGCCCTGGCGGACCGCCGTGCGCACGCAATCCATCGCCGTGTCGCCGCCGCCGATCACGACCACGTCGCGCCCTGCCGCATCGAGCGCGCCGGAGACGAATTCCGGCACCGCGTCGCCGAGGCCCTGCCGGTTCGAGGTGGTGAGGTACTCGAGTGCCGCGACCACGCCGGCCAGATACGCGCCCGGTACCTCGATGTTGCGCGCCTTGTAGACGCCGGTCGCGATGAGCAGCGCATCGTGGCGGGCGCGCAGCTCGGTGAGGCTGATCTCCTGGCCGATGGCGCAGTTCAGCCGGAACTTGATGCCGCCCGCCTCGAACTGGGCGTGGCGGCGCAGCACGACATCCTTCTCCAGCTTGAAGGATGGGATGCCATAGATCATCAGCCCGCCGACACGGTCGTAGCGGTCATAGACGGTGACCTGGTAGCCCCGCATGCGCATGCGCTCCGCAGCCGCCAGACCAGCAGGCCCGGCACCGATGATCCCGACCGACTCGGGTCGTTCGCGCAGCGGCGTCGGCGGCTTGACCCAGCCGTTCTCCCAGGCGGTATCGGTGATGTATCTCTCGACCGCGCCGATCGTGACGCTCTCAAAACCCTTCTCGATGACGCAATTGCCCTCGCACAAACGATCCTGGGGGCAGATGCGGCCGCAGATCTCGGGGAAGGTGTTGGTTGCCGCCGCGACCTCATACGCCTCCTCGAGGCGCCCTTCGGCCGTGAGCTTGAGCCAATCGGGGATGTTGTTGTCCAGCGGGCAATGGACCGAACAGAAGGGAATGCCGCACTGGCTGCACCGGCTGGACTGGTCGGCGGCTTCGGTCGCCTTGAACTTGGAATAAACCTCGTTCCAGTCGGACGCGCGCGCGTCCGCGTCGCGCTTCTCCGGTTGGCGCTGCTCCAGACGCACGAATTGAAGCATGCGCTCGGCCATGGTCGCGGTCCTTGATGGCTTTTCTCGCTGGGGAGCAAGATCGGGGGAAGCAGGCAGGACCCAAACCGCGTGGGCCCGCTCGCTACCTCTTCTGGCAGATACGGCAAGTTAAGCCGCCAAGGCGAGTCCTATTTCGCCTTAAGGACAGAAATGCTGTCATTCTTTCGAGCTTCCGGCTGGCGCGCGCGCTCAGCGAACCGAGCGGCCCGGCTATTTAGGTCCGGTTCGGATCAAGCAAACCCGGCGCGCTTCGCACCGCCGGTCCGGTACCGCGCCAGATAAGCCGGAACGATCGCCTCGATCGCCTTCGGCTCGATCCCGAGTTCGGCAAGGCCGGGGATCGAATCATCCGCCACATTGTCGTGGCGCAGCAGCAGCAACTGGTCTCGGGTGATGGGTGGGTTGGGCAAGTGCTGGAGGATGCCGGCCTGGAATTCCATCAGCCCCATTGGCGCATCGACAAGCCTGCGCCGGCGCCCTGTGACGGCCAGGATATACGAGAGAATCTCACGCATCGTCAGCACGCGCGGGCCGCCCAGCTCGAAGGTGACGCCGGCGGCGTTGGGAAGGCTGATCGCGGCCAGCACCGCATCCGCGACGTCGCCGACATAGACCGGCTGGAACCGGGTGGCGCCGGCGACCACCGGCATCACGAAGGGAATGGTGGCTGCCATCGAGGCGAAGCGGTTGAAGAAGCCATCCTCGGGGCCAAAAACCACTGACGGCCGCAGGATCGTGGCGGCCGGGAAGCCGGCCCGTACCAGGGCCTCGCCCTCGGCCTTGCTCTGCGCATAGAGGCTTGGGCTGGCGGCATCGGCGCCAATCGCGCTCAGATGCACCAGGACCCTGGCCTGCGCGGCCGCAGCCAGGCGCGCAATGCGGCCGGCACCCTCGGCCTGCAGGCGATGGAAGTCGCCGCGGCGTTGCTCGTGCAGGATGCCCACGAGGTTGATGACCACCTCGGCTCCCGCGACGGCGCGGGCAACCGCGGTTTCATTGGTGATCGAGGCGCGCACCCGTACCACTTGGCCGACGCCGCCCTGGGTCTGCAGGCGCTTCGCACCCTCCGCGTCGCGGCCGGCGATCCGCACGATGTAGCCCGCTTGCGCAAGCCGCTGCACGACCTGGCGGCCGATGAAGCCTGTGCCGCCGAACACCACAGCCACGTGCCGCATGGAAAACCTCTGATTTTTGCGAAGTCTCCAACCATAGGGGGATGGAAGCGCCGGCGCCAAGCTTGACGGCACTGCCTGCCGCCCGTAAGACCCGCGCCTCCCGGACCTGTGCCCAGGTGGTGGAATTGGTAGACGCGCTGGCTTCAGGTGCCAGTGACCGCAAGGTCGTGAAGGTTCGAGTCCTTTCCTGGGCACCATGCACCCGACAAATACGGGCGTTCCGGCCCCTTTGGGACAGGCTTTGAAAAAAGGAGGACTTTTGCCCTCTAGGCTCCAAACTCAATCACTGTTTGGGGCGACGCGGGTCGGTGTGATTCGATGTCGGGGTCACCGAAGATCAAGCGGTGGCCAAGGAATTCTCGCTCACTGACAGGCAGAGGACGGCTTTGGAGCGGCTGCTGCCGACAAACCAGCCCGGAGCCGGGCGGGCCGATGACCGCCCGCTCATCAGTGGGATCGTGCATGTTCTGCGCAGCGGTTGCCGCTGGGCGGACACGCCCAAGTGCTACGGGCCGCCCACGACGATCTACAATCGCAACCATCGATGGTCGCAGCGCGGCATCTGGCAGGCCATGTCGCCGAGCCTGGCCCAGGCAACATCTGGCGGCGCGCAGCTGATCGACACCATG
>JAQGHV010000386.1 GCA_028288785.1 Rhodospirillales bacterium | reverse complement strand
GTACAGGCACCGGTACCGGTACAGGCACAGGCACTGGCACTACCGGTACGACTGTAGCCGACGCTGCATTCGCCGGTACCTTCCGTGCAACCCAGGTCGAAATCAATGCCACCCGGAGCTCCGGCGTCTTCCGCACTGACATTAGCGATTTCGAAGCGGCCACTGGTATCTATGCTCAGCCGCGCGGTACGCATGCACCGTTGAGCAGCTTCGGTATCGCGTTGGTGCCACCAGCTCCAGGTAATGCTGACGTCAACGGCAATGGCCATGTGGCATTGGAGATGACTGGCACGTCCGGCACCCAGCGACTGCAGGTTGCCGTCGATCGGGTCAATTACAAACAGACCCCCGCCGGCGTATTTACCGCCGCTGCCGCTCCTACGGCAAATGTGTACGTTCATGTAACGAACGCTGCAGGTCAAGTTGCGAACGTTGTGCTTAACGCTCCAACCGAGCCAGTCATTGTATCGGCCGACTTCGCGATCGATGTAAGCCAGAAGACGGTAACGATCGACCTGGATCGAATCATCCGGCTTGCAAAGGCAAAAGCAGCCAGCGATCCGACTGCTACTACAGTGTTGACACAATTGGGACAGACTGGTCAATTCACCGGAACCTACAACATGAATGTGACCTTCTCCGGCCTTACCATTGTAAAAGGCTCGGCAAGTGCGCCGACCCCAGCAACAGGTGCGGCGATCACTGTCACAGGAGCGAATCAGCCGGCCATATCAGGCTCGGGCCTCAAAGGAAAATACTCGGTCGAGACCCTTCCTCCTGGAGTCTAATTAGCCGGGTTACCTCCTAATCAATAGAGCGGCGCAGTATGGCCGCTCTTTTTCAATCATTCCATGATCAAGTCACTTGAAGGCGGTCGCGGACTCGCCGCATTGATCGTCGCCTTTTATCACCTGAAGATTGGCGCCGAGTATTTTTCCGTCATCCGCAACGGCTATCTTTTCGTTGACCTGTTTTTCGTTCTCAGCGGCTTTGTCATATGCGCCGCTTATTCCGGCAGGATGCAGACTGCGGCCGATTTCCAGTCCTTCCTGATCCGTCGCATCGGCAGATTGCTGCCCTTGCTCCTCTTTACGACTGTGCTGTTCCTGCTGATCGCCAATACGATCGTTCTGGCCAAGAAGGCCGCGCTGTCGAGCGGTTACGCGAACATACTCAATAACCCCGGAGCGCATGAGTTCCTGATCCCCAGCGTTTCGGAACTCGTCTCGGTAATCATCATGACCCATGGTATGGGAGTATTCGACAGGCTTATCCTGAATACCCCGAGCTGGAGCATCAGCACCGAGTTCTACACCTATCTGGTATTCGCGATTGTTGCCCTGCTCCTGACCGGCCGCTCGCGTGTCGCTGCCTTTGTCATGCTGAGTGTGGGGGGATTCGTCGTCTCGGTGCTTGCTTCCATCCTGACCCATGAGTGCATGAGAGAAGGCGGATGCTTGTCGCTGACCTACGATTTCGGATTTCCGCGCACGGTTTGCTCATTCTTCTTAGGCTGCCTCAGCTATCTCGCCAGTCGCCGCGTGCGCGTGCGCGCGAATGCCCTTCAGGTGGCGGGCGCATCGATGCTCGCATTGCTATTCATGTTTGTTGACGCCTATCCGGCACTCGCGTTTGCATTTCCGGCAGCCTTCGCATTGCTGATTCTGTCGCTTTCGAAGGACGATGGATGGCTTGCCGGCATTCTGATGCGCAGGCCGTTCGCGGTGTTGGGCGAGCGTTCATACTCGATCTACCTGATGCACATGCCCCTGATCCTGATATTCGAAAATCTCGCCAAACGCGCCAACGGCGTATTCCTCTCAACCCTGGTGCTCGTTGCCTTCGCGGCGGTCCTCATCATTGTTTCCGGGTGGACCTACAGATTCATCGAAGACCCGTTCCGAAGCATGTTCAACCGGTTCGCCAGCACGCCAAGGGCGCTCCGGACAGATCCCGCAAAGTAGCAACGGATTTCAGCCATGCGCGTGCTGCCTACCGCACAGGCATTCTTCTTGCTGCCCCTCGCATCCAACGGAGGAAATGCTTATGCGGATACGCGGCCTGCGTGGCCTTGGCCCTTTGGAACTGTGCAAGAAGTCAATCCACGATTTTTTCGAAGATGACATGACCACCTACGCGGCGGCGCTCGCGTACCAGGTTCTTTTCTCGATCTTTCCTTTCATCATTTTTCTGATCGCCCTGCTCGGCTTTCTGCGTCTTTCCACTTTCTTCGACTGGCTGCGGATGCAGATGCAAATGCTGTTGCCTGAACAGGCGATGCAGCAGGTGAATCTGGCCATCTCCGAACTGCAGCAGCCTCAGTCAGGACTGCTGTCCATCGGCGTCGTGGCGGCATTATGGACGGCGTCGAGCGGCATACGCGCGACCATGCATGCATTGAACGTCGCCTACGATGTCAAGGAGCGTCGTCCGGCATGGAAACTCTATCCGCTGTCGTTAATGTATACGGTGGGCATCGCCATTCTCATGGTGCTGGCGGCGGCATTGCTGATCGTCGGCCCGGAGGCGGTGCAATGGCTTGCGCACTGGGTCGGCCTGGAACAGATATTCGTGCTTCTATGGTCCATTCTGCGTCTGCCGATCGCCATGTTCCTGCTGACGGTCGTGGTGGCGATGATCTATTACGTCGGACCGAACGTGCGGCAGGAGTTTCATCTGATCAGCCCCGGCGCAGTGATCTCGGTAGCGGTATGGGT
>JAQGHV010000317.1 GCA_028288785.1 Rhodospirillales bacterium | reverse complement strand
CCATCGAGTTGGGCGATGCGGCGCAACGCCGGGCACGCGCCATCCAGGGCATCGCGCACTACACCGGCCTTATTTTGCAGATAGCGATGGTCACGGTCGGCGTCTGGTTGGTCGCACGCCAGGGTGCCTCGACCGGAAGCCTGCTCGCGGCGACCATGCTGGCCGGGATGGCGTCCTCGCCGGTGAGCCGCGTCGTCGCGACCTGGCGGGACTGGGCCTATGGCGTCGCCGCCTGGCGACGCCTGACGAGCTTCATCGCCGCAAATGCGCCTCCCAAGACGCTCGCCGCCGACCCTGCCGCGCCGGCCGGGCTGCAGGTGGCCGATCTCACTGTTACCACGCCGGACGGCGAGCGCGAGCTGGTCGCCGGGCTGAACCTCGCCCTGCCGCCCGGCAGCGTGCTTGGCGTGCGCGGCCCGAACGGCGCGGGCAAGTCGACCCTGTTGCGGGCGCTGCTCGGCATCGTGCCGACGCGGACCGGCGAGCGCCGCCTGGATGGCCAGGACCTCCGCGCACCGGGTGTGCGTAGCGGCGGCGTCGGGTATCTGCCGCAGGGCGCGCAGCTGCTGCATGGCAGCGTGCTCGACAATATCCGTCGCTTCGGCGACGGCGAGGCAGGCCCAGCGGTGGCCGCCGCCCGGCGCGTCGGCGCCCACGCGGCGATCGGCCGCCTGCCGCGCGGCTACGACACGCCGGCGGGCAGCAACTCGGGCCTCTCCGGCGGGCAGCGCCAGCTGGTTGCACTCGCCCGCGCCTTCTACGGAACGCCCCGCCTGCTGGTGCTGGACGAGCCCGAAGCCGGCCTCGACGCGGCCTCTATCGCGCTGCTCCACGCGGCCGTGGCGGCCGCGCGCGATGAAGGCTCGGTCATCATCCTGGTCACGCATGACCCCGCCGAATGGGCTGGCCTCGCGACCCATTGGCTCGACCTGTCCGCCGATGGCGCGTGGCAGCTCACGCCCATTCCCAAGGGGGACTCCCATCTATGAGCCTCGTCCTCGCACCCTCCCGGATCGAGATCGCGCACGAGCCGGAGCTTGGCGCCCCCTCGCTGCGCGGTGTCGCGCTCGCGTCCCTGCTGACTTTGGTGGTGGGCCTGGGCGGGCTGTTCACCTGGGCCACCCTGACGCCGCTGGAGCGCGCGGTGATCGGCAGCGGTTCGCTCGTCGCCGAGGGCCGCCGCAAGACAGTCAACCTGATGGAGCCCGGCCTGCTGCGTGAACTCGTGGTGCGCGAGGGCGAACGCGTCGTCGCCGGCCAGGTGCTGCTGCGCCTCGACGTCACCCAGGCCGAGGCCGTCGCGAGCCAGGGCCGCTCGGCCGTCAATGGCGGCATCGCGCGCCTGGCCCGCCTGGTCGCCGAGCAGGCCGGCAATCGCCAGCTGGTAATCCCGGAATCCGCCCTTGCCGCGGCGCGCGCGAGCCCGACCATCGCATCATTCGTGGAAGCCGAGCGCCGGCTCTTCGCGGCCCGCTGGGCGGCCTATGACGGCGCACTCGCGGCCCAGCGCCGACGGGTGGCGCAGGCCTCCGAGCAGATCGGCAGCCTGGCCGCCCAGCGCATCGCTGCGGGGACGCGCCTGCGTGCCCTGCGCGAGGAACTGACCGGCGTGAACCAACTGCTCGCCGCCGGTTTCGCGACCCGGACCCGCGCGCTGGAGCTGCGCCGGCTGGAGGCCGAGGCGCTCGGCAGCCTGGGCCAGTTCACCGCCCTGCAGGCGCAGGCCGGCGAGCAGATGGCGCAGGCCGAGCTTGACGCCCGCAACGTCACCCTCACGCGCGAGGCGGAGATCGCCCGGGATCTGCAGGAAACCCAGGCCGCCGTCTCCGACGCCGCGGACCGGCTGCGCGCCGCGCAGGACCTGCTGACCCGGCGCGAGGTGCTCGCACCCGAAGCCGGCATCGTCACCGATCTGCGTTTCTTCACGGCCGGAAGCTCCATCGCGGCCGGTCAGCCAGTGCTGGATTTGGTGCCGCTCGACGGCGCCATCGTGGTCGAGGCCCGCATCGCACCGCTCGATATCGAGCAGGTGCAGGCCGGGCAGCGAGTCAACATCCGCCTCTCCGCCTATCGTCAGCGCGAGGTGCCGATGCTGGCCGGACACCTGACCTATGTCTCCGCCGACCGCCAGACGGACCCGCAGGGGGCTAATTTCTTCCTGGTCCGCGCCGCGCTCGACACCACGGAGATCGTGCCCGGCAGCGCCGGCATTCCCGTGCTCGCCGCCGGCATGCCCGCGGAGGTCTTCGTGCTCGGCGAGCGGCGCACGGTGCTCGACTACATGCTGCGCCCGCTGCGCGACAGCATGCGCCGCGCCGGGCGGGACTGACGCCATGAGCCAAGCAATCTGGACAAAACACCCATGACCCGCGCCTGGAAAGCCCGCGTGAAGGCGGCAACCCCCGCACCACGCGTGGTCGCGCCGCTCCCGCAGCAGCGCGTGCTGGTGATGTCGCACATGCATCCGGCAGTCTCGCATGGCGGCGCCGAGATCGCGGCCTACCAGCTCTACGGCGCGATGCGCGCCGCGCCGGAAGTGTCCGCGTGCTGGTTCCTCGCGGCATCGGGGGGCAAGGTCGCGGGGCGCCTCGGCGCGCGCCTAAGCCAGCCCTTCGGTCCCGATGAATACGTCTACTCCGGCGCCGGCTTCGACCACTTCATCCACGGCAATCCGGACCCCGAATGGCCCGGCGAATTGCGCCGCCTGCTGGCAGAGCTGCGCCCCGACGTGGTGCACCTGCACCACCACACCAATTTCGGTGTGGAAACACTGCTGACCATCCGCCAGGCGCTGCCCAACGCGCGCATCATCCTGACGCTCCACGAGTACCTGGCGATCTGCAATCACTTCGGCCAGATGGTGAAGCGGCCCAACCTGGCGCTCTGCCATGGTGCGACACCGCGTGACTGCCATCGCTGCTTCCCGGAGCGCACGGAGCAGGATTTCTTCCTCCGCGAACTCTACATCAAGCGCTTCTTCCGCCTGGTGGATTGCTTCGTCTCCCCGAGCCAGTTCCTCGCCGACCGCTACATCGCCTGGGGCATTGCACGCGAGCGCATCGCGGTGATCGAGAACGGCATGCCCGGCGCGCCGGCACCGGCCGCGCGCGCGCCATCCGAGGGCCTCACGCTCGGCTTCTTCGGGCAGATCTCGCGGTTGAAGGGCATCGACGTCCTGTTCGACGCCGCCATCCTGCTGGAGAAATCCGGCACGCCGGGTTTGCGCATCGAGGTGCATGGCGACCACTCCGGCCAGCCGCCGGAATTCCGCGCCCTGTTCGAGGCACGCCTGAAGGATGCACCGCCGAATATCGAGGTGCACGGCCCCTACGCCAACGGTCGCGTCGGCGCGCTCATGGCCGGCATGGACGCGGTGCTCGTGCCCTCGATCTGGTGGGAGAACTCGCCCCTGGTGATCCAGGAGGCGTTTCGTGCCGGGCGCCCGGTGATCTGCTCCGACATCGGCGGCCTCGCCGAGAAGGTGCGTGACGGGGTGGACGGCTTCCACTTCGCCGCCGGCAACCCGCGCTCGCTGGCGACCCTCCTCGCCGGCTTGGCGCGGGAGCCCGAGCGGCTTCGCGCCCTGGCGGCAAGCCTCGCAATTCCGCTGGGTCTCGACGCGACGCTCGCCGCGACCCTCGCCCTCTATCGCTTAACCCCTGAAATGGAGGTCCGATCAGCATGACAATCCGTGGTTCCGTGGACAGCCTGTCCCCCGAAGGTGCCTCCGGCTGGGCGTTCGGCGCCGCCCATCGCCCTTTGGTGGTGCAGGCGCTGCTCGATGGCCGCGTGATCGGCGAGACCCTCGCCGAGCAGGAGCGGCCGGACCTTCTCGCCGCCGGGCTGGGCGATGGCCGCTGCGGCTTCGCGCTCGCCTTCCACGACGCGCCGATCGACCCGGGGCTTCTCCCGTTTGTCTCGATCCGCCCGCGCGGCGGCGATGTGGAACTGCCACGCACCAACCTCACCGGCTACGGCGAGTTCTTCCGCACGCTCCATGCCCGCCACCCCGGCGCGGGGCGTCAGCGAAGCGTGTTCGGTGGGCTGTGGACGGACCGGACGGACGCACGGCGCCTGCTCGCCGGTCGTGCCGCCACTGGTGCTACGCCGGCCGAGCTCCAGGGCACGCTGCGCGACTTCATCGGCGAAGGGTTCTTGCTGATGCGCAACGTGCTGGGGTCGGGCGCCTCTGCACCCAACGGCGCTGCCGGACTTGCGCCCGGCCGTCCGCTCGATCCTTCGGGGAGTTCAGCGGCTCTGGCTCTGCTGGAGAGCCTGCCGGGCATGCTCTTCAAGCCGTCCACGCTGAGCCTGCTGCGCGCCATCCTCGACGACCATCCGACGCTCCATCGCGTGGTTCCCGGCGTCGATGCGCGCCAAGGTGGCTTCGAGCAGCCGAGTGCGGCCGAGGCCCTGCCCTCGCCTGCGGAATGCCTGTTGCTGGTGTTCGGCCTCGGCGCGCGCGGCGCCGCACCGCTGCGCCTCGACATCGTGCGCGGGAGCCACGAGCTGCCCGAATTCACCGCACATGGCCGGTCCCGCTGGCTCGCCGACAGCCCCGCCGACCGCGAGCCGGCGGCGCTCGAACTCGCACGTGAATTCGGCGCCTCGATCGAGACGATCGAGGTCGGCGCGGGCGATGTCGCCTTGCTCGGTCCGGGGATGTTGCACCGGCTGCGCGAACCGGCGAAGGGTGTGCTCGCGCTGCGCGCCTGGTGCCTGCCGGCGCGCATCAGCCCGACGCGCATGCTGATGCCCGGCCATAATGGCGGCGTGCAGGTTGCGCATCCGTCGGGGGCGATGTTCGCCCTGTGACCGAGGTTCTTTCCGTGCCGGAGGTGCAGGCCGCGCCGGCGCCCGCTCCTCGGTCCGAAGATGGCTACGTGGATTTCTACGGCCATGCCCCGGCGGCCGGCGGCTGGCTGTTCTGCGGCTGGTCGCGCGGGCGGTGGCGCCCGGGTGCCCCGCCGCCGCGCGTGGTCGCCCAATTCCGGCAGGGGCGCGTCGAGCACGTGGAGTCCATCGCCTGCTGGTTCCCCCGCCCCGATCTCGGGCACCGCGGCGCCGGGCTGGTCGTGCTGTTGCGCGCGCCGCATCTGCCGCTGGGCGAACTGGTCGGCCTCGAACTCGCCGAGGCGGAGAGCCACGCGCCGGCCCTGCTGCTGCCCCCGGTTCGCCCGGTAACCCAGCTGCGCGAGGCCGATCTCCTCACCCGCATCCGCCCCGCGCTGCTCCAAGGGCCGCAAGGTCCCGAGCACGCGCGGCTGCTGACACGGCTGTCGCGCCGCGCATATGCCGGCGTGGACACGCTGCATGAGCTGCCGGCCTCCGTGCAGATCGGCCTCGACGAGACCCTGCCGGTGCCGCCCGATGGCGTGGCGCTGATCGGCTGGTGCCTCGACCCGACGAACGCGATTGCCGCCATGCATGTGCGCGGCCCGCGCGCGGCGAGGGATGCCGGACCGCTGGGCAGCCGCTGGCTGCGCGTCGAGCGGGCGGACGTAATTGGCAGCGTCGGTGCAGCGCACGGCCTGACCGACCTTCGCGTTGGCTTCGTTGCCCTCTCCCCCGCCTGCGGTGCGCCGTGGCCGGGTGGGCATGGCGAGGCGCCCTATCTGGAAGTCGAGCTGCACAGCGGAGAGGTCGCGTACAAGCGCCTGCCCCCGCCGCAACGCTCCGGTGCGGCCGCGGCCCGGCGCCTGCTCGAAGCAGTGCGGCCGGCCTCGGATGAGATGGATTACGCCTTCGACCGCGTCCTCGGCCCGGCGCTTGCCGCCATCCACAAGCAGCGCCTCGCGCGGCCCCGCGCCGTGACCGAGATCGCCTTCGGCACCACGCCCGCCGAGCCGCTGTGCAGCATCATCGTGCCGCTCTACGGGCGCATGGACTTCCTGACCTACCAGGCGGCGCTGCTCTCGGAGCATCCCGGCCACTTCGCCAATGAGCTGATCTATGTGCTCGACGATCCGCCCCGCAAGCGGGAGCTGCTGGACCTCGCGCATGCCGCGCATCGCCGCTTCGGGCTGCCGTTCCGCATCCTCGTGCCTGAGGAAAACCTGGGCTACGGGCCGGCCAACAACATCGGCATCGCGGCCGCGCGCGGGGAATTCCTGTGCCTGCTGAACTCGGACGTGATGCCCGCGCCCGAGGGGCCGGACTGGCTCGACCTGATGATCGAGGACCTCCGCGCCGATGCCGGGCTCGGCTTGGTCGGCGCCATGCTGCTGTTCGAGGATGGCACCGTCCAACATGAGGGCCTGACCTTCGAGCGCCTGCCCCAGCAGGCCAACTGGCCGTTCCCGATGCACCCGCGCAAGGGCCTGCTGCCGCGCGCCGAAGCAGCGCTCGGCCCAGAGCCGGTGGAAGCCGTCACCGGCGCCTGCATGGTCCTGCGCCGGTCGCTCGCGACCGAACTCGGCGGCTTCGACGAAGCGTTCGCGATCGGCGATTTCGAGGATAGCGACCTGTGCCTGCGCGTTCGCGCCAAGGGCCTCGGCTGCGCCGTCGACCGCCGTGCGCGCCTCTATCACCTGGAGCGGCAATCCCAGGTCTCACCGGACAATCCGTGGCGCCACAACGCGACGCTGTTCAACGCCTGGACCCACACCCGACGGTGGTTCGCCGACGACACCCAGACAGCACGAACGGAAAAGAGATAGCAGCATGGCAAGCAGGGTCGCCTATCTCGCGGAAAATCTCGGCGGCGTGGATCAGGCGTGGCGCCGGCCGATGGCGGAGCTGTTGCTCGCCACCGGTGGCAACATCGGCAACCTGGCATTTTGGCACGCCGCGCGCCTGCTGTTCGATGCCGATGAGGTCCACCTCATCTCGCGCGACACGCGGCCCGAGGCAGTGCCGGCGAGTGTCGAGGTGGTCGTGATACCGGCCGCGAATTTCCTCCACGCCGACGCCGACCTCGGGCGCCTGGCGGCGCTGGTGCGCGCGCTGGACCGGCCCTGCGTGGTGCTCGGCCTTGGTGCGCAAGCGGAGAGCGAGGAGGCCCCGCCCACGCTCAAGCCGGGCACGCTCGATTTCCTACGCGAAGTGTCGCGGCTGTCGCCGAGCGTCTATGTGCGCGGGCAATTCACCCAGGATTTCTGCCGGTCGCTCGGGGTGGAGAATACCACCGTGCTCGGCTGCCCATCGCTGCTGATCAATCCCGACATGCAGCTCGGCGTCACCATCGAAGCACGGATCGCGGCACTCGCGGGCGGTTCCGGCCCCTACGCGGTGCACGCCGCCTGCATCAAGCCTGGCCTGCAGAGCGTGGAGTGGGAGCTCACGCGCCTAGTCATCCTCAACCCGGGTTCAGCCTGGATCGTGCAGCGGCCGGTGGAGCTGATGAAGCCGATCCAGGGCGAGCCGCTCGGCGGTACAGCCGAGGTGGAGTACTTCGCTCGCTGCGCGGAGTTCCTGGGATTTCCCAGCACGGTGGCACTCGCGGATTTCCTGCGCCGGCACGCCGAGGTGCCGTGCTCGATCAATGATTGGGCGCATGGCCTGCGCCGCTTCACCGCCGGCGTGAACACGCGCATCCACGGCACCATGATTGGCCTCGCCGCCGGCCTGCCGAGCCTGTGCATCTGCCACGACACGCGCACACGGGAGCTGGCCGCGCAGCTGCGCGTGCCGCACCTCGCCCAGCGCGACCTAATCGAACACCGCTATTCGGTACCGGCGCTGTTCGCCGCGACCAAGTTCTCCGGCAGCCATTTCGACAGCGGGCGAGGCGAGGCTGCGGCCGGCCACATCGCAGCGCTGAAGGCCGTCGGGCTCAAGCCGTCGCGCCACCTCATGGGCTTTCTCGATGCCTGAGCGTGGCCACAACCAAAGCACAGAGAGGCACAGCCCCATGAAGAAACCCATCGCGATCCTTGGGACGGACGGCGCCATCGCCATGTCCTTCGCTCGGCCCACCGCCGCGGCGTTCGCGCTGACCGGTGCGAATACCGGCAACCTCGCCTTTCAGTACGCGGCGTTCCATCGCGTGCTCGGCGATGCGCGCATCACCGTGCCGTTCAGCTTCGACCCGGCGGAGCTGCGCGAGCGCTGCCGCCTGGTCTGCATTCCCGCCGCCAACTTCCTCTATTCGGGCTTCGATCTCGGCGACCTCGCGAGGCGGCTGGAGGCGACGGGATTGCCGTTGCTGGTGCTGGGCCTGGGCGCGCAGGCGTTCAAGGATATCGGCGAGGTGAAGTTGAAGCCGGGCACGGAGCGGCTGCTGCACCTGTTTCGTGAGCGCTGCCGCCGCATCATGCTGCGTGGCCGCCACACGGCCGCCGTGCTGGAGCGCCACGGCGTGCAGAATTTTGAAGTGCTGGGCTGCCCCTCCAACTTCATCAATCCGAACCCAGCACTTGGTGCCGGCATTGCCGCCCGGCTTGCGGAGCGGCCGCTCAACAGCGTCGCCTTCGCGCCGACCTTCTACCCCTACAACGTCGCGATCGAGCGTGCGCTGCTCGACGAGATCGGCATGGACCGCCTGGCCGAGATCGTGGCGCAGGACCCGCTCGCCGCCATCGCCGTGGCGCGTGGGGACACTACTTCGCCGGAGAGCGCCGCCTGGCTGGCGGAACGCGCGGGGTTCCTCAGCAAGGCGACGCCCGCCGAGCGCGAGGCGCTGTGTGGCCGCATGCGCGCCTACTTTTCCGCCGAAGCGTGGCTCGAATCCTATCAGCGCGTGGATGCGGTAATCGGCACCCGCATCCATGGCGCCGCGCTGGGCTGGCAGGCCGGGCGCGCGGCGCTCGTCGTGAGCTACGATCTGCGCACCGAGGAACTCGCCGAGACCATGGGACTGCCGCTGGTCAAGACGGCGGGGCTGAAGCCGGGCGCGGCGCTGGCGCTGATGACCGAGCGCGTGGGCGCCATGGCACCCCAATACGACGCCCGGCGCCGCGGGCTGGCCGCACGGCTGGTCGCACTGCTCGGCGAGCATGACGTGACGCCTGGCCCGATCCTCGCGCAGCTTGCGACCGGGAGGGCACCGGCTCCGTTCGGGGACGAGGCCTACGGCGGCGCCGCGGAACCCGCCGCCGCGCCCAAGCACTGGGGCTTCCTCGAGCAGTACAATCGCAACCGCATCGCGGGCTGGGTGGCGTCATCAGACGCGACGCCGCCGAGCGTCACCATCCGCTTCGACGGTCGCGACATCGGTACCATCATCGCGGAAAATCCGCGCCCCGATATCGGCCCCAACGCCTGGACCTTCGAGCTAAAGCCACCGGCCGAGGCGGTGACCCGCGACGTGGTTCGGGTGGAGGCGATCTTCACCGCTTCCGGCCAGCCGCTGCGGAATTCGCCGGTGGTCACCTCCATCGCGGCCGACGACGCGGAGAAGGTGCTGCGGGGGAGCGAGGGTTACCTGTTCCTGCGCAACGACTCCAACCGAGTGATCGACCAGGTCACCGGCAAGCGGGTGCTTTCCGTAGGTGAGCTCGCGCAGTGGGAAGCCTTCCTGCGCGGGCTCGACGCGGCGGCCCAGGCACGGCAGGCGCGCGTCATCTACCTCGTCGCGCCGAACAAGGAGTGCGTCTTCGCGGAATTCCTGCCGGCCGACGTCGTGGTGGCCGAGACGCGGCCCGTCCGCCAGCTCCAGGCACTCGCCGCGCGGCTCGATCTACGTGCGACGCGGATGGTCTATCCGCTGGAGGCGTTGCGCCGCGCCGGGCCGCGATTCGCCACCTATCCAAAGGGCGATTCGCACTGGAGTGACTACGGCGCGACGGTCGCGCTCGAGGCGCTTTATGAAGCGCTGGGACTGCCGCATGCGCAGCCGGCGGATTTCCAAACCGAGTTCCGCAACGCGGATCTGCTGTCCAAGCTCGGCGGGGTCTGCGTCGAGCCGCAGCCGGTGCTCGTCCGCCGCCCGGCGGCCGTGGGAGTGGGCGACAATGGTGTGCTGAACACCGGGCGGCGCCTCGACCTCCGTGCCGGCAAGGGTGCGGCGCCTGAGGAGAAACGCCTGCTCATCATGCATGACAGCTTTGGCGAGTGGCTGATCCCGCCGCTGGCCGAGCGTTTTGCCCACGCCACCGCCATCTGGAATGCGAGCCTCGGGCCGGCGGTGCTGGAGGATGTTCAGCCGGACGTCATCATCCTCGAACGGGCGGAGCGCTTCCTGGTCGTCCCGCCGTATTTCGGATGAGGGCGATGCGCGTTGTCGCGTCGCTGCTGCTGGCGTTCGCGGCGCCGGCGGTGGCGCAGCCGCGCCTGTCCGTCGCCCCGGGGACGCCAGTGGAAACCGTGTTCCGCTGGGCCGAGCAGCGCTGCATGGACATGCACCTGCCGGACTCGCCGGCCCGCGCGCTGCGCACGAGCGATGGCGGGGTTGCGCTGTTCGCAGCGCATCTGGTGAACATCCCCATGCTTGGGCGCGACTTCGATCACGTGGAGTCGGCCTGCGCCACCGCCAGCCGAGGTGCCGAAGCGGATGATCCGGCGGCGTTCCAAGACCGGTATTGGATCCAGGCGGTGGTGCCATTCACCGCCGGCGGCAGGCGCCAGGTGCTGGGACTCGCGAGCCATGAATACATGGGCTGGCGCCACCCCGGCCGCTGCGCCGTGCCCTTCGCCGGCGATGGCCGCCGTCCCGCCGCGTTCCGCTGCTGGTACTCGGCGATCACCGCCACCGTCGCGACCGAAGGCGACTGGCGCTTCGCATCCGCGGGCGTCATCGCCGCCTCGCCCCTGCCCTATGACCCGACCACGCCGGAGCGCACCGGCTTCTTCTCGGTGAGCAATGCGATGGTCGCCGATGGCCACGCGACGGTGCTGGTCTACACTGAGGGCGTGGCCGGCCAGCAGCGCGGCAACTGCCTGCTGCGCGCCCCGCTCGACACCTTGCCGGGGGGCTGGCGCGCCCTCTCGGGAGGGCAGTTCGACCTGCCATTGCCAGGCGCCTACGCCGGCGGCGCGGAGCCCGGGCGTGCCTGCGACGTGGTTGGCGAGGCGGTATTCGGCGGTGCCCCGGTGCGCGGCGTGTTGCGTGGGAATGATGAGCAGGGAGCGTGGTGGGCCGCCGTGTTCACGCGCGCCGCACCTCGCGGCACCAACGCGCCCGACGCCGCCGGCGTCTTCGTCAGCACCTCCCGCGACCTCCGCCGCTGGTCGCCGGCGGAGCGCCTTTGGGCCATGACGCCCTTCCGCAGCCAGCCGGAGGCCGGCGCCTATTACGAGTATCCCTCGCTGCTCGACCATGCCA
>JAQGHV010000296.1 GCA_028288785.1 Rhodospirillales bacterium | reverse complement strand
CGGCTGCCGGGTCGCTGTCCGTCAGCGGCGTTAGAATGACGTAGCGGCCTTCGAACAGCGTGGCGAAGCCGGCATCGGGGCCGGAGTGTTCGGTCCCCGCCATCGGGTGGCCGGGCACCAGGTGGACCCCGGGCGGGAGCAGCGGCAGCAGGTCGCGCACGACGCTGCCCTTGGTGCTGCCGGCGTCGGTGAGGATACATCCGGGTGCGAGGTGCGGCGCGATCTTCGCCATCACGCCGGCGTAGGCCCCGACGGGGATGCAGAGGATGACGCCGTCGCAGCCTTCGACCGCGCGGGCCGGATCGGCCTCGACCTGGTCGACGATGCCGAGTTCCAGCACCCGGGCGTGCGTCGCTTCGGATTGCGCGCAGGCGACGATGGTCCCCGCGATGTCGTCTCGCGTGCGGGCGAAGCGGGCGATGGAGCTGCCGATCAGCCCGGGGCCGATGATGCAGAGGCGCTTGAAGAGGGGCTCAGCCACGGTGTTCGGCCATGAAGCCCGCGAGTGCCTCGGTGAGCAGGCCGTTCTCCTCGGCGGTGCCGATGGTGATGCGGAGGCAGGCGGGCAGGCCATAGGCACCCATGGCGCGCACGATCAGACCACGCGATTTCAGGTGCGCGTCGGCGGCCTGGGCGGCGGCGGCGGTTGCGAAGTCGGCTAGGATGAAATTGCCCTCGCTCGGCCACACTTTGATCCCGGCGGCGGTCAGCGCTGATGTCACGCGGCCACGCCATTCGGTGTTGTGGGCGATGTTCTTCTCGATCCAGCCAGGCTCCGCGAGGGCGGCGATCGCGCCCTCCATCGCCAGCAGGTTCACGTTGAACGGCCCCCGGATGCGGCCGAGCACATCGACCACCGCCGGCGGCGCGTAGCACCAGCCGACGCGCATGCCGCCGAGCCCGTAGATCTTCGAGAAGGTGCGCGTCATCACCGTGTTGCCGGCGGCGTCGACCAGCGCCGCGCCAGCATCGTAGCCGGGCATGTCGACGTATTCGGCATAGGCGCTGTCGAGCACCAGCATGATGTCGTCGCGCAGCCCGGCGCGGAGCCGGTCGACCTCGGATTGCGGCAGGATCGATCCGGTCGGATTGTTCGGGTTGGCGAGGAAGACCATCTTCGTGCGCGCGCCGACCGCGCCGAGCATGGCGCTGACATCGGCAACCAGCTCGCGCTCGGGCACCTTGATGACGCGGCAGCCTGCCCAGCGCCCGGCAATGTCGTACATGAGGAAGCCGTGCGCCGACATGATGATCTCGGTGCCCTCGCCGCCATAGGCGAGGATCAGCAGGGTGAGCAGGTCATCCGAGCCATTGCCGCAGACGATGCGCGCGGGGTCGAGGCCGAAGCGAGCGCCGATCGCCTCGCGCAGGGCGGTGGCGCCGCCATCGGGGTAGCGGTGGGCATCGCGCGCGGCGCGCTCCATGGCGGTGATGGCGCCGGGCGGGGGGCCAAAGGCGCCCTCGTTGGAGGACAGCTTGATGACCCGATTCACGCCGGGCAGCTTCGAGGAGCCACCGACATAGGGCTCGACGGACAGGATGGAGGGGCGGGGGGCGAGCGTGTTCATGGGAGCAACCTTGGGTCAGCCGGGGAGAGACGTAGCATATGGGCGCGTCAGTTATTCACGCGCGGCCGCGCGGCGGGCCGGGCCGGAGCACGTCCCCCGAGCTTGAGGGCCAAGTCGGCGCGCAGCGCCGCAAGCCCGAACGGGCGCCGCCGGTAGTCCGGCAAGGCAAGCGCGCGGAGCGCGCCCCCGCCGCTTGAGGGCACAAATGTTCTGATCCCAGCGGTCATTCGTCATGACCGCTGATGTCAGCTCGGCTCCGCCTCAGCATACGCGCCGAGGCGTTCCACATGCAGGCCCGACAACGACTTCAGGCGGGGATCGCGGGCTTCCCAAAAACCAGCGACCTCGGCCAGCGCCAGCGCCAGCGCCTGCTCCCCGGTCCTCCGGATCTGCAGGCTGATCGCGGGAATGCTGGCATCGGCCAGCAGCCGGGTCAGGCGGGCATGGGAGAAATCGGCGGTCAGCTCGATGCGCAGCAACGTGCGGTCGCGCCCGCTGGGGTCGGGCGGGGTGGGCGAAACGACCAGCACGGAGGCGCCGCCAGGCTCGGCCAGGAAGGGTAGGCGGGCCGTCACCTGCAGGGACTGCGCGTCGAAACGCACCCACCAGGCGGCCTCCTCGCGCTCCTCCGGCTCGGGGGCCGGCAGGGTCGCGACCGCGGCCTCGCCGGAGAGCAGGCAGGCCAGCGCCTGGCCCACGGTCGTCATGGCGCGGATCGGCGTGGTGCCGCCGAAATGCGCCCGCGTCAGGCGCATCACCGCCTCGGCATGCTCCGGATCTGCAGCAGCGACGACGGTGAAATTCGATTGCATGGCGGTCGAGGCGGCGAACATCTCTCGCCAAAGCCGCACCAATGCGCTGCGCGGCAGCGGGCCCGAGTGCCGCGCCAGCATGCGTCGGAGGATGGCGGCCTCGCGCCCCGGGCGCAGCGCCGGGCCGGCACCTTTCGCGCGGCTGCCGGCCAAGCGGGCGACGATGTCCGCGCGGCGCATGACCAGGTCGTGCAAGGCATCGTCGAGCGCGTCGATCTCGGCGCGGAGCTCCGCCAGCTCCGCGGCATCGGCCGGGGGCGTGGGGAGCGCAGGCGCGGTGGAGGGGATCTGATCTGGCATGCGCCCGCAGCATTAGACGCAGCCGCGCCCGGCGCCAAGGTTGCAGACCACATGCCTGCGTCCTAATGCTGGCCCGAGGATGCCGGAAACGATGTCGCAGGCTGCAGATCCCCTCCCGCAAGTGACGCACCAGCGCGTGATTTTCGCCGATGGCCTCATGCTGGATTGCGGCGCCACCGTCGCGCCGCTCGCGGTCGCCTGGCGCGGCTACGGGCGCCTGAATGCCGACGCCACCAACGCGATCCTCGTCTGCCACGCGCTCACCGGCGACCAATACGTGGCGGAAAGCCATCCCCTGACCGGCAAGCCCGGCTGGTGGGACAACGTCGTGGGCCCCGGAAAACCGATCGACACCGACCGCTTCTACGTCGTCTGCGTCAATGTCCTGGGCGGCTGCATGGGCAGCTCCGGCCCGCCCGAGCCGATGACGGATGCCGAAGGCCGCGACCTCGGCCGCCCCTGGGGCACCGATTTTCCCTCCGTCACCATCCGCGACATGGTCCGCGCGCAACACCGCCTGATGGAGCACCTCGGCATCGCGCGCTGGCTCGCGGTGCTCGGCGGCTCCATGGGCGGCATGCAGGTGCTCGAATGGGCCGCGACCTACCCCGACGCGGTGTTCGCCGCAGCGCCAATCGCCTGCGCCAGCCACCACAGCGCGCAGAACATTGCCTTCGACGAGGTCGGCCGCGCCGCCATCCACGGCGACCCCGACTGGCGCGGCGGCCGCTACTGGGAACATGGCACGGTGCCCGCGAAAGGCCTGTCCGTGGCCCGCATGGTCGCCCACATCACCTACCTGTCCGAACAGGCACTCAGCCGCAAATTCGGCCGCCGGCTGCGCGGCGCCGCGGCCCTCACCTTCCTCGAGGACGTGTTCGAGGTGGAGAGCTACCTCCGCCACCAGGGCAGCACCTTCATCCGCCGCTTCGACGCCAACAGCTACCTCACCATCACCCGTGCGATGGATTTCTTCGACCTGGCGGCCGAACATGGCGGCGTTCTCGCGGAAGCCTTCCGCGGCACCAAAACCCGCTTCTTCGTGGCGAGCTTCTCCTCCGACTGGCTGTTCCCGACCGCCGAAAGCCGCGTGCTGGTGCGCGCCCTCAACGCAGCAGCGGCGAATGTAAGCTTCGTGGAGATCGCGTCCGACAAAGGCCACGACGCCTTCCTGCTGGATGAGCCGGATTTCCATCGCGCACTGGCTGGGTTTTTGCGAGGTGCGGCGGAGCGGTTGGGTGTTTGAGGGGCGGTTTTGACGACAGCATGGGGGAAAGAATTCCCCCAAACCCCTTTCTTTTATTTTTATCAATAGGATTGCGGAGCGGGCGGTACCGAGCTTGATATCGAGGGCCGTGCGGATGACCGCTGATATGCGCCCGTGCCGCCCTCAAGCGCGTCAGGCCGACGACACGCCTTCGGTGTGACGCGCAGCATCCCGCAGCCTGATTCGCCGGACGACATGCCGCGGCCATTCGCGATTGCCGATCGCGATGCGCTGCGCCGTCCGCACAATCCGCGCGGGCCCCCCTCCCCACCAAAACCAACATTCAAAAATAAAACAAAAGGGCCAGGGGAAGCTCTATTCCCCAGCCTTCCTGTCACACCTCCTCGCGCAGCGACTCCCGAATCCGCGCCGCTCCCACCGCCATCTCCGTCTCGAAGCTCATCTCCTCCGCGAGGGCAGCGCCGCGGGCTGCGATACCCTCGGCGGTGATGGGGTTGTGTCGCAGCCATTCGGCGGCGCTGAGCAGGTCCGACAGGTCAGCGCGCACGGGGACGAAGTTCCGGAAGGGGACGAGGCGGTCGTAGTACCATTGGCGGTGGCCTACGGCGCTGTCGATCTTGAGCACGGTGTTGCCGAGGATGAGCTTACCGAACAGTCCGGCCCAGCTGCTGGTGTTGCCGTCCATGTCGAGGCCGTGGCGGTAGTGCCCGAAGGCTTCTTGCGGCACTGGCCTGGCCGTGACGCCGAAACTCTCAGCGAGTGTGGCGGCGGCCGCATCCATCTGGGCCAGCTGGGTGATGCCGATGTCGAACAGGTCCGGGCGTTGCCAGCGCTGCACCACGCGACACAGCCGGATGCGTGGGATGGCCTCCACGGCGTCGCCCTTCGTCGTCTCCGGCGTGCCGGTGCTGGAGCCGCGCCAGAACACCACGTCGCGCCGGTCGCGCCAGGGCCGGCCGGCGTCGCGCGCGAAGCGGCGCAGCGGCGCGTAGCCCTGGCTGCGGATGAAGTCCGCGTCCGGGATGAGAAGATTGCCCGTGCCATTGCCGGAGAAGGCCAGCCCCGGCACGTCATTTACGCAGAGCAGCGTATGGCCAACCGCCTGCGGGTAGCGCCGCCGCGCCGCGAGAAACAGCGGCCAGGCCTGCAGCCAGCGCTCCGTCATGTTGGAGAGCTCTGGCGTCCAGCGATGCTCGAAGGGAATGCCCACGGTCAGCCCACCGCTGGGTGTGAAGGTGACCTTGATACAGCTGATCGGCAGCGCGGCGTTCTCGACGCCGATGGCGCCTTCGTCGCTGATGGTGAAGGATAGGCTTCGCAGCAGCCCCGTCACGCCGTCGACCGTGTGGTCGAACTCTATGCCCTGGAAGCTGGGCACGCGGGACGCGGGGGCTGGGGTTTCGCGGTCACGCCAGCGCCTCCGCTACACGGGCGGCGAGTTTCGTGGCGACGTCCGACTTCGAC
>JAQGHV010000280.1 GCA_028288785.1 Rhodospirillales bacterium | reverse complement strand
GTCCGAACTCGCTCCCAAGGATGGCGAGGAAGCCGAGCTCGCCACCGACCGCCAGCGCCTGCAGCAGGGAGAGCGCCGTGCGGAAGCCATCGCCTCGGCACTCGCCGAGCTCAACCCGAAGGATCGGCGCAGCGCCTCCCCGGCGCGGGCATTGCGGGAAGCGGCGCGCGCGCTGGAACGCCTGCCGCCGCCCAATGAGGAAGCGCAGGCCGCCCTCCTCGCGCTCAACACCGCGCAGGAAGCGATGGCCGAGGCGGAAAGCGCGCTGTCCCGCCTCATGGCCGAAGCCGGGCCGGACCCGAAGCGGCTGGAGCTGGTGGAGGAACGCCTGTTCGCGCTGCGGGCGGCGGCACGCAAGCACCAGGTTCCCGTCATCGAGTTGCCCGCGCTACTGGGCTCCCTGCATGACCGGCTCGCCTCGCTCGACGCCGGCACTGGCCGCGTGGCGGAGCTGGCCCGCGCGGCGCAGGCGGCACGCGAGGGCTACCTCGCCGCCGCCGCTGCACTGAGTGCCGCGCGGCACGCGAGTGCCGAGAAGCTGGAGCGCGCCGTTGCCCGCGAACTGCCGCCCCTGAAGCTCGACCGCGCGCGCCTCGTGATGAACATCGCGGCGCGCGAGGAGGCCCAGTGGGGCCCCGATGGGCAGGACCGCATCGCCTTCCTCGTCGCGACCAATCCCGGGCAGATACCAGGTCCGCTGGCCAAGATCGCCTCTGGTGGCGAGCTGTCGCGGCTGATGCTGGCGCTGAAGGTGGTGCTCGCGCGGGGATCGCCGGTGCCGACGCTGATCTTCGACGAGGTGGATGCCGGCATCGGCGGCGCCACGGCGGCCGCGGTGGGTGAGCGCCTGGCACGTGTCGCCGAGCGCCTGCAGGTGCTGGTCGTGACCCATTCGCCCCAGGTCGCCGCGCGCGGATCAGCACACTTCCAGGTGGCGAAATCGGTCCGCGCCGGCCGCGCCGAGACCCGCGTCATCCCCCTGCCGGAAGGCGAGCGGCGGGAGGAGATCGCCCGCATGCTGGCCGGTGAGATCGTGACCGACGCGGCGCGCGCGGCGGCCGAAAGCCTACTCGCGGCGCCATGACCTGTCGCGCCGCCCGGCCCGAGGATGCCCCTGCCCTCCTCCCGCTGGTCCGCGCGATGAACGCCGACCAGGGCGACCGCACCGAGCTGGTCGACGCGGCGGCCCTCCTTGCGGCGCCCGGCACCATGACGATGCTGGCCGAGCGCGACGGCGCCCTGGTCGGCTACGCGACCGCGCATCCAACCTTCGAGACCGGCCATGCCGAGCGCGGCTTCTACGTTGGCGACCTCTTTGTGGACCCGGCGCATCGGCGCCAGGGCGTGGCGCGCGGACTTCTCGCCGCACTCGCCGCCGCTGGGCTCGCCCAAGGTGCGAAGCACTTCTGGCTGACCGCGAAGGAGGACAACTTCGCGGCGCATGCGCTTTACCGCCGGCTGGGTGGACACGGCGAACCCGTGCTCGCCTTCGCATGCGTCGAAGGGCATTTCCAGGCTCTCGCCGACGAGGCCGCGACATGATTGCGGCCCGGATCCGCCGCGCCGGTCCCGCGGACGCCGAAGCCGTGCTGCCGCTCATCGCCGCCATCAATGCGGGCATCGATCCGCCGGCGCGGCCGCTCCCGGCGGCGGTGATCGCGCGCGCCTACCTCGATGCCGGCGCGCCCGGCTTCATGCTCGTCGCGGAAGCCGCCGATGGTACGCTGTGCGGCTTCGTCACCGCGGACCACCGCTTCGATACCGCGCTGGCCTCGCCTGGCCTTCTGATCGGAGACCTGTTCGTGGCGGACCACGCCAGGCGGCGCGGCATCGGGCGGGCCCTCATGGCGCACCTGGCCGCCGCAGCCAGGGAACGTGGCGCCCGGTTCCTGTCATGGGACGCCGATGTCGAGGATGCCGAGGCGATCGCCTTCTACAAGGCAATCGGCGCCTCGGCGCAACCCGTGGTCAGCCACGATCTTGTACTCGACGCCATGGATGCCCTAGCGAGCGAGGCCCAGCGATGAGCGAGACCCTGACCGAGGCCGAGGCTGTTGCAGAACTCGCGCGCCTGAGCGCTGAGATCGCGCGTCACGACGCGCTTTACCACCTTCTCGACGCCCCGCAGATCACGGATGCCGAATACGACGCGCTGGTCCGCCGGAACCGCGCGATCGAGGCACAGTTCCCCGACCTGATCCGCTCTGATAGTCCCAGTCGGCGTGTCGGTGCAAAGGCCGCCGAAGGCTTTACGAAATTCCGCCACGGCATCCCGATGACCAGCCTGGACAACGTCTTCACTCCCGATGAATTCGCCGACTTCGCCGCGCGCGTCCGCCGCTTTCTGGGCCTGCCGCCGGACCAAGCGCTCCCTCTGGTGGCCGAGCCCAAGATAGATGGCCTGTCGATCAACCTACTCTATGAAGACGGGCGCTTTGTACGCGGCGCGACACGAGGCGACGGTTTCGAGGGCGAGGATGTCACGGCCAACCTCCTCACCCTTGCCAGCCTTCCGCACCGCCTTGCCGGCGCTTGTCCTGCCCGTATCGAAATCCGCGGCGAAGTCTACATGATGAACGCCGATTTCACGGCCCTGTTGGCGAAGCAGGAAGCTGCGATCGCCGCCCGCGAGGCAAGGCGCGCCGCCGGCGAAAAACTGGGTGGCGCGATCGTCCTGCCGGTCAATCCGCGCAACGCGGCCGCA
>JAQGHV010000273.1 GCA_028288785.1 Rhodospirillales bacterium | reverse complement strand
TGACCATGCCGGCGCGGTTGAGGATGTTGCGCAGCATGTAGAAGCAGAGGTAGCCGACCGAATAGAACATCATGATCTCGGCGAACTCGCCGGCATGCAGCACCGAGTTGATCGCGGTGATCGCCGCGCCGAGCACCAGCGGTTCGGCGAAGATGAAGAAGATTCCGATGCGGCCATGCCCGATCCGTTCCGCGATGTCGCGCAGGATCAGCGCCTCGATGACGTGGTGCTGGGCGAGGAGATCGCGGACGAAGCGGGAGCGGCCGAGGGCGGCGCTCACGAGCCGGAGTAAGCGTTGCTGAGCAGTGGGCGGGCTTCACGCCATTGACCGTTGGAGTCGCGGCAGACGAGACGCAGGCGCTCGACGCCGCCAGCAGGGGCTTCCTGCACCTCGCGGCATTCGGCGCCACTCGCCGCCGAATAGGATCGCGTCAGGCGGAAGCGGGAGGAGTTGCCGCCGCCGAGGTTGGAACCCACTGCGCCCGGCGCCGCGCCGGCGACGAAGGCAACCAGCGGGTCGGCGCTTGGCACGGTCGTGATGATCGTGGTGCTGGCGGCATTCGGGTCCTCGACCGAGGCGACGCACCCGGCAAGGATCGCTACGAGCGAAAACGCCCCGAGCCCCCGCGCGATGTTACGCCTTACAAATGACCCCTTGCAGGCCCCGCCGATCCAAGACGCGATCATACGATGCGTCTTCAACAAGACCGCCGCCGATTTCATTATAATCATCCTTTACCCGGCCAGATTGGAGGAAGCCGCGCCGATAGGCAAAAACGCAGCGCCACCGCGCGGATCCTGTACTTCAAGCTTCGCCCCAAACAGAAGAAAAGATGGTAAACGTTTCAACCAATGCGTTCAACGTTTGTCGATTCCCCCACCAGCCCTGGGCTCCGTTGGGCCGGGCTGGCCCTGGCACCGGACCCGCGCGCGCGCGATGCGATGGCGGCATTCCGGCCCTTTTTCCCTGAAGCCATCTGGACAGATCGCTCCGACGACGCCGCCGCCTGGTTGCTGGCGGAGGATGCGCCGGAGGTCGCGGCGCCCCGCATCATAAGGGTCGGCCCCGGCCCCTGGCCCTGGGCCAGGTTCGGCGCGCGCATCGGCCGCGCCGCATTGCTGGCCGCCGAGCAGGCCAGCGCAGGCCCGGTCCTGGCCCTGGCACTCGGGGGCGGGGAATGCCCGGCCGATTTTCTCGATGCCATGAGGGAGGCGCGCGTGGCTGGCCCGGCTGGCCTTCCGGACCCCGGGCCGGCCGGGTTGGGGGTCGCACCGGGGCAGGCCGTACTCGTGCTGGACCCTTGCGATCCTACCTGCGCCGAAGCCGTCAGCACGATGTGGGATCACGCCGTCGCCACGGCAGCGGGTCGCCCGGTCCTTGCAATCCGCAGAGGCGCCGGTGCGGCCACGCTGCCCGGCGCGCTCGGCCCTTTCGCGGCCTGGACCCTGATAGAGGCCGCCACCGAATGGCATCTCGTGCAGGATGATGGCCTCGCGATCATCGCCGCCGCCGCGGGCGTGACGATCCGCGCGCATGCGCCGCTGGCAGCGTTTGCCGATCCGGCTGAGCCGCCGTTCGCGCGCTTCGCCCGGCTGCTCGCCGCCACCCGTTTTGCCGATCCCTTCCGCGCCGTGCCCTGCAACGCCGCCGAGGCGCTGCCGATCATGGCCGCCTGGCAGCGGGCGGCGGGGGAGAACCGGCGCATCGCGGTCGCATGCGGCATGGCGTTCTGGAAACGGGCGCGCATTGGCGCGGCGCTCGCGAGCGAGACCGGTCCCCCGGCGTTCCTTCGCGACCCAGGCGGAGCGGTCACCGAGGCCCGCCGCCAGGGTGGCGCCATCGCGGTCTGGGCAACGCGAGAGCCACGCGGCTTGCGCGCGGCGGCAGCGGAGGCCGGCATTGAAATCCTGACGGTGGAAGACGGCTTCCTGCGCTCGGCCGGCCTTGGCGCCGGGTTTCTGCCGGGTGGCTCGATCGCGCTTGATGCCCGCGGCGTCGCCTACGATCCCGCGACGCCGTCGGACCTCGAAGTCATCCTCGCGGAACACGATTTCTCGCCGGCGATGCTGGCGCGGGCGGCGCGTCTGCGCGCGGCGCTCGTCGGCCGGGGCGTGACCAAATACAACCTGGTGGGCAACGCCGCGCCGCCGGAGGTCGTGCCCGGCCGCCAACGCGTGCTGGTGCCTGGCCAGGTCGAGGATGACGCCTCGGTCCGGCTCGGCGCGATGGCCGGGCCGCGGAAAAACCTCGACCTACTGCGGGCAGCGCGCGCTGCGGAACCGCACGCCTTCATCCTGTATCGCTCGCACCCCGATGTCGCGGCCGGCTACCGGGCCGGGCACGTGCTGCCCGCCGCGGCGCTGAAATTCGCCGACGCCGTGCAGGAAGGGGCAGCGATGCCGGACCTGCTCGACTGGGCCGACGCGGTGCATACCATCACCTCGCTCACCGGCTTCGAGGCGCTGTTGCGTGGCAAGCGCGTAGTCTGCCACGGCATGCCCTTCTATGCCGGCTGGGGGCTCACCGAGGATCGGCAGGTGCTGCCACGACGCGTGCGCCGCCTCAGCCTCGATGCCCTGGTCGCCGGCGCGCTGATCGCCTATCCGCGCTGCATCGACCCGGTGACCGAACTGCCCTGCCCGCCCGAGGTGCTGGTCGATCGCCTCACGCAGCCTGCCGTCTGGAAGGCGGGGCGTGCCGCGGTGCTGCGGCGCTGGCAGGGCCGGCTCATGGGCGCCCTCGCACGCCGGGGCTGGCTGCGATGAAGGGTGACGTAGGGGGAATTCTTCACGTGGCCCTGGCTTTGCTGTGCGCGTGAACGCCTGCCCACCCATGGCCGCCCCGCGCCGCCGCTTCCTGTTCCTCCAGGGGCTCGCAAGCCCGTTCTTCGCGCGGCTCGGCGCTGCCCTTGCGGAGGCCGGCCACGGCGTGGAGAAGATCGCCTTCAACGGCGGCGACGCCATGTTCTGGTCACCCGATCGCATCCGCGACTATGCCGGCACGCCGGAGGATTGGCCGGCTTCGCTCGCCGCGATGTTTGCGGAAGGCGTGACGGACCTCGTGCTGTTCGGGGACGGGC
>JAQGHV010000390.1 GCA_028288785.1 Rhodospirillales bacterium | reverse complement strand
AGCACCGGCCGCTCGGCGCCTTCCCCGCCGCCCGCCTCGACCTGCTCTGCCCGATCGCTGCCGCCTTGGAGGTCGAGCCCGCGCTCGCCGTGGAGGACGCCCTGCGCGACCGCCTCGCCCAGAACCGTCGCCGCGACGCCGCAGCAGGTGGTGCCGCGGAGGGCGCCCACCGCACCGACATGACCATGGTGCACCTGGAGAAGAACCAGCCCGCCGTGCTCTGTTCGACCGGAGAACAGAAGGCGCTGCTGATCGCGACCGTCCTCGCCCACGCGGCCCTGATCGCCGAGGCGCGCGGCTTCGCACCGCTGCTGCTGCTCGACGAGGTGGCTGCCCACCTCGACCAGCGACGGCGGGAGGCACTGTTCGCGGCGCTCGCCGCACTGCCCGCGCAGAGCTTCCTCACCGGCACCGACATCGGCGTCTTCGCGCCGCTTTCGGGTCTGGCGGAGGGCTTCACCGCGACCGCAGGAAGGCTCAATTCCGTTGCAGGTTTCGGGGTGCCAAAACCCGCTTAAATAACTATATAAGGTGTCGATTCCCCACTTTCCTCCGATCTGGAGATTCCCGCTGGCATGAGCGACGAATCGCGCGCCTCCGACCAAGCCGCCTCCGAGGCCTACGACAGCGCCTCCATCACGGTGCTCCGCGGCCTTGAAGCCGTGCGCAAACGGCCCGGGATGTACATCGGCGACACCGATGATGGCTCCGGCCTGCACCACATGATCTTCGAGATCATCGACAACGCGGTCGATGAGGCACAGGCAGGCTTTGCCTCCTCCTGCTTCGTGCAGCTCAATGGCGATGGTTCCGTCACAGTGACCGATGACGGGCGTGGCATTCCCGTCGAAATACATGCGGAGGAAGGCATTTCCGCCGCCGAAGTGGTGCTCACCAGGCTGCACGCCGGCGGCAAGTTCAACCAGAACAGCTACAAGGTCTCGGGCGGCCTGCACGGCGTTGGCGCGGCCGTGGTCAACGCGCTCAGCGAATGGATGGAAGTGCGTATCTGGCGCAATGGTCATGAGTATCGCCTGCGCTTCGAGCACGGCGACACCGTCGTACCCTGCACCGACCTCGGCCCCTCGGAGCACACCAAGGGCACCGAGGTCACGTTCAAGCCCTCGACCGGCACCTTTACCCGCGTCGATTTCGAACTGCCCGTGCTGGAGCGCCGCGTGCGCGAGCTGGCCTTCCTGAATTCCGGGTTGAAGATCGTGCTGCGCGACGAGCGCCATGCGGATGTGACCGAGACAGTGTTCCACTACACGGGCGGCCTCACCGCCTTCGTCGAGTATCTCGACAAGGGCAAGACGCCGCTGTTCACTGCCCCCGTCGGCGCGCACGGCAAGGAGGGCGAGCACGGCATCCGCGTCGAGCTCTCGCTGCGCTGGAACGACAGCTATCACGAGACGATGCTGTGCTTCACGAACAACATCCCCCAGCGCGACGGCGGCACCCACCACGCCGGGTTCCGCCAGGCGCTGACCCGCGTGGTCGCGAAATACGCCGACGCGCAGGCCAAGAAGGAAAAGGTGACGCTGACCGGCGAGGACATGCGCGAGGGCCTCACGGCCGTGCTGTCGGTGAAGGAGCCGGACCCGAAATTCTCCTCGCAGACGAAGGAAAAGCTCGTCTCCTCCGAAGTGCAGCCGGTGGTCCAGGCAGCCTCCGCCGATGCCCTCACCCATTGGTTCGAGACGCATCCGAAGGAAGCCAAGGAGGTCATCGGCAAGATCATGGAAGCGGCCATGGCGCGTGAGGCGGCGCGCAAGGCGCGTGACCTCACGCGGCGCAAGGGCGTGCTCGACATCTCCTCGCTGCCCGGCAAGCTCGCCGATTGCCAGGAGCGCGACCCGTCCAAGTGCGAACTCTTCCTCGTCGAGGGTGACAGCGCCGGCGGCTCGGCCAAGCAGGGGCGCAACCGCGTCTACCAGGCGATCCTGCCGCTCAAGGGCAAGATCCTGAACGTGGAGCGCGCGCGCTTCGACAAGATGCTCGGCAGCGCCGAGATCGGCACGCTGATCACCGCCCTCGGCACCGGCATCGGGCGCGACGAGCCCGAGCGCGGTGGCTTCTCGGCGGACAAGTTGCGCTACCACCGCATCATCATCATGACGGACGCCGACGTGGACGGGTCGCACATCCGCACCCTGCTACTGACCTTCTTCTACCGGCAGATGCCGGCGCTGATCGAACGCGGGCACCTCTACATTGCCCAGCCGCCGCTCTATCGCGCCAAGCGCGGCGGCGATGAGCGCTACCTCAAGGACGACCGTGCCCTCGAGGACTACCTGCTCGAGAAGGCGCTCATCGGCGCCCGCATGGAGCGCGCCGACGGTACCGTCCTGGACGGTGAGGCCATGCGCGAAGAGGCCGAGTTCCTGCGCCAGGTGCAAAGCCGCATCCGCCGCCTGGCCGGTCGCGTGCCCACCGACATCATCGAGCAGGCGGCCCTCGTCGGTGCCCTCACCACCAATGCCGACCGTGCCCCGGCCGCCGCCCAGGCGCTGGCCGAACGCCTCAACGCACTCGCCCCTGCCAACGAACGCGGCTGGGTGGTCAGCGCCGATGGTGACGGCCTCACCCTCGCCCGCACGCTGCGCGGCGTCACCGAGCGCCACTCGCTCGACGCCACCGCTATCCGCAGCGTCGAAGCCCGCTGGCTCGAAGAACGCCAAGAACGCTTCGCGCGCGACTTCGCCGACGGCACCCGCATGGTCATCGACGGCAACACGCACCCGGTGAACGGCCCGCTCGGCGCCTACGATCGCATCCTCGCTCAAGGCCGCAAAG
>JAQGHV010000269.1 GCA_028288785.1 Rhodospirillales bacterium | reverse complement strand
CACGCCGGTCCGCCGCTCGCCGATGCTCCGCCGTCCACGTCATCCTGCCGCCCTCGCGAACCGATCACAGGGACAGAGAATCACAACCGATTCAGGAGATTCAACTTCTTTGCGGATCGGCTCTTAGGGGGCAGGTCATTCGCCGAAGACCTCGACGAAGAGGTCCGAGCGGCCGTTGATGACCGCGAGTCCTCGGTGAGCTCGGGCGTAGCGTTCACATGCCTAGAACCTTCACCACACGTGTAACGTTGTCGAGACTACCGTGCTGTGCGGCGCACAGCATGCGGCGACGGTGGCCAGGAAACCGCGCTGCATCTAACCGGTTGAGTGCCTGACGCGGCCGCTGGGGCTCACGCGGCGACAGGGCCCAAGGGCATGACACTCGACCAAGCACTGGCATTTGGCCTGATGGGTACGACCATCGCACTGTTTTTGTGGGGCCGCTTCGCTTATGACACCGTCGCCCTCGCCGCGTTGCTCGCTGGCATCCTGCTGGGTGTGGTACCGTTGGAGAGTGCCTTCGCCGGCTTCTCCGACGACGTGGTGGTGATCGTTGCCGCTGCCCTGATCATCAGTCATGCCGTGGCGCGATCGGGCGCGGTCGAGACCATCATGCAGCCGCTGACACCGCGGCTGCGCACCGTCTCCGTCCAGGTGCCGGTACTGGTGGGTGTCACCATGCTGCTCGCCATGGTCACCAAGAATGTCGGTGCGCTCGCTATCATGATGCCGGTGGCGATGCAGCTCGCCCGCCGGACGGGCACGCCGCCCGCCGCGCTGCTGATGCCCATGGCCTTTGCGGCGATGACGGGCGGCGTCGTCACCCTGGTTGGCACCGCACCCAACCTCATCATGTCCCGCGTGCGCGAGGAACTGACCGGCCACCCCTTCTCGATGTTCGACTACACGCCGGTGGGCCTGGGCATCTGCCTGCTCGCGCTGCTGTTCCTGGCCGTGGGCTGGCGGCTCCTGCCTGGCAATCGGCGCGGCGCCGCCTCCATGGACGACGCCTTCACCATCGGCCAGTACACCGTCGAGGCCCACATGCCTGCGCAGGGCGCCAAGGCCGGCCTGACCGTAAGGGGCGTGGAGGCGATGTCCGAAGGCGAGGTTGGCGTCTCCGCCATTCTCGCCCCCGGCAAGGATCCCACCCCGCCCGAGGCGTCGGCTCCCGATCGCGCGCTCGCCCCTGGCGAGGGCTTGCTCCTACGCGGTGAGGCGGAGGACTTGGAGCGTTTGGTTACCCGCGCCGGCCTCGTCCTGCCTGGTGACGGCCCGATCCCCGACGATCCCGAGCGTACTGACGACGACATCGCCGTGGTGGAAGGCGTTATCACCACCGAGAGCCCGCTGGTCGGCCGCTCCCCCGCGTCGCTCACCCTCCGCTCCGAGCACGGTGTCTTGCTGCTGGCCGTCAGTCGCCGCGGCGAGCAGCACATTCGCGACAGCCTGTCCCAGTTGCGGTTGCGTGCCGGCGACGTGGTGCTGCTGCGCGGCCTGGCCGCGAACATGCCCGCCAAGCTCGGCGAGCTGCGCGTGCTGCCGCTCGCCGAGCGCGCCGTGGCGCTGGGCCGCGGCAACCGGAGCTGGCTCCCGCTCGCAGTGCTCGGGGTGGCAATGGCGTTGGTTGCCCTGGGCGTCGTCAAGGTGGCGGTGGCATTCTTCGGCGCGGTGGTGGCCCTGCTGGCGCTGCGCGTGATGACCACGCGCGAGGCCTATGCGGCGCTCGACTGGCCGGTGCTGGTGCTGCTGGCCGCCCTCATCCCGGTCAGCGGCGCCATCCAGCACACCGGCGGCACCGACCTGCTGGCCAGCTGGCTGACGCACGCGGTGCAGGGGCTGCCCGGCATCGTGGCACTCGGCGCCACCATGGTTCTGGCGATGGCCGTGACGCCTTTTCTCAACAATGCCGCCACCGTGCTGGTGATGGGCCCCATCGCCGCTACGCTCGCCAGCAGGCTAGGGCTGAGCCCGGATCCCTTCCTGATGGCCGTCGCACTCGGTGCGGCAAGCGACTTTCTCACGCCCATCGGCCACCAGTGCAACACGCTGGTGATGGGCCCGGGCGGCTACCGCTTTGGCGATTATGCCCGTCTCGGCCTGCCACTTTCCATCCTGGTAGTGCTGGCCGGCGTGCCGCTGATCGCCTTTTTCTGGCCCCTGACGTAATCCCGAATGGTTCTTAAACCTTTGATGTGCGCTGCATCGCTTCGGCGCAGCCGTGGCACCGCTCTTCAGGTGATCGGCCCGGTGTTTATCCGAGGCATCAACACTTGTACGGCTAAGTCGAAGCTCAACCCAAGATTTGAGCAGGGCCGGGGTGCAGCCGCCCAAAAGGCGAAATGGCGGCCCTGTCACTCCGGCGCTGGTGGTCGGTGGCCTAGGGAGGCAGGGGGTTGGGGTGTGTCGTCGTGCAGACACCAGGGAGGCGGCGAGCCCCGCAGAACCGCGATTGAAGAACGCAGTGCTGCGGGAGAATCAAGGCATGATGTTGAAGCCGTCTCACGCTCCGGGCGTGCGCCCGAACCACACTCCCAATAGGGCACCAAGCGAGACCAGCAGCAGCCCGCCATTCACGACGACCAGCAGCAAACGTGGCAGTCGCCAGACGTCGGAACGCTGCGGCGCATCATGGCCGGGCCTGATTTCACGCCAGACAGCGACTGCGAAGCAGAATGCCGAGAACAGCACCAGAAGGGTTGCGTTGAACAGGATTGCCCACTCGGGCAGAACCGGCCCAAGCGATGTCTTGGCGCCCACGCCTGCAGCCAGCGAGACGAGGCCAGTACGGACCCAGGCAGCGTAGGTCCGCTCCGCCGCCAGGACGGTTCGATCGGCAGCATAGAGCACGCGTGGGTCCTCGTCCGGCATCTCGGCACCTTCGCAGGATGGTTCGCCAAGCTCGAACGTTGTCGCGGACGGAAGGCTGCCGAGCGCCTTCGAAAGCGACCCAGTCTGAAAGGCCACCCTGCGTCCCCGGCTTATCGCTGTTCATCACCAGCCTTCGACTGAACACCGGGTGCAAACAGGGTCCATGTCCGACCAAGCCGTCCGGCGTTGAGCCTGGCCGGACGCCAGCGGCGGATTCAGGGGTTAGGCGGCCCGGCGCCGGTCCTGCCATCGCCCTCTGCGGCACGGTCGCGCAGGTCCGCTTCGCGCAGCAGGCTTCGGAGCGCCTCGTCGCCAATCTCGTCGTGCTCGCGCAGGTGCAAAAGGGCGCGACGCTCCGCCGCCAAGCTATCCGGATGGGTATCCTCGGCCGGTGCCTCCTGGCGAGCCGCGGCGGCGGCGTTGCGCGCCTCTTCCTCCTCCCGCTGCGCTTCGTCCTCGCCGCCCAGACCGGCATGGCGCACCGCGGCACGCAGCGTCAGGCCCTGTACCGCTACTGAGCTGAGGATGACCAGGGAGGCGACCACCACGACGAGCCCACGTTCGCTGAAGAGTTCTCCACTCCGCGCGGCAGGCGGTATGGACAGGGCCACCACCAAGCCCAGCACGGACTGCGTAGAGGCCCATGCCATGACCCCTGCTGCGCGCAACGTCGACCCAGGGCCTTCCAAAGCATCGCGCAGCGGCGGCAAGCGCGTCGACACCAGCGAGCCCACTCCCTGCAGCGCCAGGGCGATAATCACGATGCCAGCCGCGGCGCCGGCCGTCCGCCAGCCCGGCCAGTCGCCGAGCGAGGCCCAGGCGTCCGGCAAAGCCAGCCCGGCCAGGAAGAACAGCACCGAGGAGGCGATGAGGCTCAGCTCCTCCCAGAAGGCGGCGGCGGTGATACGTGCCTCGGCAGAGGAGCGCGCTTCCCCTGTTTTGCGGTCCACCCGCGCCGCGGCGACCGTCAGCGCGGCGGCGATCACTGCCACCGCCAGCGACAGCCCTAGCCCGCGTGCCGCCAGCGCAGTCAGATAGGGCGTGGCCAGCGACACGGCGATCTCCACAGGCGCCGGCCCTGCGCGGTCCCGCAGCCACAGGACGGCTCGGGCGATGACCGCGCCAACGGCTGCACCGCCTGCCAGCGACCAGGCGATGTCGAGCACCGCCTCGCCCAGTCCCGGCGCCTGCCCCGCGGCCAGAGCGTCGAGAGTGAGCTTCAGCGCCACCAGCGCCGTAACCCGCGCAGCCATCTCGCGCGCCTTCAGCGCATCGCCGAGAGCGCGCGGCACGTGCGGACGCCCATCGGCCTCGTGGAACAGGCGCGTGTCGAACAGCGCGGCGACCACGCCCAGCGCCAGCGCCGCTGTCCAGCCCAGGCCGGGCAGTAGCAGCATGCGCAGCACCACCGCCACCGCCAGCACGATGCACAGGGAAGTGACAACGCCGACCAGCACGCCAGGCAGCAGGGTGACGCGCAGCAGGTGCGGCGTTACTCGCACCGTACCGGCATAGATGACCGGTGGCAGAAACAGCCAGATGACCAGATCCGGATCGACCCTCACCGGCGCCGGGCCAGGCAGCAAGCCCGCGCCGAGCCCGGCCGCGAACAGCACGACGGTCGCCGGAAGGCGCAAAGCGTGGCTCAGGGCAAGCAAGGGTCCGACCCCCGCCAACAGCAGCGCGACGAACTCGATAGGACCCACCTGGCGTCCTCCTGACCGGTGCCACGGAGGTCTTCCAACGCACCGGACGCAGCAAAAGCAGCGCCACGTGACCAGCCCGGTTGAGTGGTTCGCGCACAAAGTCATGAGGTGTGGTTCTGCTGGGTCGGCTGAGCGCCGTGAAGCCTGAACGACTTCCTGTTCAAAGCAGCGTCGGCAACGAGCACCTCTGGCGCCGGCGGGCCGTAACTCAGCGCCGAGTCCGGCGGCAGGGTGGTGAAGTCCATGTGCCCCTGCTCAATTAGGCCTTGGCTTCCGCCAGCGTGTTGAGCACTTCCGCATTCAGCAGCTCGGCCTGTAGCCTGGCGTTGAAGCTCTGGACGTAGCCATTCTCCCCAGGGCCGCCGGGCTCGATAAAGGCGGTCTTGGCGCGGCCGCCGTTGATCCACGCCCGCACTGCCATAGCCACAAACTGTTGATCGCCTGGGCCGGTCGCACGCTATCGACTTTTGGAATTCCGGCCGTCGATCTCGACCCTTGCCGGCACTGGCGGAAGGAGCTGACGCTCCGTTAGGACCTGCTCGACCGCTTGGTCGATGATCGTCGCGGGCAGCGCGGCCATCGTGCATAGCAGAACCCCCAGGCCCGTCCGCTTCGCCTCGCCGACCCGCTGGCTTTTGGTGTTGATGGCGCCCTGGATGAGGTCGCGCATAGCGGTGATGACGGCTCAGTCGATCTGGCTTGTGGAGCGGTACGATCAACCATGCGGGATTGTGTGTTCTATCTTTATTCACGAATCCAGGGCTCAACATCAAGCCCCGGGCGACGCTTTGACGATGCCCAGCACGGCCTTGGACCACTCAAAGGATCGACGCGGGCTGCCACGCCGTCACTGGTTGCTTTGCGCGCTTACCGCGATGCCGATCCTGTCGACGAGCGTCAAGATTGTGGGGAGGAGCTGCATGGCCCGGTTGTCGCGATCGCCGGTGGCGACACAGTGCTGCTGCTGACTAATGAGATGAGGCAGGTTCATATTCGGCTGTCCGACATCAATGCGCCTGAACGCCGGCAACCCTACGGCTCGCGCGCGGCAGATCCTGGCGAATATGCCTTTCAGCCGGCCGGAGTCGTCAGCGTCGTTGACACCTACCTCTACGGCCGAACCATGGGCTGCAACCATGTCGATGGGCACGATGTGAATGCCAAGGTGTTCCCCCACGGCGCAGCCTGGGTCTTCGAGCGCTATAGCCATGACACCCAGCTGCTGCAGCTGGAACGGGGTGCCCAGCAGGACCGCCGCGGCCTTTGCGCGCTTCCTGAGGCCGGTCGCATTCCACCCTGGGAGTGGCGAGTGAACGGCAGCAACAAGCCCAGTTCCGGCGGCCTTGGTCGGCCGGAGACAATCCGCTCAAGCAGGTAGCGACTGCAAGTGCCTACACCAAAGCACACCGCCATCACTGGTGGAGTTTCGCCCACCGTCGGCTGACCAGCACAGCCTTCAAGGAAACGCGGCGACGCCTGGCCGTCCCTTCATTGCAGGGCAACCGGCAGAGCGGCGTTACGCGCTACGTGACCTATGGGCGCTGGCCAAGTGGGCCACGGATAGCATGGACCTCTGTCTCGCCCCCGCCCCTCGCCCGCTCCAGCAGATCCGCGACGCACTTCGCCAGAACCGGTCCGGCGGTAGGTTTTCTCAGCAGGGTGAAGGTGCCGCTTATGTCGCTGTCAATGGCGGCGTTGGCGGTAAAGCCCGTCAACAGGATGGCGGGCAAGGATGGTCTGCGCCGCCGCGCCTCGCTGATCAAAGTCGTACCGTTCATGCCCGGCATTGCATGATCGGTAACGAGGAGGTCGATGGCTTCACCGGCGTCCAACAGGATCAACGCGTCGGCGCCGCAGACGGCCGTTAAAACGGTATGGCCCTCCGCCTCCATCTGTTCAGCAAGTGTTTCCCTGACGATCGGGTCGTCGTCCACCATGAGCAAACGGCCACGCGCCGGTGTAAGGGCGACAGTGTCCTTCGATGTTGGCAACTGACCAACTGCCAACGAAACTCGCGTCGAGACCGGGAACCAGAGGTTGATGATCGTGCCCCAGGCCGGAGCGCTCTCGATGCGCAAACCGCCGCCGCTTTGCTCTGTGAAGCCACGCGCCATGGCCAACCCGAGCCCGGTCCCTTGCCCGACATCCTTGGTCGTGAAGAACGGCTCGGAGGCTCTCGCCAGAACCTCCGGCGGCATCCCGGAACCATTATCGGATACAGAAAGTCGCACATACGAACCCGCGCGCAAGGCGATGGGGTGGTCGGGTCCGCTGCCAGAGTGCAGACGATCCAGCACGGCGTCGAAGGTGAGCGTACCGCCGCGGGGCATCGCGTCGCGCGCGTTGGTGGCCAAGTTGATCAGCACCGTCTCGAGCTGCGCCTTGTCGGCCAACAGTGGCGGCAAATCAACACTCGCCGCTACTTTGATGTCGATGTGAACACCAAGGCTGGGGGCGAGAATTTCGGCCAGGCCCGTGAACAGGGTGAGGGCGTCCAGCGGCTCGGCCTGAAGGTGGCTTTGATGGGCGAAAACGAGGATGCGGCGGGTTACCGCCGCCCCTCTTTCAGCGGCCTCCATGATCATGCGGGCGAGGCTGCGCGTTCGGTCTACGTCGCCAGGACGGCGCTCGATCAGGGCGGCGCCTCCCTGCACGGCCTGGATGACATTGTTGATGTCGTGCGCAATGCCACCCGCCAACTGGCCGAGCGCCTGCATGCGCTGAGCCTGCGCAAGGCGCGCTTGCGTTGCCTCCAGCTCCTGCGTCCGGTCTGTGACAAGCCGTTCCAGCTCCGCCTTGCCACGGGTCAGGATGGCTTCGGCCTGCTTGCGTGCGGTCACCACCTCGGAAAACAGCACGGCTCCGCCGATCAGCCCGTCGAGCTGATACCAAGGCGCCAGTTCCCAATGTGTCCAGTCCGAGGCCCCATCCGCCCGCAAACAGATATCCTCCTCAGCCGCGAGCGTCTCACCAGCGAGCACCCGGCGATGGTTGTCACGCCAGTGATCGGTGACGTTCGTGAACACCTTGTAGATGCTGCGGCCAACGAGCTCATCGGGCCGGACCAACCCAAGCCCCATGTCGTGGATGTACCGCCGGCTCACGGCGAGAAAGCACATCTGTGTGTCGAACAGCGCGATCGCGGCTGGGGCGCCGTCGATAAACAGGCTCAATCGGTCTTCGGTGGCGCGGAGCGACCGCGTACGTTGCTCAACCACCCTCCACAGCATGCGCTGCCCACGCAGAAGCAACCACGCCAAAAGCGCTACCAGGACGGACGCCAGCCCTGCCAGTGCGCCGTAGATGAGCACCGGCTGGAGCCATAAGCGCCTCACCTCCGTTTCGGCGATGCTGCTCGACACCACAACGCCCCAGTCGGGCAGCCGACGCCAGGCGGTCACTCGCCCAGCACCGTTGATGGGTGAAGGGCCAATCGACACACCGTTCGGACTTGTGCGCCAGACCTCTGCCATGCGCGCCTCTGCGCTGGCATCGAGAGCGGGCACGAATGGCTCCCAGGATCGCAAGATCGTGGCGCCATCCTCCCTGAACAGCGCGGTCTGCCCCGTTAAGATGGTCCCCAGCATCTCTCGCCAAGCCTGCATCAGTTCGGTGAAGCCGACTGAGATCAGGATGACGCCGTTGAACGCGCCGTCCTTGATCCGAGGTCTCGTCATGTTGAAGATCACGGTGCCCGCGATCAGAGCGGTGACAGCCCGATCCACGTAGTAGCGCCCCGGGGCAGCATTCCGTGCGCCCTCGAAATATTCCCGAAAACGCCGGCTACGTGCGTCCATCAAGCGACGGTTGCTGGAGACACAGAGATATCCGTCCACGTCGGTAATCCATATGCCCCCCGTGGGTGTCGCCACCCGTGCGGCAGCCGTAAGGAAATCCTGGAGGGCCACGTCGGAGCGAAGAGTGGCGCAATCGCGCTCGCCTGCCTGGTTGTTCACTAAATCCAGGGCGAGCGCGTGAGTCTCAAACAGCTTCAGCGTGTACTGCCGGAGCGTCTCTGTAGCGCGGCGCTGACTGCCCTGGGCGGCCTCATATGCGCGTCCACGGATCTCAAATGCGACCCACATCCAGGCCCCGAGCGGCAACAGCACGGCGAGAGCGATTGCTGCGCTCAACCATGCCCGCGGACCAACCCCCTGCATGCGCCAAAAAGCCAGGCCGCTGGCCTTCAGCATCCAGTCGAGACCTTATGGTTCAACTGGAATTTCAAGGACAGAACAGAAACCGGCTAATGCAGGTTGAGTTCGACATATTTTGATCTCTTGGTTCATGGTGCCCGGCACAGTGACCGCGGACACTGATATCACTGCGGCAGACTGGCTGCCACCGCTACTACTGGGATGGAAGCAAGATGTAAGGTTTCTCACGAAGCGCAAACATGCGGTACCTGCCTGCTTATACTCGGATCCTTGCCTTCTCTTAAGCGGAGCGCGGCAACGCAAAAGCCACGAGGGTAGTCGGCCGTTTGCCGCTGCCGCTGCGTTACGCGCTTCGATGTCTGCTCACCGCTGGCGCACGCACCACACCCACAGCGGCTCCAGGCAGACGGCCAGTCGCGCCTCCTCCGCGAACAAACAGCTCCCTGGGCGAACCATCTGCAAAGGCGCCAAGACGGTCATGGGCGAGTTTCGATCCTCGGGCAGGTGTAGGCGTCCCATCGGCCATGTGCAGGATCAGGGCGCGCTGGTCTCCGCACTCGGCTTGGCGGCCGAGCACTACGGGCGGGCGCAAGGGCGAGTCACATAGTCGCCCTTCTCGGCTGGCAACCGCAGGCCCGCAAAGGGTTGAATCGGTCTCTGCTAAGCCGGAGGGACACACTCAGGATCGAGAGCGCCGCTCGCGAGCCTTTGTCGCCCGGAGGTGCTTGCGCCAGCCCTTTGATTTCCTCGCCGGAGGCGGCGTTGCATCGGTCTCGGGCGCAATGCGTTCGAGCACATGTCGCGCGGCTCGGGCCACTTTTGCGACGGACGTTCCGATCGCGCCGCTTACCAAGTCATAGAGGGCCATGGGGCATCTTCCTCGCGATGGTGGGGCCCTGCGGCCCGCATAAGTACAACGCGGTTCGCGGCGGAAAGTGGCGGCAACAGCCACGCTGTCTACTCGGGTGGCCTCCGGCGCACAGACGTCGAGCCCTCCGCGCCTTAGCTGCTGG
>JAQGHV010000207.1 GCA_028288785.1 Rhodospirillales bacterium | reverse complement strand
CCTCCGGCTTCCCTGTCTCGCGTTCGATGATGCTGGCGAGCACGAGCGCCTCGCGCGGGCTGCTCAGCGGCAGGCCCTCGGCGCGGGAGGCCCAGATCTCGGCGAGTGCGCGGGTCATCGCTTCCTCAGCGCGGCGCAGGATGGCAGCGCGCTGGTCGCCATAGGCGAAGGCGTAGGTCTCCGGCAGCACCGCACCCTCGGCGATGGCCGGCATCTCCCCGGCCAGGGCGTCGTTGCGCTCGATGAGGGCAGCGATCTGGCGTGCCATCAGGCCCTCGGGGATGGTCAGGCGGCGCTGCACAGGCCTGCCATCGCGCAGGATGGCCAGGACCTCCGCGAGGCTCGCCCCGGGAGGGATCGCAAATTCAGCGCTGCGAATGGGGCCTTCGTCGCGGGTGAGCCAGGCCGCAAGCGCAAAGGCCCGCGCGGACTGCACGACGCCCTCGCGCTCCAACGCCTCCGCCGTCGCCGAGAGCCCCCCGCGCGGCACCACGATCTGGGCAGGTGCGACGAGTGGTCCCGGCGTCCGATAGGTGTGCAACGCGGCAGCGACGGCGATTGCGCCGAGCACGACCGGCAGCAGCAACCAGGCAATAAGCTTCATCGGAAAGCGCCTCACGAAGGCGTTCCCCTATCGCAGCTGCTACGGCGCCCCGCGGAACACGATCGACGCGTTGGTTCCACCGAACCCAAAGCTGTTCGACAGCGCCACTTCGATGGCACGCGGCTGCGCCTCGCGCGCAACCCGGTCGATGATGCTTTCGCGCGACGGCTTGTACAGGTTCAGGGTCGGAGGCGCGACCTGGTCGCGGATCGCGAGGATCGAGAAGATCCCCTCCACCGCGCCGGCGGCACCGAGCAGATGCCCGACCGCGGATTTGGTCGACGACATCGAGAGCTTCGCGCCGGCATCGCCCCACAGCCGCTCGACTGCGCCGAGTTCGAGGTCGTCGCCGAGCGGTGTCGAGGTGCCGTGCGCATTCACGTACTGCACGCCGTCCGGTTCGACATGGGCCGATCTCAGCGCGGCACGCATTGAACGGAACGCGCCATCACCAGTGTCGGATGGTGCCGTGATGTGGTGGGCGTCGCCCGACATGCCGTAGCCGATTACTTCGGCGTAGATCTTGGCGCCCCGCTTCTTCGCATGCTCGTATTCCTCGAGCACGACGACGCCGGCGCCCTCGCCCATGACGAAGCCATCGCGGTGCTCGTCCCAGGGCCGCGAGGCGAGAGCCGGGGTGTCGTTGTAGTTCGTCGAGAGGGCGCGGGCCGCGCAGAAGCCGGCGAGACCGATATCGTTGACGGCACCCTCGGCCCCGCCGGCGACCATCACGTCCGCATCGCCGAGTGCGATCAGCCGCGCCGCATCGCCCAGGGCGTGCACCCCGGTCGCACACGCCGTCACAACCGCGTGGTTCGGACCCTTGAAGCCGTACTTGATCGAGACGTGCCCGGAGGCGAGGTTGATCAGCGCCGACGGGATGAAGAAGGGCGAAAGCCGCCGCGAGCGGCCCGAGGCCACGACCTGGGCCGCCTCATAGATTGATTCCAGGCCACCGATGCCCGAGCCGATCATCACGCCGGTGGCGCAGCGCCCCTCCTCGTCATCCTCGCCCGGCATCCAGCCGCTATCCTCGACCGCCTCTGTGGCGGCAACGAGGGCGAGCTGGATGAAGCGATCCATCTTCTTCTGGTCCTTGGCCGGGATCCACTCGCCGATGTCGAGCTTTCCGTCCGCCTTGGACCCCTGTGGCACCTGCCCCGCGATCTTCGCAGGCAAGGACGACACGTCGAAATTCTGGATCGCGGCGATGCCGCTTTCCGCGTTCAGCATGCGCTTCCAGACATGCTCGACACCGATCCCGAGCGGACTGGCGATCCCCATGCCGGTGACCACGACGCGACGCGACGACGAACCATGCTGGAACACGCGTACCGACCCCTACGCCTTGTCGGCTTCGCCTTGCTGCGCCTCAATGTACTTGATGGCGTCGTTCACCGTGGTGATCTTCTCGGCCGCGTCGTCGGGGATTTCGACACCGAAGGCTTCCTCGAAGGCCATCACCAGCTCGACGGTGTCAAGGCTGTCCGCGCCGAGGTCATCGATGAAGGAGGCCTCGTTGGTCACCTTCGATTCCTCGACGCCGAGATGCTCGACGACGATCTTCTTCACCTTTTCGGCGGTCTCGCTCATCGGGGTCACTGTCTCCATCTGGCGGGCTCTGCCCGACTGTTCTTAGCGGTCTCGGGGGGATTTCTCGGCACGGCCGACCGATGGTGGAACCACCGGCCCCAGCGCGCATCCCCCCCATAGCGGGCGGCGCTTACCATGGAACGAAGGTGCGGCCTAGGCTGTCCGGGGGGGGCGGGTCAAGAGGGCTGAAGCCTTCGCGGGCCAGCCTAGGCACGAAACGGCTGTATCAGCGACAGGGAAGCCGCGCGGTCACGCTCACGAAGGCGCCAATGGCCGGGCGGAAAGGCCCCGCGCTGCCTTGGCAGCGAGGCCCTGCGGCAGCCTTGTGGGGGTCCGGAACCGTGCAGGTATTCTGCTGTCAAATCATCGCCATTCCGCCGTTGACGTGCAGCGTCTGGCCGGTGACCCAGCCGGCTTCGGCCGAGGCGAGGTAGACCACGGCGGCGGCGATGTCCTCGGGCATGCCCATCCGGCCCATCGGGATGCGCGCCAGCAGCGCCGTCCGGGGCGCCTCCCCGAGGGCATCGGTCATCGCCGTCTTCACGAAGCCCGGCGCCACCACATTGACCGTCACGCCGCGCGTCGCGACCTCCTGTGCCAGCGACTTGCTCATGCCGATCAGGCCGGCCTTGGCGGCCGCGTAGTTCGCCTGCCCCGCATTGCCGGTGACCCCGACGATCGAGGCGATGGACACGATGCGTCCCGAGCGCTTCTTCATCATGCCGCGCAACGCGCTGCGGGCGAGGCGGAACGGCGCGGTCAGATCGACATCCAGCACCGCCTGCCAGTCCGCATCGCCCATCCGCAAGGCGAGCATGTCGCGCGTAAACCCCGCATTGTTGACGAGGATATCCAGCGAGCCGGCCTCCTTCTCGACCTTCTCCACCAGGGCGGCGGGGGCGGCGGGGTCCGCGAGGTCGGCGGGGGCGATGATCACGCGCTCACCGAGCTCGGCGGCCAGCGCCTCGAGCTCCGGCGCGCGGCGGCCGCTGATGGCGACGGTGGCGCCGGAGGCATGCAGGGCGCGGGCGACGGCGGCGCCGATGCCACCTGTCGCGCCGGTGATCAGGGCCACTTTTCCGTCCAGGCGAAACATGGTGTCACTCCTCAAAATACGGGTGGGAGGGCGCTACCCTCCCATGCTCTCACAAGTCTGCGTGGCGAAACGGCCGCCTTTTCGCACTTTCGCGGTCGCAAGGCGAAGCGGCTCTGCCCGCTTACTGTGTACAGTCGCGCGGCAAATCGGCGCAGTCCGGTAAGCAGCCCGGCACTTTCGGATATCAGAGCGTCTTCAGGAACGCCTCGATGTCGGCCGGCGTGCCGAGGGCACTCGCCGTGGCTTCCGGAGCGTTGCGCTTCATCAATCCGGTGAGCACCTTGCCGGCGCCGAGCTCCACGAAGCGCGTGACGCCCATCGCAACCATTGCCGCGATGCATTCACGCCAGCGGACATTGCCGGTGACCTGCTCGACCAGCAGCCGCCGGATCTCGGCGACCTCGGTAACCTTCGCGGCGGTCACGTTGGCGACCAGCGGCACCACCGGCGCCGCGATCGTGGCGGCCCCAAGGGCGTCGGCCATCGTCTCGGCGGCCGGCGCCATCAAAGCGGAATGGAAGGGTGCGGAGACCGGCAGCAGCATGGCGCGACGGATACCGGCGGCCGAGGCTGCCGCGATCGCGCGCTCGATTGCCCCCTTGTGGCCGGAGATGACGATCTGGCCGCCGCCATTGTCGTTCGCGGTCTGGATGACCTCCGTCTCATCGGTTTCGGGGTCGAGGGCGACGCTCTCGCATAGAGTCCGCGCCTGCTCCAGGTCGGCGCCGAGCAGGGCGGCCATGGCGCCCATGCCCTCGGGGGTGGCGGCCTGCATCGCCTCGCCGCGCACCCGCAACAGGCGCGCCGCGGTCGCCACGCCGAAGGAGCGCGCGGCGGTTAGCGCGCTGTATTCGCCGAGAGAATGACCGGCCACCAGCGCCACGCGTGCGGCGAGGTCGATGTTGCCCTCGCGCTCCAGCACGCGCAGCACGGCGATCGAGACGGCCATCAGCGCCGGCTGGGCATTGGCGGTGAGCGTCAGGTCGGCGGGCTCACCCTCCCACATAAGCTTGGCCAGGTGCTGGCCGAGCGCGTCGTCAACTTCCTGGAAGACCTCGCGCGCGGCGGGGAAAGCCAAGGCGAGATCGCGTCCCATGCCGATGGCCTGGCTTCCCTGGCCGGGAAATACAAAGGCGAGGGCCATGACTATTGTGTTTCCGTCTCAATGACTGGCGGCCGGGCGTAGCGGCCCGCGGGCCGGCCTGTCAACGATGCGGAGAACGGCCAGGGTGGCATAACTGCCGCCTCAAACCAATGTCATGCGAGCTATTCGCAAAGGAATGCCGGCGGAATGACACTCGAACGCGATATTCAGGCGGTGCAGCGGATCGGTGTGGTGCCAGCAATCCTCGACACCGTTTGCCGCCTGACAGGCATGGGTTTCGCCACCGTTGCGCGTGTTACCCGCGACCACTGGGTCGCCTGCGCCGTGCACGACACTGTCGAGTTTGGGCTGCGTGCCGGCGGCGAGCTGCAGATCGAGAACACCTTCTGCCAAACCGTGTTCGAATTGCGCGAGCCGATCGTCATCGACGCTGTCTCGGCCGATCCCGTGTTCAAGAGCAACCCCATCCCGGCATATTACGGGTTCGAGAGCTACATCTCGGTGCCGATCATCCTACCGGACGGCCAGTTCTTCGGCACGCTCTGCGCGCTCGGCAAAACGGCGGCGCGCATCCACAATCCGGAGACCATCGGCACCTTCACCATGTTCGCCGACCTCATCGCCATGCATCTCGACGCCATGGCGCGCGCCGAAGCGGCGGAGGAGCGCCTGGCCGAGCAACGTGCCGAGGCCGAGGAACGTGACCGCTTCATCGCCATCCTCGGCCACGATCTGCGCAACCCGCTCGCCGCAATGATGTCGGGCACGCGCATGCTGCAGGCGGTACGGGACGAGGCCGAGGCGCAGCGCATCGCGCAACTGATGCTGGCTACCGTCGGGCGCATGGCCGGCCTGGTCGACAACGTGCTGGATTTCGCGCGCGCCAAGATGGGCGGCGGCGTCGCCATCGAGCCCGCGGCGGCCGTCGAGTTCGAGCAGTCGCTCCGGCAGGTGGTCGATGAGATGCGCGTCATCGAACCCGACCGCGACATCCAGGCGCGCTTCGACCTCGCCGCGCCGGTGGTGGCGGATGTGCCACGCGTCACCCAGCTCTTCGCCAATCTGCTGGCCAACGCGCTGCGTCATGGCTCGCCTGACGCACCGGTGCGGGTCGAGGCGCGCAGCGACACGTCCGGCTTCAGCCTTGCGGTATCCAATGACGGGCCGCCAATCCCACCTGCCATACGGCAGCGGATGTTCCGGCCGTTCTCGCGTGGTGAGGTGAGACCCGGGCAGCAGGGCCTTGGGCTGGGCCTCTATATCGCGGCGGAGATCGCGCGCGTCCACGGCGGCACCATCGAACTGGAATCGTCCGATGCCGAAACCTGCTTCACCTTCCACCTTCCCGCGTCGGCGATGGTGGTGCCGGCAGCACCGGCCGCGTAGCGCGTTTTCGCCCGTGGCTGCATTGTGGGGCTTCCGGAAACTGTTCGCCGAGATCTGAGTGTCATCACGGAGCAACCGCTCCAGGCCGCACCCCCGGTCGGCCGCCGCCCGCCACGCCACGTCCGCCCGCAAGATCTTGCGGGCATGTAGAGCCCCGCGCTCCTCTCAACGCGGCTTTACTTGGCCGCGCAATAATGCTCTACGCCCCGCTTCCCTGCCGGGAGCGAAGGCATCGCACCCGGCTATGCCCCTTTGTGCTATGCGGCATGTCGCCGCATGGACCGTGGGCTGAGACAGCCGGAGGGAGCAACCATGCCGCTCTACGAAACCGTGTTCATCGCACGGAACGACGTCACGCAAGCGCAAGTTGAAGCCATCGCCGAAATGGCGGCCGCCATCGTGGCGGAAGGCGGCGGCGAAGTGAAGAAGCGCGAATACTGGGGCCTCCGTGCCCTCGCATATCGCATCAAGAAGAACCGCAAGGGCCACTACATGCTGATCAGCATGGAGGTCGCCGCGCCTGCATTGTCCGAGATGGAGCGCCAGCTCGGCCTCAATGAGGACGTGCTGCGCTCCATGACGATCCGCATCGACGCCCTGGACGAGGCCCCTTCGGCCATCCTGTCCAAGCGCGGCGAAGAGCGTGAGCGCGACCGCGGCTTCCGCGGCCCGCGTCCCCCCGGCCGCTTCGGCTCGGGCCGCACCGGTGGTGGTCGCGAGCGCGACGACCGCGAGGAATACCGTGCCCGTCCGCGCGAAGACGGCGACAACATGATGGGCGAGGAATAACACCCGATGTCCGACACGACCGACATGACACCCGCCGCGCGGCGCCCCGCCGTCGGCGCTCGCCGCCCCTTCTACCGCCGCCGCAAGTCCTGCCCGTTCAGCGGGCCGGGGGCACCGAAGATCGACTACAAGGACGTTCGCCTGCTGTCGCGCTTCCTGTCCGAGCGCGGCAAGATCGTGCCGAGCCGCATCACCGCGGTCAGCGGCAAGAAGCAGCGCGAGCTCGCCCAGGCGATCAAGCGCGCCCGGTTCCTCGCGCTGTTGCCCTACGTCATCAACGATTGAGATGACGGCCATGGCCGCCCGACCCTCCGGACCCATCAGTGCCGATCCCCGGTGGCTTGCCACCGGTGCGGGGGGATTCCTCGCGGCTGTGGTGGCGCTCTGGTCGATGCGCGGGCTGCCTGGTGGCACGTTGCTTCTGTGGTTGGCGCCGTTGCCCATCATGGCGGCGGGGCTTTCGACGGGTGCGTTTGCCGCGTTCGGCGCATTGCTGCTCGCGACCCTGCTGCTCTGGGCGTTCGCGAGTGGCCTTTCGGTGCTGTTCTTCCTGGCGATCATAGGCATTCCCGCGGCGCTGCTGCCGATGCTGGCGATGCGCCGGGACGGCTTCTCGCTCGGGCTGCCGATGCTGGCCCTCGGCCTCTACCCGCTCGCTTTGCTGGGCTGGGCGACGCTCGCTTTCGCGGACCATCCCGGCGGCCTTGCCGGCGTGATGGAGCGCATGCTGCGCAATGTGATCGCCATGCTCGAAATGCCGAGCGTGGAGCCGATGGTCGACTTGCTCGTGCGCCTGAAGGCCGCGCTCATCGCCTTTTGGATGAGCGCCGTGTGGGTCGCGAACGCAGCGATTGCGCAGCGCCTTCTCACGCGCTTCGAAATGGCGGCCTTTCCGGCACCTGACTGGGGTTCGGTACGGTTGCCGGGCTGGTACGCGATCCTGCCGGCGGTATCCGCCGGACTCTGGTTCGCGGCCCAGGACGATGCGATCGCGCTTTCGGCCTTCCTCATCCTGCTGCTGCCCTTCTTCTGGCAGGGCCTCGCCGGCGTGCATCGTCGTGCGGCGGCCCTGAAGGGCAGGCGTTTCGTGATCGCCGGCTACTACCTCGCCATGGTGATTTTCCTGCAATTCTTGGCCCCCGCCACCGTGGCGCTGGGCCTTTACGACCAGTGGGTGCCGCGCGCACCCCGCGGAGGCCAGCCCACATGATCGAAATCATCCTGATGCAGCGCGTCGAAAAGCTCGGCCAGATGGGCGAGCTGGTGAAGGTGAAGCCCGGCTACGCGCGCAACTTCCTGCTGCCCTCGGGCAAGGCGATCCGCGCCAGCAAGGACAACCTCGCCCGCTTCGAGCGTGAGCGCGTCCAGCTCGAGGCGCAGAACCTGAAGCGCCGCGCCGAAGCCGAGCGTGTGGCCGAGCGCGTCTTCGGCCTTTCCGTCGTGCTGATCCGCACGGCCGGCGAGTCCGGCAGCCTCTACGGCTCCGTCACCGCTCGCGACATCGCGATCGGCTGCACCGAGGGCGGCCTGAAGGTCGATCGTGACCAGGTCATGCTGGAGCAGCCGATCAAGACCCTTGGCGTGACCACCGTGCGCGTCGCGCTGCACCCGGAGGTCTCCATTCCAGTGACGGTGAACGTCGCGCGCTCGGTCGAAGAAGCCGACAAGCAGGCGCGCGGCGAGAGCCTCACCGCGGCGGCCGAGGAAGAGGAGCGTTCGCTCGAGGCCGAACTCGCGGCTGAGCTTGAGATTGGGGCTGCGTCGCAGGAATGAAGAAAGGCTGGGGAAAGGAATTTCCCCAGACCCCATTCTTTTAATTTTGGGTTTTTGGTACCGGCTGCCGGGTAGCACCCGTAGATAAAAATAAAAGAATGGGGGTCTGGGGGAAATTCTTTTCCCCCAGTCTTGTCCCCGTTATCCACAGGCCGCCGCCGCCCTTCGGGCAGCCCAATGCGCTACACTCCCACTATGAACACCATTGATCCGATCGGCGGGGTTGGTCAGTCCCTCCGCATGCCGCCGTCGAATACCCAGGCGGAACAAGCTCTCCTCGGCGCACTGCTCGCGAACAACAAAGCCTATGAGCGGGTCAGCGAGTTTTTGGCCGAGCATCACTTCGCCGACCCCATTCATGGCCGCATCTACCGCGCCATCCAGCGTCGCCTCGAAGCCGGGCAGCTCGCGGATGTTGTGACCTTGCGCGCGGAGTTCGAGCATTCGGGGATTCTCGCTGAGGTCGGGGGCGCCATCTACCTGTCGCAGCTCCTGACAGCGATGGTCGGCATCATCAATGCTGGCGAATATGGGCGCGTGGTGTTCGATGCCTGGCTGCGCCGCCAGCTGATCGATGTGGGCGAGGTCATCGTCAACAACGCGTTCGGCGCCGAGGCCGAGCTTGACGCCAAGGGCCAGCTCGAAAATGCCGAGCAGACGCTGTTCGAACTCGCGAAGGATGGCGGCAACGAGGGCGGCTTCGTCTCCTTCGAGAAGGCGCTGACCAACGCGGTCGAGCTGGCGGAGCGCGCCTTTTCCACGCCAGGCGGTGTGTCCGGGTTGCCGACGGGGTTGCGCGATATCGACGCCAAGACCGGTGGGCTGCACCCATCTGACCTTGTCATCATCGCCGGGCGGCCGGGCATGGGAAAGACCGCACTCGCGACCAAGATCGCCTTCGGTGCGGCACGCGCGATCATGCGAGAGGCGCAGGAAGGTGATCCGCTCGCGATCCCGAAGCGTGGTGTGGCGATCTTCTCGCTGGAAATGAGCGCGGACCAGCTGGCGACGCGTCTGCTCTCCGAGGAGTCGCGCATTTCTGGCGACCGCATCCGCCGCGGTGAAATCAGCCAGCGCGACTTCGACAAGTTCGTGGAAGTCAGCCGCGAGATCGGCGGCATGCCGCTCTATATCGACGACACGCCGGCGATCAGTATTTCTGCCCTGCGCACGCGCTGCCGGCGCCTGCAGCGCACCAAGGGGCTGGACCTGGTCGTGGTCGACTACCTGCAGCTAATGCGGCCGGCCGCCGGCACGCGGCCGGAGAGCCGGGTGCTGGAGATCTCCATGATCACGCAGGGGCTGAAGGCAATCGCGAAGGAGCTTGCGGTGCCCGTCATCGCGCTCAGCCAGCTCTCACGCGCCGTGGAAAGCCGTGAGGACAAGCGTCCGCAGCTGTCGGATTTGCGTGAATCCGGCTCGATCGAGCAGGATGCCGACATGGTGATGTTCGTCTATCGCGACGACTACTACCTGGCCCAGCGCACGCCGAAGCAGATGGCCTTCAAGACCGAGGATGAATTCCAGGACGCGCTGAGCAAGTGGCAGCAGGACATGGAGCGCGTGCACAACATCGCCGAACTCATCATCGCCAAACAGCGCCATGGTCCGACCGGCATGGTGCCCCTGTATTTCGAGGGCGAGTTCACCCGCTTCGCCAACCTCGACACCGAGCATACCTCGTCCGCCTATGGGGAGTGACCCGCGCGGGCGGCTGATCGTCGATCTCGGCGCCATCGTCGCCAACTGGTGGGACCTCTGCGCGCGGCACGCGCCGGGCAAGGTCGCAGGGGTGGTGAAGGCGGATGGCTACGGGCTGGGTGCGGCGCCGATTGCGCTGGCGCTGCACGCGGCGGGTTGCACGCACTTCTTTGTGGCGCATCTGCATGAGGGAATGGCGCTTCGTGCCGCGCTTGGGCCAGGCCCAATGATCGCGGTGTTGAACGGCTTCCGGCCCGGTGACGATGAGGATGCGGGCCTCACGCCTGTGCTCAACACACCTGGCGATATCAGCGCGCATGCTGGCCGCCGCGCCATCCTGCACCTGGACACCGGCATGGCCCGCCTCGGCCTCGATGCCCGCGAACAAGCCACCCTCGCCGCCGACCCGGCACTCCGCGCGACGCTCGACCTCGCATACGTGATGACCCATCTCGCGTGCGCGGACGAGGCCGAGCATCCGATGAACGCGGCGCAGCTGGACCGCTTCACCCAGGCGGCCGCGATGTTCCCCGGCGTACCGCGCAGCCTCGCCAATTCCTCCGGCCTTTTCCTCGGCGCTGGCTTCGCGTCCGATCTCGCGCGGCCTGGCTGTGCGCTCTACGGCATCCACCCCACGCCGGGTGCGCCGAACCCGATGCGCCAGGTGATCCGGCTCGAAATCCCCGTCCTGCAGGTCCGCGAAATCGCCGCCGGCGAGCCCGTCGGCTATGGCGCGTCGTGGCACGCCGCACGTCCTTCGCGCATCGCGACCATTGCGGCGGGCTACGCGGATGGCTATCTCCGCTCTCTCTCGGGCCGCGCATCCGCCGATCACGGCGGCAGGCCCGTGCCGCTGGTGGGCCGAGTTTCGATGGATTTGATTACCCTCGACGTCACCGACCGGCCCGAGATCACGGAAGGCGCCTTCATCACGCTGATCGGCGGCGCCGGTTGCACGCCGGATGAACTCGCCGCCGCCTGCGGCACCATCGGCTATGAGATCCTGACCTCCCTCGGCGCCCGCTACGCGCGGAGCTACACACCCGCATGAGCGCCGCGACTGAGGCGGCGCCGCGCCGCAAGCCGCTCGACATCGTTCTGGATGGCGTCGCCGCGATCGGGCGCGGTGCGATCAGCGGTCTGCGCAGCGTCGGTGCCGTCGTGCTGTTCGCAGCCGAGGGTGTCTCGCACCTCGCGCGGCCGCCATTCTACGGGCGCCTGGTGCTGCGCCACTTCATCGAGATCGCGTATTTCAGCCTGCCTGTCGTGGCGCTGACCGCCATCTTCACCGGCATGGTTCTGGCGCTACAATCCTACACCGGCTTCGCGCGCTTCAATGCCGAGGGCGCCGTCGCCAACGTGGTGGTCATCTCGATCACGCGCGAGCTCGGCCCCGTGCTTGCCGGGCTGATGGTCGCCGGCCGGATCGGCGCCGCCTTCGCCGCCGAAATCGGCACCATGCGCGTCACCGACCAGATCGATGCGCTCACCACGCTGTCCACCAATCCCCAAAAGTTCCTCGTGGCACCGCGCCTGCTCGCCGGCACGTTGGCGCTGCCGTTGCTGGTGGTCGTGGCGGACGTGCTGGGCATTATGGGCGGCTGGATCATCGCCACCGCGAAGCTGGACTTCTCCTCGCTCGCCTACCTAAAGGCCACGACGGACTTCTTGCAGTTCAGCGACGTGATGAGCGGCCTGGTGAAGGCCGCGGTGTTCGGCTTCATCATCGCGCTGATGGGCTGCTGGTGCGGCTACAACAGCCGCGGTGGAGCGCAGGGTGTCGGCGGCGCGACGACGAGTGCGGTCGTCACCTCCTCCATCCTCATCCTGGCCCTGGACTACGTCCTCACCGAGCTGTTCTTCGCCCGATGAGCGAGCCCAAGATCCGCATCCGCGGCCTGAAGAAATCCTTCGCCGGCAAGCAGGTTCTCGACGGTGTTGATCTCGACATCGCCGCGGGCAGCTCGATGGTCATCCTTGGTGGCTCCGGCTCCGGCAAATCGGTCACGATCAAGTGCCTGCTCGGCCTGATCACGCCCGACGCCGGCACGATCGAGATAGACGGGCGCAACATCCTCACGCTGCCGGCGGGCGAGCGTGAGGCGCTGAACGACCGGATCGGGATGCTGTTCCAGAACGGCGCTCTGTTCGACAGCTTGCCCGTCTGGGAAAACGTGTGCTTCAAGCTGCTCGCGCAGAACCGCATCCCCCGGGCCAAGGCGCGCGACAAGGCCGCCGAAGTGCTGGCCCAGGTGGGCCTCGCCGCCAGCGTGGGAGACCTCTCGCCGGCCGAACTCTCGGGGGGCATGCAGAAGCGGGTGGCCCTTGCCCGCGCCATCGCGGCGACACCCGACATCATCCTGTTTGACGAACCCACCACCGGGCTCGACCCCATCATGGGCGCCGTCATTGACGGGCTGATCCGCGATTGCGTGCAGCGCCTGGGTGCGACCGCCGTCTCCATCACCCACGACATGGCGAGCGCCCGGCGGATCGGCGACGCGGCGGCCATGCTGTTCAAGGGCCGCATCATCTGGAACGGTCCGGCGGCGGAGCTTGGCCACACGGGCAACGCCATGGTGGATCAGTTCGCCAACGGCGAGCGCGACGGGCCGATCCAGATGGAATTGCGCCGGTAGAACAAGGCGCCGGCGCCGCCATCGCACCTCATCCTTGACCGCAGCACTTGCCCAGCCGCACCCTTCCTCCTCGGAGGAAACAAAACATGCCCCTTACCCTCACGCCGCTCCATCCGCTCTTCGCAGCCCGCGCCGAAGGCCTCGACCTCACCCGCCCGCTCACCCCCGGCGAGGCCTCCGAAATCCACGCCGCGATGGACAAGTACGCGGTCCTGGTAATCCCCGGACAAGACATCGACGACGACCAGCACATGGCCTTCGGCCAAGCGCTCGGCACCATCGAGGCGACCCGCGGCGTCGTGGACGTCCATCGCCACCGCCTCAAGCACGACAGCATGAACGACATCTCGAACATCGACACCGACGGCAACCTGCTGGCCGCCGACGACCGGCGCCGCATGTTCAACCTCGGCAACCGGCTCTGGCACAGCGACAGCAGCTTCAAGGCGACCCCCGCCAAATACTCGATGCTGCACGCCCGCATCATCCCGCCCGACGGCGGCGAAACTGAATTCGCCGACATGCGCGCCGCCTGGGACGCCCTGCCCGCGAAAATGCAGGCGCGCCTCAAGCCCCTCATCACCCAACACTCGCTGATCTACTCGCGCGGCAACCTCGGCTTCACCGACTACACCGACGAAGAACGCGTCAAATTCGCGCCCGTCCCGCAACGCCTGGTCCGCCGCCACGCCAACGGCCGCGTCTCGCTCTACCTCTCCTCACACGCCGGCACGATCGACGGCATGCCCATCCCCGAAGCCCGCGCCCTGCTCCGAGACCTCATCGAACACGCCACCCAACGCGAATTCGTCTACCGCCACAGCTGGACCCAACACGAACTGGTCATGTGGGACAACCGAACCACCATGCACCGCGCCAGACCCTTCGATGACCAAGCGCACGCGCGCGACATGCGCCGCGTCACCATCGAAGACGACGCACCCACCCTGGCCCAGCAGGCGGCGTAAGCAAGGCGAGGGCTCCGCCCCTCGACCCCGCCAGGAGCCTAGAGGCCCTTGGACGCGCTTTACTTGGTGCTGAGCTTTGAAGGTTGCGCTCTGCGCTTTTAGCGGGGCCTGTCATCGGGAGTGGGTGGCCAGCACGCGCTGACTGGCACGTAGCGCACCGCCGGCCACCCACTCCCGATGACAGGCATTCTCGACAACAACCCAGAATCCCACCCTCCCAAAACCCAGGACCAAACAAATCCGGGTCCAGGGGCATGCATGCTCCTGGCGGGGTCCAGGGGCGGAGCCCCTGGCCTTGCCTTCACGCCACCCGCCGGACCGGGTATGCGCGTTGTCATGGCGAAGTCGTCGTTCGTTTGTCAGGCTTGTGGGGCCGTCGCGCCGAAGTGGCAGGGGCGTTGCGATGCTTGTGGTGCTTGGAACACCTTGATTGAGGAGGCGGCGGCGCCGCGTGGGCCTGGGCCGGCGGCGAAGTCGGGGGCTGGGCGGCGGCTTGAGTTTGTCGGGCTGAAGGGCACGTCGGATCCGCCGGCGCGGATGCTGACGGGCATTGCTGAGCTCGATCGGGTGTTGGGTGGGGGGTTGGTGGCGGCGAGTGCGGTGTTGGTGGGTGGCGATCCTGGGATCGGGAAGTCGACCATTCTGTTGCAGGCGGCGGCGCGGATTGCGGCGGCCGGGCATCGCGCGCTCTACATCAGTGGTGAGGAGGCGGTGGAGCAGGTGCGGTTGCGGGCGGCGCGGCTGGGCCTGTCGGAGAGTCCGATGGCCTTGGCCTCAGCGACGAACCTGCGCGACATCATCGCGAGCCTGGAGCGGGAGCCGGAGGCGGCGCTGGTGGTGATCGACTCCATTCAGACCGTGTGGCTGGACAGCCTGGATTCCGCGCCGGGGACGGTTGCGCAGGTGCGGGCGTGCGCGGCGGAATTGGTGCGGTCGGCCAAGGCGCGGGGCTTTGCCGTGATCCTGGTTGGGCATGTGACGAAGGAAGGCACGCTGGCGGGGCCGCGTGTGCTGGAGCACATGGTGGATGCGACGCTCTATTTCGAAGGGGACCGCGGGCATCAGTTCCGCATTTTGCGTGCGACCAAGAACCGGTTCGGTGCAACGGATGAGATCGGCGTCTTCGAGATGACCGACGCCGGGCTGGTGGAGGTCGCGAACCCGTCGGCGCTGTTCCTGGCGGAGCGGCGCGGTAATGTTTCCGGCAGCGCGGTCTTCGCCGGCATCGAGGGCACGCGGCCGGTGCTGGTGGAGGTGCAGGCGCTGCTTTCGCCCTCCTCCGGCGGTAGTCCGCGGCGACAGGTGGTGGGGTGGGACAGTGGGCGCCTTTCGATGCTGCTGGCGGTGCTGGAGTCGCGCTGCGGCATGTCGCTGGGGCAGAACGATGTCTATCTCAATGTCGCCGGCGGACTGCGCATCCAGGAGCCCGCGGCGGACCTGGCTGTGGCGGCGGCGCTGGCCTCTGCCGCGACGGATCGGCCGACGGATCCGGACCGGGTTTATTTTGGGGAGATCGGCCTGTCGGGCGAAATCCGCCAGGTAAGCCAGCCGGACCAGCGCCTGCGGGAGGCGCAGAAGCTGGGCTTCGCGCAGGCGACGCTCCCGAAGCGCACCGCGCGACCCGGCCGCACGAACGCCGCGCCTGAAGGGCTGGCGCTCGATGAGATCGGCCATCTAGCGGACCTCGTCGCCAAGTTCGCGGTAGCGAGCGTCAAGAAGCGGAACACGTAGTCGCCGCAGTGACGCGGCTCCCGGCGCACACTATACCCCCGGCCCATGACCTGGGTTGATGCCATCCTCCTCGCCGTGATCGTCATCTCGGCGTTGCATGCGTTTTTTCGTGGCTTGGTGCGGGAAGCGCTTGGCGTCGGCGCCTGGATCGGGGCGGGGGTCATGGCACTCGTCGGCCTGCCGCACGTGCGCCCGCTCATCCAGCCCTATGTCGAGCAGCCCTACCTGGTGGATGCGATCGCGGCGGGCGGTATCTTTCTCGCGGTCCTGATCATCCTGAAGATCATCATTTCCTGGATCGCCGGACTAGTGCAGGCTTCGATTTTGTCGGGTCTGGATCGCGTGCTGGGACTGGTGTTTGGCATCATCCGGGGTGCTTTCCTGATCGTGCTTGCCTATATCGTGGGGACGCTGGCGCTTCCTGCCCCGGAACGCTGGCCAACCCCCGTGCGGGAGGCACGTGCCCTGCCCTACGTCGCTGACGCCGCCGCGCGCCTAGCGGCGCTCACGCCGCCGGCCTATCGCCCGACCCTGCCAGAGCTTCCGGGCCTGCCGACGCCGAGAGTTGAGGACTTGTTGCGCCCCCCCGCGCGCCCCCGCCAGTGAGGACCGCCTCGCCATGATGCCAACGCATGACCTACACGACGACGACAAGCCGCATGAAGAATGCGGGGTGTTCGGTGTCTGGAGCGCGACCGACGCTTCTGCGCTGACCGCACTCGGCCTGCATGCCCTGCAGCATCGCGGGCAGGAGGCCGCCGGCATCGTCAGCCTCGACGACAAGGGCATCTTCCACGCGCATAAGGGCCTCGGCCTGGTCGGCGAGAATTTTGGCGACGCGAAGGTGATGGCGGGGCTGCCGGGGCGCGCCTCCATCGGTCACAACCGCTACGCCACCACCGGCGAGACGGCACTGCGCAACGTGCAGCCGCTGTATGCGGATTTCGAGTTCGGCGGCTTCGCTGTCGCGCATAACGGCAATCTCACCAACGCCTTCGTGCTCAAGCGCGCTCTGGTCCGCCGCGGCTGCCTGTTCCAGAGCACGACCGACAGCGAGGTCTTCGTCCACCTCATCGCCATCAGCCTCTACACCACCGTGCTGGACCGGTTGATCGACGCGCTGAAGCAGGTGCAGGGCGCGTATTCGCTGGTGGCGCTGCACAATGGCGCGCTGCTGGGCGCTCGCGATCCGCTGGGTGTGCGTCCCTTGGTGCTGGGTCGGCTGCCGCCGGCGATGGGTGGTGGCTACGTATTGGCATCGGAGACCTGCGCGCTCGACATCGTCGGCGCCGATTTCGAACGCGACATCGAACCGGGTGAGATCGTCGTCATCGACGACACCGGCCTGCATTCCACCAAGCCATTCGCCAAGGAGGCGAGCCGCTTCTGCATCTTCGAGTACATCTACTTCGCGCGCCCCGATTCCGTGAGCGAGGGCACGCCTGTCTATACCACCCGCAAGAGCATCGGCGCCGAGCTGGCGCGCGAGAGCCACGTCGAGGCGGATGTCGTGGTGCCGGTGCCCGACAGTGGCGTGCCGGCGGCGATGGGCTATGCGAGCGAGGCGGGGATCCCCTTCGAACTCGGCATCATCCGCAACCACTATGTTGGCCGCACCTTCATCGAGCCGACCGACCAGATCCGTAACCTCGGCGTGAAGCTGAAGCACAGCGCAAACCGGCCCATCCTCGCGGGCAAGCGGGTGATCCTGGTGGATGATTCGATCGTGCGCGGCACGACCTCGCGCAAGATCGTGGAAATGGTGCGCCAGGCGGGCGCAACGGAGGTGCATATGCGCATCTCGTCGCCACCCACGACGCACAGCTGCTACTACGGGATCGACACGCCGGAGCGCTCGCAGCTGATGGCGGCGCAGCATGATGTGGCCGAGATGGCGCGCATCATCGGGGTGGACAGCCTGGCGTTCATCTCGCTGGAGGGGCTGTACCGGGCGCTCGGCAAGCCGGGGCGCGATCCCGCCAAGCCGGCCTATTGCGATGCATGCTTCACCGGCGAGTACGCGATTCCGCTGACCGACTGGCAGGCGAACGAGGAGAAGCAGCTCTCGCTTCTCCAGAACGCGGCGCAGTGAGGGACGCCTGCGGGTGAGCTCGCTTTCGGGCCGCGTCGCACTCGTCACCGGGGCCTCGCGCGGGATCGGTGCGGCGGTGGCCGTCGAGCTCGCGCGTCGTGGCGCGCATGTGGTGCTGACGGCGCGGACCCAGGGCGGGCTTGAGGAAACGGATGACGCGGTGCGCGCTGTAGGGGGCGCCGCGACGCTGCTGCCGCTCGACCTCGTCAAGCAGCAGGACCAGATCGATGCGATCGGGCCCACGCTGTATGAGCGGTTTGGGCGCCTCGACATCCTTGTTCATGCGGCCGGCGCGATCAATCGATTGACGCCGGTGGCGCACATTGAGCCGGGCGACTGGAACCAGGTGCTCGGCGTGACGCTGTCGGCCGCCTGGCGGCTGATCCGCAGTTGTGATCCGCTATTGCGAGCCTCCGATGCCGGGCGTGCGGTGTTCCTCACCGATGCGCGGGCGCAGACGCCGGCGGCTTATTGGGGCATGTATGGTGCGGCCAAAGCGGGGCTGGACCATTTGGTGATGAGCTGGGCGGCCGAGACGGCAAGCACCCGGCTGCAGGTGAACCTGTTCGCGCCGCCGCCCACGGCGACAAAGCTTCATGCGGTCGCCTTCCCCGGCATTGCGCCGGAGAGCCTTGCGCAGCCTGCGGATGTGGCGCCTGCCATCGCTGACCTATGTGGACTGGGCCAAGCGTGTTCCGGATCGGCGATGCCCACCATTGCCTGAAAAGCCGGGCGCGAGGCACTTCCAACCGGGCGTGCCTTCGGCTACTGAGACCCTGGCGTGGACCCGTAGCTCAGCTGGATAGAGCGCTGCCCTCCGAAGGCAGAGGTCGAAGGTTCGAATCCTTTCGGGTCCGCCAATTAATTCAAACGGTTATGGTCAGCGCTCCTTGGCCGGCAAGTGTCCTATCATTACAGTTGCGCATTCCTGCTTCCTTCTGGATCAATGGGCAACCATGATTTGGAGATCATGGATGACGGGCGCTTCGATCGAGACGACGCTGGAGCTGTGGGCGTCGTCCTTGCGTGAGGTGAC
>JAQGHV010000206.1 GCA_028288785.1 Rhodospirillales bacterium | reverse complement strand
AAGGGAGTAGCGCACCACCAAGCACATTGGTGGCGCCGCTGCCGCGCAGCCAGTCGATCGGGGTGCTCATGGCCGCGAGCCTAGACCAGCTGACACCTGCCCCGAAAGCCTTGCACGAAGATTCCGGACAGGCCTTTTGCAACGCTTTTCACGTCCCTGAAGCCTCGGATCGCTCGTCAGAATGGTGCCGTCCGTTTCCGAGCAAGAGAATCAGCGAGACGTGGCACAGGCGCCTAAGTTTGTTCCATCCCGCTGGATCGCTCCGCGGGGCGCAAGGCCGAACGGCAGCAGCCGGTCGTTCGAGGTGTGGGACAGGTGCCTAATTCACACGGTCCCCTCGGCTGCTATGCGGGCCGCAAGCCCAAACGGCCCGCTGTTCGTCCGGTGAGCCAAGCGCGCGAAGTGCGCGCTCGACGCCTGGGTGCCTATTACGCCGCCGCGCGGATCGCCACGTCGCGCACGCTGTCGTCCACACCGCCCGCAAAGCTCTCGAAGTTCTTCTCGAAGCGGGCAACGAGCTCGCGCGCCGTGCGGTCGTAGGCAGCCTTGTCGGCCCAGGTGTCGCGCGGGTTCAGCACCTCGCTCGGCACGCCAGGGACCGCCTTCGGCACCATCAGGCCGAAGAACGGGTCGCAGACGAACTCCGCCTTGGCCAGCGACCCATCCAGCGCCGCGCGCAGTAGGGCGCGGGTGTGGCGGATGCCCATGCGCTTGCCCGTGCCGTAGCCGCCGCCGGTCCAGCCGGTGTTGACCAGCCAGCAATCGGCGCCGTCCTCGCCAATGCGCTCGGCGAGCATGCGGCCATAGACTTCCGGATGGCGCGGCAGGAAGGGGGCGCCGAAGCAGGTCGAGAAGGTCGCCTGCGGCTCCTTGCCCATGCCCTTTTCGGTGCCGGCGACGCGTGCGGTGTAGCCGGAGAGGAAGTGGTACATAGCCTGCGCCGAGGACAGCTTCGCGATCGGCGGCAACACGCCGAAGGCATCCGCCGTCAGCATCACGACGTTCTTCGGCAGGCCGGCACGGCCCTCGGGCACGATGTTCGGAATGTAGTGGATTGGGTAGCAACTGCGGGTGTTCTCGGTGAGCGTCCGGTCCGCGAGGTCCACCCGGCCTCCGGCATCGGCCACGACATTCTCGAGCACGGTGCCGAAGCGGTGGGTCGCGGCGTAGATCTGCGGCTCGGCCTCAGCCGAGAGGTCGATGACCTTGGCGTAGCAGCCGCCCTCGAAATTGAATACGCCGTCGGGCGACCAGCCATGCTCGTCATCACCGATCAGCTGGCGGTCCGGGTCGGATGAAAGGGTGGTCTTGCCCGTGCCGGACAGGCCGAAGAACAGCGCCACGTCGCCAGCCGCCCCGACATTTGCGGAGCAATGCATCGGCAGCACGCCCTGGGCCGGCAGCAGCCAGTTCATGACCGTGAAGATGGATTTCTTGATCTCGCCGGCATAGCTGCTGCCGGCGATGCAGATGATCCGCTCGGCGAAGGATAGCGCGATCGCGGTCGTGGTGCGGCAGCCGTGCCGGGCGGGGTCCGCCTCAAGCTCCGGCGCGTGCAGAATGGTGAAATCCGGGGTGAAACCGGCGAGTTCATCGGTGGGCGGACGGATGAACATGTTGCGAGCAAACAGCGCGTGCCAAGCATTGGTCGTCACCAGGCGCACCCGGATGCGATGCTCGGGATCAGCGCCGGCATAGAGGTCCTGGGTGAACAATTCGCCCTTGTTGCTCAGGTAGCCGCGCACATCGGCGATCAACGCGGCAAAGCTCGGCTGCGCCATCTTCTGGTTGATCTTGCCCCACCAGATGTCGCCCGTTGTCTCGGGTTCATCGACCACGAACTTGTCCTGGACGGAACGGCCGGTGTGCTGCCCAGTCACTGCCATGAAGGCGCCGTCCTCGGACAGGCGACCCTCGCCGCGACGCAGAGCCGCACCCACGAGGGCCGCCGTTTCGAGATTGGCGTGGAGCGTGCCGTTGGCGGCGACGCCAGTGCCGGCGAGGGCGGACAGGGTCATGGGTCGGTCTCCGGGAAAAAAGGACGCTGTCTTAGCGATGAGACTATTGCAACTTAAGTGGCGGCGAAATTAGGGCGTGTCCATAGCGTTGCTGTGCACCGTGGCGAAATCCATGTTCAGCTTGGTTTCCACTTTGAATTCAAGCTCCTAGCGTAAAATCCGAGCCTCGCGTGCAGCACGCACCAAGGAAACGTGAACACCATGGGCGTCCAAAATCACCTCCGGGAAGACAAAACGGAGCGTGCGGTTACCATCCGTAAGATCACAACCATCGACATCGATCGCGCCCATCCGCCACTCGCCCGCCTCGCCATCGCAGAAGGCGCGCGCAATATTTGCGCAGGCATCCGCATGGTCATCGTTCATGTGGGCGATGATGCCGGGCTCCGCCGTGGCGACCGCGGCCACCGCCGCCGGGTCCGGCAGGAACTGTGAGGCCCGTAGCCGCAAGGCGAGAGCGAAGCCGCCGACATATAGCGCCGCCTGCGGCCTGATGCGCCACAGCGCGAAATCCGCGAACCCGGCATAAAGGGCGGCATAGGGGTGCCGCGCCAACCAGCGCGCCTTCAGTACGGGCACCTCCGCCTCCGGCACCCTCTCCGCCAGGCCCGTCAGGGTGACCCGCGGCGCCGTCTGTGGGTTCGGGCCGTCCGCCACACCCGTGAACAGCAGCGCGCAGCGTGGGTCAGCGGCGAGATGCCGCGTGTGCTCCGACAGCGTCGAAAGCCATAGAAGCGGCGCGAGGTCCGGCGCCGTCGCCGGTGTCACCAAGGCGACGAAGGGCTGCCCATCCGCGCTGGTGGCGAGCGTCGCGGCGGTCGCGCCCCGTATTAACTGCCGCGCCTCGCGGATGGCCCCGGCCAGTGCCTCGTCCCGTCCATCACCCGTCGCCATGCCGCCGAACTCCCGATGCCCGCTCTGCCATATCGCTGCCACGTCCATTGCGTCACAATCGGGGCCTGACCGGAGCGCTCCCGACCATGCCGCAGACCATTGCCCTCGTGGATGATGACCGCAACATCCTGACCAGCGTCTCGATGACCCTCGAACAGGAGGGCTACACCGTCCGTACCTACACGGATGGCGAAAGCGCGCTGCAAGGCCTCATGGCCAAGCCCGTGGACCTCGCCGTCCTCGACATCAAGATGCCGCGAATGGACGGGATGGAGCTCCTCCAGCGCCTGCGCCAGCGATCCAACATGCCCATCATCTTCCTCACCTCCAAGGATGAGGAGGTCGATGAACTCATGGGCCTGCGACTCGGCGCCGATGACTACATCACCAAGCCGTTCTCCCAGCGTCTTCTGCTCGAACGTATCCGCGCCCTGCTGCGCCGGAACGAAGGCGCCCGCGCCGAAGGCAGCGGTGCACCGCCAGGCGGCATCATCTCCCGCGGCGATCTCGTGCTCGACGAAACCAAACACACCTGCATCTGGAAAGGCCAGCAGGTCCAACTCACCGTCACGGAATTCCTGCTCGTGAAAGCCCTCGCCGTCAGGCCCGGCATGGTGAAAAACCGCGACCAGCTCATCGACGGCGCCTACGGCGAAAACATCTACGTCGACGACCGCACCATCGACAGCCACGTCAAACGCATCCGCAAGAAATTCCGCGTGGTGGATGACGACTTCTCGCAGATCGAAACCCTCTACGGCATCGGGTACCGGTACAAGGAGGCATGAGCCTCGGGGTAGTAAGTAAGGCCAAGGCTCTGCCCTGGACCCGCCAGGATCGTGTCGATCCTGGACCTCCATTTGTTGGTTCTTGGATTTGGGAGGGATTGAGTCTCGCCGGAGGCGAGCCGGGCTGCGCAGGGGGGCGCTAGGTCAGCGCCGCCCCTTAGGTGCTCCCGCGATGCTAGGTGCTCCCGCGATGCGCCCCCCTGCGCAGCCCGGCCCATTCAGCAAAGTCCCACCCCTCCCCAACGCAAGAACCAACACACGCGGGGGGCCGGGGATCGGCGCGATCCCCGCCGGGGGTCGGGGGGGCAGCGCCCCCCGCTCCGCTTGACCCGCGCCGCCATCATCGGCCTGTCCGGCGCCGTTCTCACCTTGGATGAGGTGGCGCTCCTGCGGGATGCGCGTCCGTTGGGGGTGATTTTGTTCCGGCGGAATGTGCTGGATGTGGCGCAGGTGGCGGCGCTGACGGGCGCGGTGCGGGAGGTTTTGGGCGAGGCGGCGCCTGTGTTGGTGGATCAGGAGGGGGGGCGTGTGGCCCGATTGCGGCCGCCACACTGGCCTGGTTTTCCGGCGGCGGCGGCTTTTGAGGGCGGTCCGGCGGCTGCGGTGCGTGAGAGCGCGCGGCGGATGGGGGCGATGTGCCTTGAGGCGGGTTTGGATGTGGTGTGTGCGCCGGTGTTGGATTTGCGGGTGTCGGGGGCGCATGACGTGATCGGGGATCGGTCGTTCGGGGCTGATCCGCGGGAGGTCGCGCGGTTGGGTAGGGCGATGGCGGAGGGGTTGTTGGCGGCGGGCGTGACGCCGGTTTTGAAGCATGTGCCGGGGCATGGGCGTGCGTTGGCGGACAGCCACCATGAATTGCCGAGGGTGGATGCGTCGGCGGCGGTGCTGGCGGATGACCTGCATCCGTT
>JAQGHV010000257.1 GCA_028288785.1 Rhodospirillales bacterium | reverse complement strand
CGAGCATGTAGCCGTCGAGCGTGAAGGGCGCCGCGCAGGCCAGCGCGATGCCCAGACCCAGCGCGATGCGGCTGTTGCGCGTCGCCATGATCGTCATGTCGGCGCGGTAGCTGGTGCGGTAGTCGCCGGCGGGGGTCATGGCGTCCATGGCTCAGACCCGCTCGATGTTGCGGGTGCCGAGCAGGCCGTAGGGCTTGATCATCAGGATGATGACCAGCGCATAGAAGGGCGCGATCGCGTACATGTTGCCCCAGTGCAGCCATTCGGCGTCGACGTATTGCGCAACATTCTCCAGCACACCGATGACGAGGCCGCCGACCACCGCGCCAACCACAGAGTCGAGCCCGCCCAGGATCACCGCCGGGAATACCTTGATCCCGTAGAAGGACAGCGCTGAGGAGACGCCGTTCACCACGCCCACCACTACGCCGGCGACCGCCGAGACCACCGCCGAGATCGCCCAGGACATCGCGAACACCTTCGGCACGGATATGCCGAGCGACTGCGCCACCTGCTGGTCGAAGGCGGTCGCGCGCATCGCCAGCCCATGCTTGCTCGCGGTGAAGAACCAGCCGAAGCCCGCCATGATCAATAGCGATATCCCGAGGCTCAGCAGATAGACCGGCTGCACCTGGAGCCCCAGCACGTCGATGCTTTGCGCGCTGAAGATGGGCGGGAAGGGCTTCGCGAAGACACCGAAGATCCACTTCATCAGCGCCTGGAAGAAAATCGACAGTCCGACCGTCGCCATGATGACGCTGATCACGGGTTCGCCGATCAGCGGCCGCAGCACCACCACCTGCAGGATGACGCCGAAGCACGTCATGAAGGCAAGGGTGAACAGGAAGCCCATCCAGAACGGCATCTGCCAGTCCGTCAGGAACCACCAGCACACCCAGGCCCCGACGAGCAGGAATTCGCCCTGCGCGAAATTCACCACCTGGGACGCCTTGTAGATGAGGACAAAACTCATCCCGACTACGCCGTAGAGTGCGCCGACGATCAGCCCGTTCAACACCAGCGGCAGCAGCAGGCTGAGGTCCATGCGGTTTGTCTCCTCAGGCCGCCAACGCCGCATCCGCCTGGGCGGAGACGACACGGAGCGTGGTGCGGATGCGCTGGCTGGTACCGTCCTGAAACGCGATCGTCGTATCGACCGGGATCGCCGCGGCGCCGGCGTAGATCGCCTCGATGATATCAGCGTATTTCCGGTTGATGACGCCCCGGCGCACCTTGCGCGTGCGGGTCAGTTCCTCGTCATCCGCGTCGAGCTCCTTATAGAGCAGGATGAAGTCGTGGATGCGCTGCGCCGGCGGCAGCGAGGCGTTCACCTTGGCGACCTCGCCGCGCAGCAGCGCCAGCACTTCAGGACGCGCCGCCAAATCCGTGTAGGTGGTGAAGGCAATGCGGTTGCGCTCGGCCCATTTGCCCACGATCGGGAAGCGGATGCAGATCATCGCGGCGAGGTGCGGCCGGTCATGGCCAAGCACCACGGCTTCCGCGACATAGGGGCAGAACTTCAGCTTGTTCTCGATGTATTGCGGGCTGAAGCGGTCGCCGCGCGAGGTCGTCGCCATGTCGCGGATGCGGTCAATCACCACGAGCTGACCGTTGTCGTGGAAGTATCCGGCGTCGCCGGTGTGCAGCCAGCCATCGCGCAGGTCAGGGTTTACAGCGCCGCCGAGGTAGCCCGCGAACATGTTGGGATGGCTGGCGACGATCTCGCCCACGCCGTTGGGGTCGGGTGCCTCGATGCGCAGCGCGATATAGTCGTTGAAGGGCACGCCGACCGTGTCAAAGTCGACCTCGCCAGGCCGGTGCAACGTGTAGGCGCCGAGCAGTTCCGTCTGGCCGTAGAGCTGGCGCATTGGCACGCCCATGGCGAGGAAGAAGCGGAAGGTCTCCGGGCCCAGCGCCGCGCCGCCGGTCGCGGCGGAACGCAGGTTGGAGAAGCCCAACCGGTCTCGCAGTGCGCGGAACAGAATGGCGTCCGCGAGCGCCGAGCGCTGCCCCTTATCGAGTGCTTCAAGGCCCAGTTTCATCCCTGCCGCGAACATGCGCTGCTTGAAGGGGCTCGCCTCCAATACGCGGGCGCGGACTTCGGCGGCGATCTGTTCCCACAGGCGCGGCGCGAACAACACGAAGGTCGGGCCGATCTCCCGGAAGTCGGCCATGACCGTCTCGGGTTCCTCGACGAAGTTGACCTTCATCCGTGCGATCAGGCCCCAGCCGAGGACGTAGATCTGCTCCATGATCCAGGGCAGCGGCAGCGCGGAGACGTACTCATCCTCCGGCCCCTTGGGGTCGGCGGCGAGGTAGGCCTCGCAATGACGGATCAGGGCCCCGCTTGTGAGCATCGCGAGCTTCGGTTGCGCGGTGGTCCCGGACGTCGTGCAGAGCACCGCGACATCCTCGCCGCGCGTTGCCGCCACCATGGCGTCCCAGGCGGTGGGATCTGCGGCATGAACGGCGTCACCGGCGGCCACCAGATCGGATAGCGCCAGCCGCCGCGGATCATCGTGCTTCCGCATGCCGCGGGGGTCGGCGAAGACGATGTGGCGCAGAGCCGGCAAGCGGTCGCCGAGATTGAGCAGCTTGTCCACCTGCTCCTCATCCTCGGCAATGACCGCCGCGGCCCCGCTCGCCTCGAGCAGGTAGCCGACCTCGTCGTCGAGCGCGTCGCGGTACACGCCGAGCGAACGGGCGCCGATCGCGTGCGCGGCAATCTCGCCCATCACCCAGTCGGGCCGGTTGTCGCCGATCAACGCGACCACGTGGCCGGCACCAAGCCCCAACCCGCGCAAGCCCAGCGCGATGGCGCGTGTGCGGGCGGCGTAGTCGGCCCAGGTGATGGAGCGCCAGATGCCAAAGCTTTTCTCGCGCAGCGCGACCTCGCCACCATGCGCGGCGGCGTTGCGGACCAGAAGCTTTGGCAGCGTATCCGTCACGCGGGAACGGCCTCGCCCAGGTAGGCGCGGCGCACGTGCGGGTCGGCGAGCACCGCTTCGGGCGTGCCCTCCGCGATCTTGCGGCCGAAATCGAGCACCATGACGCGGTGGGAGATGTCCATCACGACGCCCATGTCGTGCTCGATCATCAGCACGGTCATGCCCCATTCCTCGTTTAGGTCGAGGATGTAGCGGGCCATGTCCTCCTTCTCCTCGAGGTTCATGCCCGCCATGGGCTCGTCGAGCAGGATCAGCTGCGGCTGCAGCGCCATGGCGCGGGCGAGCTCGACGCGCTTGCGCAAGCCGTAGGGCAGGGTGCCCGCGATGGTCTTCCGCACGTGCTGGATCTCGAGGAAATCGATGATCTCCTCGACGGCGCGGCGATGCGCGATCTCCTCGCGCTGCGCGCCGCCGAACCAGTAGAGCATTCCCGGCAGGAAGCCGCGGCGCATCAGGTGGTGGCGGC
>JAQGHV010000251.1 GCA_028288785.1 Rhodospirillales bacterium | reverse complement strand
GATGCTGGCGCCGGCGCCGATGACGCTGGCCAGCGATGCGATCTGTGCCATCAATGGGTTGTCCTTGCCTCGGTGATTACGGAAAGCAGCGTGAGCGGCAGCGGCGTGTCGCCCTCGATGCGCCAGGGGGGTTCGAGCCCGCCGCGCCGCCACCCGATGGCACCGAGCGTGACGTCGCCGGTGAAGGGCTCCGGTGCGGCGTCGAGCACCGCGAGATCCAGCCGGCGGAACGGCACCGAGCGCAGCCCGCGCCCGACATCGGCGGTGAGCGCCCCGGTCTCGAGCAGACGGAAGGTGATCGTCACGCTGCGCTGCGGCCCGGTGCTGGGGCCGAGATTGCTCGTGCTCGTCGTCGGCATCGGCTCGATCCGATGGGTGAAGCGCAGCCCGACCTGCCCGCTGCGTGCCGTCGGACTGAGTGCGACCGCGCCGCCAGTCACCAACGCCGGATTGCGCGGCGAACCATCGGCGACCAGGCCCACTGTGCGGCCTTCCAGATGGTCGATGCCGGTAAAGCTGGCGCGCGCCGTCGTCCCGCTGAAGGTGGTCGCGGCGTCCAGCCCCAGCGTGCGGTCGAAGCGTTCCAGCCGCTGGCTGCCGGCGCGATCCACCAGCGCCCAGATGGTGCCGTCGATCTCCGCGAGGTCGCGGAACAGGCCATCGGTTTCCTGCCGCGTCCAGGCCGTGACCTGCTCGGCGCGATAGATGGTGAGGGTCGCGAGCGCGCCGTCCGCCATCGCCATGTGCAGCAGCCGCGAGCTGGCGTCATAGGCCAGCGCGCGCGGCCCCTGCACCAGGTGCCGCGCGAGGATCGCGAGGTCGTTCGCCTGATAGACCTGCTGGAGGTCCGTGTAAGTGAACTCGTGCACCCCCTGCCCCGAGCGCGAGGCGAAGATGGTCGCGCCATCGACGTCGACGGTCGGCAGCATGCGATCCGTGCGGCTGCCGACCCGCGTCTGCCGCGTGAGCTGGATGGATGAAGGCGTGAGCGGCTCCCCGGTCACCATCCATTCCGAGCCGGAGGTGTAGACCTGCAGGTGCCGACCGGAGTACACGCCGCGGATGGCGTTCGCCTGGTCGGAGACGAGCGCGAAGTCGATGCCCTCATCGTCGAGGCCGGTGCCGGGGTCGAAGTCGAAGCTCGCCGCCGTGCGCGACAGGAACAGGCGGTTCGGCAGGTCGCGCGTGCCGCCGATCACCAGGCGCTGCTGGTGGAAGCAGGCGGTGACCGGCCAGCCCCGCGCATCGGAGAACGCGGCCTCGTCCCACGCTGCAGTCGCGGCCGTGCCCGTCAGCGGCCCATCGAGCACCGTGGCCGAGACGATGGAGGGACTGTTCACCGTGCTGACCACCAGCCGCTTGCCGCCGATGCGGATGCGCGCACCGAGATGCCCCGCGCTGAACACCGGCGCCGAGGCGTTCACCGTGACAATGCCGGCGGTCGCCGACGTCGTGAGCGTCACCGCGCCATCGGCGAAGCGATGGAACGGCTCGCGCACCAGCGGCCAGGCCGCCAGGGTCCAGCCCGCGCCGTTGCGGCTGATGCGCTGCGGCGCCATCCCAGGGTGCAGGATCAGCGCGGCGTCCGCACTCTGCGTCCAGGCGACCTGCGGCAGCATCGGCCCGGTCCAGGGCGCCGCCATCTGCGCCGTACGGACATCGCCCGTGTAGATGGACAGCAGCCCGTCGGTCAGCACGAAAAGGTAGGTGAGCTCCGCATTCACCTCGAACGGGATCAGCCGAGCCTCGCCAGGCAGCGTCGCGACATGCCGCAGGCCGGGACGCCTGGTAACGCCGCCCGTCGGCTGGATGAACACGTTTCGTAGGCGCCGCGCCCCGGCCTCATAGGCGCGCAGATCCACGCGGCCCAGCAGCTCCGGCGCGAGCTCGCCGGCGGTGAAAGCCGTCTTGGCGCGGAACGACGCGCTCATGACCGGCCACGGATGCTGATGAGGGGATATTCCTCGATCGCGCGCGGCGTGCCCTGCTGGCTGTCGGTCTGCCTGGCCGCGCGGAACTCGGCATCGGCGAGCTTGTACAAAAGCTCCGCGCGCTGCGTGCTCTCGGTCAGTGGCAGGCAGAACTCGGCCGCCAGGCGGGCCGCGAGAAGCGCCGCGAAGAACGGCGGAAACACGCTCTCATCGGGCCGAAAAATATGGGTGAGTATGATGCTGTCGGCATCGGTGTGCAGCCGATCCTCCAGCAACCGGAACGGCACGCCACGACCGCGCGCGCCCTGCCCCGCGGACAAGGCCCGCAGGAACGTCGGCGGCAGCTGGTACGCATAGGCAAAATCCGCGACCGGCGCGGCCGCCAGGCGAGGCAGCGTCTCCTGCCCCGTCGCGAAGCTCCAGGGATGCGCAGACAGCAACGCATCGCGCGTGCCGGCATAAAGAGCCGCCGCGACCTCCGCCTCGGCGGTGCCATCATCGAAGGAGGCAACCGGCCGCGCGCCGATCTTCAGCAACGCGCGCGAACAGAGCGCGAGGGCGTTCGCCATGGGTCAGTCTCCGAGGGGGATGGGGGAAGAAGAAGGCTGGGGAAAAGAATTTCCCCTGGCCCCATTCTTTTGTTTTTGGTTTTTGGTGCTGGCTGTTGGGCCAGCACCAATGGATAAAAATATAAGAAAGGGGTTCGGGGGAATTCCTTCCCCCGACCTTGCCGCTGTTATTCCTTGGCACGCATCCGGATCACCCCGGCGTCGTCGATCAGCACCGCGCCTTGCGACATCATGTTGTTGATGAAGCTCGCGGCGCGGTCGCCGTGCCAGGAGATGTCGGTGGTGACTTCGGCGTTGACCGCGTGGCCGACCGAGGTGCGGTGATAGAAGTAGCAGTAGCGAAGGTTGCCCACCTTCGTGAGGCCGGAGTGCGGGATCCACAGCGCGCCGAGCCAGCGCTTCGCCTGGGTGCCGCGCCACGGCAGTTCGTCGCTGCCGATGTAG
>JAQGHV010000247.1 GCA_028288785.1 Rhodospirillales bacterium | reverse complement strand
CGGCATTTCCTGCAGATCCCCGGCCCCTCGACCGTGCCCGACCGCATCCTGCGCGCGATCGACAACGCGACGATGGACCATCGCGGCCCGGATTTCGGCCTGTTCGGCAAGCAGGTGCTGGGCAAGGTGCAGCGCATCTTCCAGACCACGCAGCCCGTCATAATCTTTCCCGCATCCGGTACCGGCGCCTGGGAAGCCGCGCTGGCGAATACCCTTTCCCCCGGCAATCGCGTTCTGATGTGCGAGACCGGCTGGTTCGCCCATCTGTGGCAGGAGATGGCCGGCAAGCTCGGAATCGTCACCGACCTGATCAAGACGGATTGGCGCCGTGGCGCGGATGTCGAGCAGATCGCCGAGCGCTTGGCCGCCGACAAGGCGCACGCGATCAAGGCCGTCGCTGTCGTGCACAACGAGACCTCGACCGGCGCCACCTCGCGCATCGCAGAGGTGCGGGCTGCCATGGATGCCGCAGGGCACCCGGCGCTGCTGCTCGTCGATACCATCAGCGGCTTGGCGTCGGCCGAATACCGGCATGATGCCTGGGGCGTGGACGTGACCGTCTCCGGTTCGCAGAAGGGACTGATGCTGCCGCCGGGCCTGTCGTTCAATGCCGTGTCGAAGAAGGCGCTTGAGGCGAGCAAGACGGCCAGGCTGCCGCGCAGCTACTGGGATTGGGGCCCGATGATCGCCTCAAACGCCACCGGCTACTTCCCCTACACGCCAGCCACCAACCTGCTCTACGGGCTCGACACCGCCTGCGACATGCTCTTCGAGGAGGGGTTGGAGAACGTCTTCGCCCGCCACGAGCGTCACGCCGAGGCGACGCGCCGCGCGGTGCGCCAGTGGGGTCTTGAGGTTCAGATCGAGGATCGCCGGCACTACTCGCCGGTGCTGACCTGCGTGCGGCTCCCGGAGGGTCATTCGGCCAACGCGCTCCGCGCCGCCATCCTGGAGAAGTTCAACATGAGCCTCGGCAATGGGCTTGGCCAGTTGAACGATCGCGCCTTCCGCATCGGCCATCTCGGCGACATGAACGACCTGACCCTTATGGCGACCTTGTCGGGGGTCGAGATGGGCCTGCGCGTGGCGGGCGTGCCGCACGCGGCCGGCGGCGCCCAGACCGCGATGGAGTTCCTAACCGGCAATCAATGACGGGGCGCGGCGTTCGCTCGGCACCTGCCCAGGGTTTTTCAAGGGCGCCGCTGCGCGTCCTTTCGCGAAGCGGTACCCCGGTGCATTGCCATACAAGGCTCTCACGTCTTCGTACGTTTCGACTTCGTCTCATAACACCGCATCGGTGTGGTTGGGCGATTATACGCGGACTCCCACAACCTTATGTGGTGCATGCTGCGCCGAGCACGATTCTCACCCACAACCTGAGCTCAAGACGTTTCACGCTGTCGTAACCCAAGCCACCTAACCCATCTGCGTACCGGGACAGGGCTCGTATTGAAGGAACAGCGTTTGCTCGAACGGCGCCTCTTTGCGAAGGCTGCGGCTCCGTATCCCATGGATCACGGAGGCCCATTCGGATGACGGCGCGCATCCTTGTGGTCGACGACGTCGCGGCCAACCGGCGGTTGTTGGAGGCGCGGCTGCGGGCCGAGTATTTCGAGGTGTCCCAGGCCGCCTCCGGTGCCGAAGCGATCGCGATGGCCCTGAGTTGGTCTCCCGACATCATCCTGCTCGACGTGATGATGCCGGTGATGGACGGCTTCGAATGCTGCCGGCTCATGAAGGCGGACCCCGCCACGCAGCATATACCCGTGGTTATGGTGACGGCGCTCGTCGACACGGATGAGCGGGTGCGCGGCCTGGAAGCCGGCGCAGACGACTTCCTGTCCAAGCCGGTGGGTGAGGCCACGCTGCTGTCGCGGTTGCGCGCGCTGCTGCGGGTCAAGCAGGTGACCGACGCCTGGCGCCTCCGCCAGAACACCGCCCGCGAGCTTGGTCTTGAAGCCCAGCCGCCGCTCGCCCTCGCGCTGGAAGGCACCCGCGCCCTGCTGCTGCGCACCGACCGGGCGGAGGTGGAGCTTCTCGGCGGCATGCTGGCCGCGGACGGCATATCCTTGCTGAATGGTGGCGACGAGGCGCACGCGCGCCAGCTTCTCGCCGGCGGCGGCTTCGACCTGGTGCTGCTATCCCTGAGGGAGCCGGATACCGAGGCCCTGCGCTTCGCATCAAGCCTGCGGGCCTCGGCCGCGACCCGCGACCTGCCGTTGCTGCTGGTGGGCGACCCGGGCCAGCAGGCGCAAATCCTGCGCGGCTTCGACCTCGGCGCCAATGATCATGTGCTGCGCCCGGTCGACGCGAACGAACTGCGGGCGCGCGTGCGCAACCAGATCCGCCGTCGCCGTTTCCAGGAGAGCCTGCAGAACGACCTCGACCGTTCGCTGGAAATGGCGGTGACGGACCCGCTGACGGGCCTGCGCAATCGCCGCTACGTCCGCCGCCACCTCGATGGCCTGCTGCGCGCCGGCAAGGGTGCGGCGGCGCTGCTGGTGGACGTCGATTACTTCAAGCGCATCAATGACGGCTTTGGACACGCCTCCGGCGACCAGGTCCTGCAGGAGATCGCGCTCCGCATGCAAGACGAGCTGCGCGCCTCCGACGTGATCGGGCGCTACGGTGGCGAGGAGTTCCTCATGGTGCTGGTGACCGCTGCGGAAGAGGAGGTGATGGCGGTCGCCGCGCGCCTGCAGAGTGCGGTGGCTGACAAGCCGTTCCGCCTGGGCGATCAGCGCGTGTCGATTACGATCAGCACCGGCGTCGCCATTGCGACGACCGATACAACATCGGATGCGCTGATCTCTGCGGCGGATACCGCCCTTTACCGCGCCAAGCGCGCCGGGCGCGACCGCGTGGAACTGGCAAACGATGCCGATCTGTCGGGCCCGACATCGGCAGCTGCGGCGGCCTTCTGAGGCGCGCCCGCGGCAGGCAGGCGCGCCGAGACGCGCCCGGCCGATTACTTGATCTTGGATTCTTTGAACACGACGTGCTTGCGCACGACCGGGTCGTACTTCCGCTGTTCCATCTTGCCGGTCATGTTCCGCGTGTTCTTCTTCGTCACGTAGAAGTAGCCGGTCTCGGCACTGCTCACGAGCTTGATGAGAATGGTATTCGACTTGGCCATGGAACCTACTCCGGAACCCGGGACCGAAGGTGGCCAGCACGGGCAAGACTGCAAGAGGGGCCGGTATCTACAGGGTTCCCCGGGAAAATCAAGGCTCTGGGAAAATCAAGGCTGAAGCGCCGTGCGGTACAGGTTGTGCCGCGCGATCAGGGCACGGGCGGCCGACATGTCGGCATCCCGACCCTCCGCCGCCGGGCAGGGGGCGCGCAGGCGCTGCGCATCCTCGGGGCTGACCGGGGCGCGCGCGGCGCGCAGCCGGGCAACGGGCACGGCCATCGGCGTCTCGCCTTCCGCGAGCATCAGCAGGGCGGCACCCGTGGCTTCCTCCCCAAGGCTGGTGCAGAGGTTGGGCATCACGCCGAGCGACTGGATCGGCCAGCCCTGGGGGGCGATGAGCCGCGACCAGGAGACCAGCAATTCCGCCCCGTTGGGCAAGGGGATGACGATCTGCACCAGCCCTTTGCCGGTGGTACCGCTCCCCACGAGCACCGCCCGCCCGCGATCGCCCAGCGTCGCCGCGACGGCCTCTGCGGAGGAGGCGGTGCGCCCGTCGACCAGGACCACCAGCGGGCGCCCTTGGGCAAGGTCGCCGCCCGAGGCGATCCAGCTCCGGCCACTGTCGGGGTGGCGCCCCTCGGTGCGCAGGATCTCGCCCGATTGGAGGAAGACATCGGCGACGGCGGCGGCTTGCGGCAGCAGCCCGCCGCGATTGCCGCGCAAATCGAGAACATAGCCTCGCGGCGCGCCGGCCAGGCTCGCATCGGTGAGCGCGCCGACCAGCTGCGAGGCGGAGCCTTGCGAGAATGCCGAGAGCCGCAGGTATAGGATGCCGTCCCGGCGCTCCGACGTGACCGTCTCCGGCGGGACCGGCGCGCGCAGCAGGCTCACCCGCATGCGCTGGTTGCCCCGGGCGAGGGTAAGGGTCACCGCGCCCCCGGTCGGGCCCTCCAGCCGGGCGGCGGCGTCGGGCAGGTCCTCGGCAGAGACGCGGACGCCGTCGATCTCGAGCAGACGGTCGCCGGGGCGTAGCCGGGACAGCGCCGCCGGTCCGCCGGGCGCGACCGTCGCCAGCACCACGCTGCGCCGCGGCCCGATTGCGAGTCGCAGCCCCAGGCCACGCTGGCCGATGCGACGTTCGCGGGCGATGGCCGCTTCCTCCGCCGTCACGTAGCGGCTGTACGGGTCGAGGTGGTTGAAGACCTCCTCGAGGCTCGATTGCAGCACGCGTTCGAAGCCGGCCTCCCGAACCGCTGCGGAAGCCACCCAGCCGGCGCCAAGCATTGCCGCCATGCTGCGGGCCAACGCCTGTGGCAGCGACGCGGCGCCCAGCAGTACCTGGGCGGCAATTGGCGCGCCGCCGCTGCGCAGCGTGAGGCGCCCCTCCGCAATCTCGCCGGTGATGCCGGCATCAAGCGCGGTGAGGCCGCGCAGGCTCCAGAGCAGGAGGTCGTTCGGGGCCACCGCCGTCAGGTGCCGTTCGATGATCGCACTGAAGGCTTCCGCGAGAACTGTCTCGGCCTGAACGCGGGGGAATCGGTCATCTTCAGCCCGGGCTGGAACGCAAACGAGCAAGGCGAGTACGAATGCAAGGAGGAGTGTCAGCGCGGGTGGTCTTGGGACCGATCGGGGCCGGATCTGTCCTGCACGGATTGCGGGGCGGGCCTTCAGCGCACTGGCTCGGCCCCAGCGCACTCCTGCACAGCCTCGCACCCTGCCGCTCGCAGCGCGAAGATGCGTCCAGCCGCCTACCGCGCCGGCTTGCGCGAAGGGACGCCCTGCATGATGTGGAACACCATCCCGCCGGTGCGTGCATTGGCTTCGACCAGCCGCACTTCCACCGCGGCGCCCAGTGAAAAAGTCAAACGCGTGTGGCGACCGGTGAGCGCTTGCCGGGCCTCGTCGTGCTGCCATCGGTCGTCCGGTAGAGAGGCGAGGGGGATGATTCCCGTAGCCCCATTCTCAACCAAAGTGACGAAGAGGCCGAAACGAGTCACGCCGGAAATACGCGCATCGAACATGCATCCGACGCGCCCTGCCATATGAGCGGTAAGATAACGTTCCACCGCCTCACGTTCCGCCGCGGCAGCGCGCCGCTCGGTGCCGGTTATGTGATCGCCGATCTCCTTCGCATGCGCTGCTTCACCCTCCGGCAAGGCGTCCAGCAGCGCGCGATGGACGAACAGATCGGCGTAGCGGCGAATCGGTGAGGTGAAGTGCGCGTAGCGCGGCAGGGCCAATCCGAAGTGCCCGATATTGTCGGGGTCATATGCGGCCTGGGATTGCGCACGCAGGATGGTCTCGTGCACCAGGCGCTGCTCGGGCTTGCCCTCGACCTGGTCGAGCAGGCGCTGGAAGTCGCGCGGTAGCATGCGGTCCACCGCCGGCAGCGCCATGCCCAACGATTCGAGGAACTGCCGCAGCCCCTCAAGCTTTGCGTCCGAGGGGCGATCGTGGATGCGGTAAAGGCACGGCTTGCCGTCCAGCGCCTCGGCCGCCGCGACATTGGCCGCGATCATGAACTCCTCGATGAGGCGGTGGCTGTCGAGGCGCGCGCGCGGGGTGATGGCGGCGACATTGCCGGCGGCGTCGAGCGTGACGCGCCGTTCGGGCAGCTCCAGCTCCAGCGTGCCGCGTGCCTCGCGTGCCGTAAGCAGTGCGCGGAAGGCACCGTAGAGGTTGGCGATGTGGCCGGGAGCGACGCCTGAGGGGTCAGTGCCCTCGTCGTGATGCGCCTGGGCCTGTTCGTATGTGAGGCGGGCGGCGGAGCGCATCAGGCCGCGGCCGAAGTGATGTGCGGTTTTGCGCCCCGAGGCGTCGAAGCTCATTTCCGCGAACAGGCAGCCGCGATCCTCGCCGGGAACCAGGGAGCACCAGTGGTTGGACAGGGCCTCGGGCAGCATCGGCACGACGCGGTCGGGGACCTAGACGCTGTTGCCGCGCAGCTGCGCCTCGCGGTCGAGCGCGCTGCCGGGGGTGACGTAGTGGGCGACATCGGCGATGGCGACGAGGATGCGCCAGCCGGACCCATCGGGCTCGGCCCTGATGGCATCGTCGAAGTCGCGGGCATCCACGACATCGATGGTGATCAGAGGGGTGGCGCGAAAATCCTCGCGGTTTGCCAGGGGCGTGGCCGTGGCGCGTTCCGCCTCGGCCAGCGCGGCGGCGGGGAAGATGTCGGGGATGCCGTGGCTGTGGATGCAGATCAGCGAGACAGAGCGCGGCGCGCCCATCTGTCCCAGGCGTTCGACGATGCGCGCGGGGCGGGGGCCGAAATGCGCGCCAGGCAAGGGTTCGGCCAGCACGATCTCGCCATTCTCGGCACCATCAGCCTCGCCTGGCGGGACCACCCAGTCGGCGCGGTGGCGACGGTCCGTGGGCTCGATCCGGCCATCGGTGAAGACGCCGAGAATGCGC
>JAQGHV010000234.1 GCA_028288785.1 Rhodospirillales bacterium | reverse complement strand
GCGAGGTGGGGGATCTGGTCGGGCGCGCCGGCAAAGGGCGGGTCAAGCACCACCGCGGACAGGCCGGCAAGATCGGCCACAAGCAAGGGCTGGCGGGCAAGATCGCGCCGAACTGCCTTCACCCGTGCAGCCATCGCGCGCACGCCGGCGTCCATCGCCGCAGCCGCGTCCGAGGCACCTTCGTAAGCTGTGACACTGCCCCGCGCCGAGAGCGGCAAGGACAGCGTGCCCAGCCCGGCATAAAGGTCGGCGAAGCGGGCCTTGGCTGGCAACTTTGCGGGCAATCCCTCGAGCACCGCCGCGATGATAGCGGCCTCGCCTTCCGGGCTCGCCTGCAGGAATGCGCCCGGTGGGGGCGCGACCGTGAGGCCGCCGACCTTGGTGCGGACCGGCGCACGCTGCGCGGCCGTCTCGGGCGTGCCGTCCTTCAGCGCCCAGGCGATGCGCGGGAGGCCATGCGCCTCGGCGAAGGCGGCGAGTGCGCTGCGTCCGTGCGACTCCAGGGGGCCATCGGTACGCAGCAACAGGTCCGGCCCGGTATCGAGCAGGTTCAGCACCGCCGAGCCCTCGCGCTTCAGGGCGGTCAGGCGGCGCAGCGCCTCACCCAGCGGCGCGAGCAGCGCCACCAGCACCGGGTCGAGCACCGCGCAGGTGTCGATATCGACCAGGCTGCCCTCGACGCGCTTGTGGAAGCCAAGCCGCAGGGCCGCACCCTCGCGACGGATCGCGAGATCGGCGCGGCGCCGGCGCGCGGGGGGCGTGACCACGGCGGGTAGCAGGTTCGGATTTGCAAAGCCGGCCCGGACGAGGGCATCGGCCAGCCGCGCCTGCTTCCAGGCGATGGTGGGCGCCTGCGCCCAATGCTGGGTCGCACAGCCGCCGCAGCCCTCGTCGAAATGCGGGCATGGCGGGATGACGCGGTCATCGCTCGCCGCGAGCACGGCTTCGAGTTCGGCGCGATCGCGGCTGACCAGCCGGCCGGAAATGCGTTCGCCAGGGAGGGTACGCGCGACGTAAAGAGGCCCTTCGGCGACGCCGTCACCGGAGGCGCCCATGCGCAGGATCGTGGTTTCCATTGGAACAAAGCGGCGGGGAAAACCTGTTCCCCGCACCCCTTTCTTTTACTTTTGGCTAGTTGGGGGTGCGAGACTCAGGGTGAGCGGCCTCGGAACCCTGTCAGCCGAAGGCGTTAAGGCCGGTCTGGGCACGGCCAAGGATCAGCGCGTGCACGTCATGGGTGCCCTCGTAGGTGTTCACGGTCTCGAGGTTCATGACGTGGCGGATGACATGATACTCGTCGACGATGCCGTTGCCGCCGTGCATGTCGCGCGAGACGCGGGCGATATCGAGCGACTTGCCGCAATTGTTGCGCTTCACCATGCTGATCATCTCGGGTGCAACCTTGCCCTCGTCGAACAGGCGGCCGACGCGAAGCACCGCCTGCAAGCCGAGCGTGATCTCGGTCTGCATGTCCGCGAGCTTCTTCTGCACCAGCTGCGTCGCCGCCAGCGGCTTGCCGAACATGATGCGGTTGAGCGTGTAGTCGCGCGCCGCGTGCCAGCAGAACTCCGCCGCACCCAGCGCGCCCCAGGCGATCCCGTAGCGGGCGCGGTTGAGGCAGGAGAAGGGGCCGGCAAGCGACTTCACGCCCGGCAGCCGGCTCTCCTCGGGGACGAATACTTCGTCCATCATGATCATGCCGGTGACTGAGGCGCGCAGGCTGAACTTGCCCTCGATCTTGGGGAAGGTGAGGCCCTTCATGCCGCGATCGAGAATGAAGCCACGCAGGACGCCCTCGTCATCCTTGGCCCAGACCACGGCGACATCGGCGATCGGCGAATTGGTGATCCAGGTTTTGGAGCCGGACAGCAGGTAGCCGCCATCCACCTTCTTCGCGCGCGTGCGCATCGAGGAGGGGTCGGATCCGGCATCGGGCTCGGTCAGGCCGAAGCAGCCGACCCATTCGCCGGTGCGCAGTTTGGGCAGGTACTTGTCGCGCTGGGCATCGGAACCAAAGGCATGGATCGGGAACATCACCAGCGAGGACTGCACCGAGAAGGCGCTGCGATAGCCGCTGTCGACACGCTCCACTTCGCGCGCCATCAGCCCGTAGGCGACGTAGGACACGCCGGCGCAGCCATGGCTGTCGAGTGTGGCGCCGAGGAAGCCCATCTCGCCGAACTCGTTCATGATCTCGCGGTCGAACTTCTCATGGCGATTGGCCATGAGAATGCGCGGCATCAGCTTTTCCTGGCAGAACGCATGCGCCGCATCGCGGATCATGCGTTCGTCTTCGGTGAGCTGCTCGTCCAGCAGCAGCGCGTCATCCCACTGGAACGGCGCGGTGGAGGGCTTCTTGCCCGAGGCGCTCTGAGCGGGCGCGTTGATGACGTTCACGGCGTTTCTCCTCAGGCGGCCTCGGCGGCGTCCGTCTCGGCCTCGGGCGTCGCTTCGCGCTTGGGCCGGGGGATCGGGATCAACATGAAGGCAGGCACGGCATCGCCGAAACCCTGGACCGATGGGCCCAGATCCTCGGGACGGTCCCGCCGGCGGAACTCTTCGCGGCGGTATTCGTCGCGCCGTTCGGGCACGGCGTAGTCGTCCCGGCGCGGCGCCTCGGCCTCACGCAGGGTCTCGGCCTCGATATCGCGGCGCGGTGCGCGCTCTGCACCGTCGCGGCGTGGGGCACGCTCGGGATCGTCCCGCCGGGGTGCGCGTTCGGCGTCGTCGCGGCGCGGCGCACGTTCGGCGCCATCACGGCGTGGGGCGCGTTCGCCACCTTCGCGGCGCGGGCCACGATCCGCACCGTCACGGCGGGGGGTGCGTTCGCCACGCGGGGCGCGTTCGGCCGGGGCTTCGCCATCAGCCGGCGCGGCAGCGCGTGGAGCGGCAGCACGGGGCGCGGCCGCGCGTGGGGCGCGTTCCTCAGAACCGGTGGGGCGACGACCACCACCGCTGCGGGCATCGCCGCGTCCACCACGGCCACGCTTCGGCGCGCTGGCGGCGTCGGCGAGTTCTTCCTCGGGGATGACGTCCAGCCCATCGATGGTGATGCGGGGAATGGCGTGCCCGGTCAGCTTCTCGATCGCGAGTACCGACTTCACGTCATCGGTCGTGGCGATCGAATAGGCGTGGCCCTCGCGCCCGGCGCGGCCAGTGCGGCCGATGCGGTGAACGTAGTCCTCGGAATGGAAGGGCACGTCAAAATTGAACACGTGGCTGAGGCCGCCGATATCGAGGCCGCGCGCCGCGACATCCGAGCATACCAGCAGCTGGATGCTGCCCGCCTTGAACGCGTTCAGTGTCGCGAAGCGTGCGGACTGCTCCATGTCGCCATGCAAGGCGCCGGCGGAGAAGCCGTGCTTCTTCAGGCTCTTGTAGAGGATATCGACCTCGACCTTGCGATTGCAGAAGATCAGCGCGTTGCTGACCTGCTCGCGCTGGACCAACTGGCGCAGCGCCTCACGCTTCTGGTCGGGGCGGACATAGACCAGGCCGGCGACGATCGTCGTCGCGACCGAGGCCGGCGCGGAGACGCTGATCTCCTTCGGGTTCTGCAGGAAGGCGTCGGCCAGGCGGCGGATCTCGGGTGCCATGGTGGCGGAGAAGAACAGTGTCTGGCGCAGCTTGGGCAGCATCGACACGATGCGCTCGACATCGGGAATGAAGCCCATGTCCAGCATGCGGTCGGCTTCGTCGATCACCAGCAGCTTGCAATCCGCGAGCAGGATGCGGCCACGGTCGAACAGGTCGAGCAACCGGCCTGGCGTCGCGATCAACACATCGACGCCCTTGTCGAGCACGGTGCGCTGGTCGTTCATGCTTTCGCCGCCGATCAGCAGCGCGTGGACCAGGTTGAGGTGGGCGCCGTACTTCACGAAGTTCTCGGCGACCTGAAGCGCCAGCTCGCGGGTCGGCTCCAGGATCAGGCTGCGCGGCATGCGCGCCTTGGCCCGGCTGCCGGTGAGGATGTCGAGCATCGGCAGCACGAAGGACGCCGTCTTGCCGGTGCCGGTCTGCGCGCAGCCCAGCACGTCGCGGCCCATCAGGACGATCGGGATCGCCTGTTCCTGGATCGGCGTCGGGTGGATGTAGCCGCTATC
>JAQGHV010000388.1 GCA_028288785.1 Rhodospirillales bacterium | reverse complement strand
GGATGGCCATGGTGCGCGAGCAGGTACGCCTGGATGAAGCAAGCGAGCGGCGCGTCCTCGGCGATTCGCTGCCGCCTGGACTGAAACTGATCGCTTAGCGCCCGCGCAACGGCGCCAGCAGCCCCCTGAGGTTGTTGTGATCGATTTCGTACATCAAAGACAGCAATGTGCCGAGTTCCCCCCGCGGAAATCCTTCGCGCGCAAACCAGCCGAGATAGTGGCCGGGCAGGTCGGCGAGCACGCGGCCCTTGTATTTCCCGTAGGGCATGATGAAGGTGACCAGACGTTCAAGGTGTTCGGGGTGCATCGGAGGAGGGAGCACTAGTGCGCCGTTCTTCTGTTGGTGTGATGCGCATTGTAAGCGCACGCGGTGGACAAGTTTTTGGTTCGACGATTACGGACTGCTACCGCTGCGTCATCAAAGTTTCCTCCCCTTGCAGGGAGAGGAAACTTTCATTCATTACGTACGTCTGGACCCTCAACTCCGGCACCGATCGTCAACCGACGACGATCAGAACGGCCATGCCATAGAAAAGATCGACGCGGCGGCTGCGGCCCCCACGGTGAAAAACAGGACGTTGGCAACGATGTCGGCGGCATTCATGATTTCTCTCCCAAGCGATTGATGATGGATTCAATGTAGTCCATGACAGTCCGGATGCGTTGCGGTTTCTTAATCTTGTCCTTTTCTGTTCAGTGGCATGGATGGTTTTTGACCTGAAACAAATGCGGCGATATGGGACGGCCCATGCGCGACGTGCGAAAGATACGCATGTCTTTGCGCGTCATCAAAATCAACATTCTCAAAGGAGCCCAGCCGAATGAACATCCATAAGAATGTCCGGCTTACCTTTGCCCGTCGACTTGAAATGGTCGTTGCCCTCACATTGTCACGTGGCGCACTCTTGACCGATATCGTTACGACCCGAGGTACATCCGCAAAGGCCGATCGGCTTCCCTAAACTGTCCTGAGCTCTCCGGCTCGCGGCGGCAGATGCGCGCTCATGAAAACATCCGCCATCCGATTTTTTATCCGACAGATACAAGGAGAAGATCATGAAATATTCCCCTCGCGTGTTCCATGTATTGGCCTTGACGATCATGATGTCATCAGCGTCGGCGTTCGACGCTGCCGCGGCCGACGAGCCGGTATTGCTCAATCAGAGTGACTTGAAATGGGGGCCGGCGCCGCCGACGCTACCGAAAGGGGCGCAACTCGCGGTGCTGCATGGCGATCCGGGCAAGCCGGGGCCATTTGTCATGCGGCTGAAGATGCCTGCGGGTTATAAGATCCCGCCCCATTGGCACTCCCAGGCTGAAAACCTGACCATCGTTTCCGGAACGTTTCATATAGGAAGCGGGGACAAGATGGATGCCAGCGGCGCTAATACGATGAAGGGCGGGGGATTCCATTACCTGCCCGAAAAGGCGCGTCATTACGCCTTCGTTAAAGAGCCGACCATTGTCCAGATCCATGGAGACGGCCCTTTTGATATCACATACGTCAACCCGGGGGACGATCCGCAGAAGGCTGCCGTAAAATAGTTGGCGGACGTGTGCCGGCAACAAATTACGGAGCCATAAAGAGAAAACAGAAAAAGAAAGGGGACCAGCCCAAGCTAGGGTCTGTCTATGCCCGCAACCCGACTTTACCGGCTTAGGCTTACACCGGCTTGATGTTCGATGCCTGCTTCCCTTTGGGACCCTGGGTTACATCAAACAAGACCTTTTGGCCTTCCTGCAGAGATTTAAAACCTGAGGCGCTTATTGCAGAGAAATGCGCAAACAGATCTTCGCCGCCTTCATCTGGAGTAATGAAACCAAAGCCTTTTGCGTCGTTAAACCACTTCACTGTTCCGGTTGCCATAAAACTTTCCTAATGTCGTTTTAAAATGCTCGTGCACAGAATAGAGAATATTGTCTATGCGATGAGCAAGCTCTATCGAGGCCGCTTTCTTATACTAACCCCGATAGAACGGAATTTAGCCTTTGGCAGGCTAATAGGCAAGTCAATTTGGCGACAGACTGTCAGCATAGGCGAAAGCAGTATTTGGCTGCGGAGGCAAGGAGATGCTGAAGAGCAATTAACCTGAATCCTCTATTTGGAAGATTCACTGCTTCCGCTTTTTTTCTTCCTTCTTTACCTTTTTTGCAGCCTTTTTTTCTTTCACCGTTTTAGCGGGTTCTTTCTTAGTCGCTTTTTTCGCGTCCTGACTCTTACTCATCATTTTCTCCTCGGACCATTGACGGCCAACTTGCTATATTAAACCTACTGAATTGAAAACACGGGCACGGTTGGCAGCGATTTAACTACCTCCGCAACATTGCCGTCAATATCTTTCGCGGCCATCAAGCGTACCCAGCCGAGCACTTCGTTTATACCAGCCAGGCCGCTATATAGTGCTGCCCGAGCGACGCAATAAACCTGCATTTCACTGATGTCGCTATCCGAGGTTGCCAAGGGCGACTTCGCGAGTTCCTGGATGCGATTCTCTATATCGTCCAAGTCTTCAGTCAATAGCGCACGTAATGCCTGCATGCTGGAAACAGCGTCGCTTGCTTTACATAGGTCCATTCTTTCCATGCTAAATGCTCCTGTCTTGTCGGGAAATCGTGTTTCTTGTAATTGATGTCAAATGCGCACATCCACGGTCTGATAGTGCCTGTA
>JAQGHV010000382.1 GCA_028288785.1 Rhodospirillales bacterium | reverse complement strand
AATGGAGGAGGAAGTTTTTCGCGCGCCTCGCGCGAAAGCTTATTGCCCAATTGCGGAACCACTTGGCTCGGCCGAGTAGCAGTCGCATCACCTCTGGCTCGCACAGCTCTGGCCAGGGGTGGAGGTTTCGGCGCTGGGCATCGATCCAGGCCAAGTGAGCCGCCGCGCAGAGAGGTGCTATGGTCCTCCACTCGCTCCACGACTTCATCGCCGGTTCAGTACCCAGTGCTCCGATGTGTCCTGGTGTCTCTCGATACCTATCTACAATGAAGGCAGCACGGTTGAGCGAAAGTTCCGTCTGCGGATGGTGCACCTCCTGCCGCCGGAGGAAACAAAGTACCGCACCTGTTAGACGCCACCGCTCTTCATGGCGAAGCATTAGCGCTTGCTCGTCAGCCCACGCCGGAAGGCTATCGTAGCTCCAGCCTCCAGTCCTCTCGATCAGCTCTCGCTCAAGAAGATCGTTTTCTCTTGGATCCCGCTGCCCGAGCGGGTTCTCCCGCATGAAAGCCGCGAATTGCTGATGGGCGTGTGCCGTCAAGGTGACTTGGCGACGTGCTGGATCGGTCGGCCACGTCAGCAGCGCAATTAGTTCGAACGGGGCTAGCGGGGACGTAAAATCAAATTCTATCTTCAAAGGGCCAGCACTAGCGCGGTGAGTTTCTCTTCGCACTAAGCGGGCGCCGGTGAGCGGCTTACGGCTCACGTCATCACCTCAGCGCTGCTCAAACCAGCCTCGCGTTTCCCCGGAGCTCGAGCAGTGCCACAGAACTCTGCCCAATCTTCCATGAGTCCGCGCCGCTTCTCAAGCAAGTCACCGCGGCGGTACGCCGCCTCCACCTTGTCGGAAAGAAGGTGCGCCAAGGCCTGCTCCGCCACCTCGCGCGAGTGGGCCGTGGCCTCCGCGCACCAATCGCGAAAGCACGACCGGAAGCCGTGCACCGTCAGGCCACCCTGCCCCATCCGCCGCACGAGCATGTTCATCGACATGTTGCTCAACGCCTTGCCGGCGCGCGCACCCGGGAACACCCAGTCCGGACCGCGCCCAGTGCCCCGCAGCGGCAGCGGCAGCATCTTGCGCAGCACCGCAACAGCGGCAGGCGATAGCGGCACGCGGTGCTCCTTCCCCGCCTTCATGCGAGCGGCCGGTACTGTCCATAGGGCCGCACCCAGGTCGATCTCCGGCCACGTGGCGCCCAACGTTTCGCCGGTGCGCGCGGCGGTCAGCACGGTGAACTCCAGCGCCCGCGCAGCAATGCCACTCTCGGCCTGCAACGCCATCATGAACTCGGCAATCTTCGGCCAAGGCAACGCGGCGTAATGCTCTACCTGCGCAATTCGCTTCGGCGAAGGCAGGATGTTAGATAGGTGGCCGCGCCACCGCGCCGGATTGTCGCCAGAGCGCCAGCCCTGCGCCGTGGCGTAGTCGAGCACCGTCTCGATACGCCCGCGCAGGCGCTTCGCGGTTTCGGTCTTCACTTGCCAGATTGGCTCCAGCACCGCGATGACGTCGCCGGTCGCAATAGCAGCCACCGGGCGGGCGCCAAACACCGCGTGCGCCACCTCGAGGGTGTGCCGCCACTGGTAGCGGTGCTTCTCGTTGCGCCACGCGCCTTCATTGGCGGCGAGGTAGCGCGCGGCGACATCCCGGAAGGTCATGCCTTGAGCTGTGGCCGCGCCAATGCGGTCGGTGCGTCGCTTCTCGATCGGGTCCATTCCCTCACGCACCAGGCGTCGGCAAGCGCCCGCGGCCTCACGTGCTTCGGCGAGCGACACATCCACAAGGGGCCCGAGGCCCATCTGGCGAGCCTTGCCGTGCAGCGCGTAGCGGAACAGCCAAGAGCGCTGGTCGGCGCTGCGCACCTGCAGCCACAGCCCGCCGCCATCGCCGTAGCGACCGGGATGCACTAGGCGCTTGACTCCGAGTGCTGTCAGCTTGTTGACGGCCATTCCCGCTCCTTGCATCTTAGCGCGAGCGGCAATCCAGCCCACATCTCAGCCCACACTATAGGTGCGGATTGTAGCGATCAACTGCGGACGGTGACGACGCTGCGATCTTTGATAGCTTGGCGTTCAGCAGATTAGAAGCCAACCACGAACACTAGCGGCAGCTTGTTTGACGGAGCCTGGCTCCACCACTTCTTGCGAAGTAAGTGCTTGTGGCCGTTCCTTATTCTTGGAACGGATTGCGGACTTGCCCCGACATTGTCCCCAACAGATCAGGTCCGCCCCCAAGACGGGTACCGCTGGCGTGAGAGCCCGCCGCTCTGTGCGCGTGTGCTCAGTTCCAGCCAGTCGAGTTCCTGCTCGACTTGGCGATGCGCATCGTCGCCGATACGCCCGCCATCCCGCAATGCGTCGATGGCGCGGCGTGCGTGGCGAATGATCCGCAGCTCCAGCTGGGTCATGCCTGAGCCATGCGGGTACCGCCCCGCCTGCGACTCGTTCAGCTTCGCCGCATAATCCAGCCGGAGCCGCCCGGCGGCCGGCTCATCTTCGCCTGCCAGCGCGGCCATCGTCGCCTCCAGGGCTGCCGCACGCGCTACCGCGATCTCCGCCTCGATCAGACCGTCATGCTTCAGCCTCATCCAGCCGAGCAATGGCTTCAGCGTCAGGCCTTGCAGCACCAGCGTGCCGAGCACGACGGCCGGGCGCTACTACTGCGTTTCAACATTCTCTCCATGCGGCCGTTGCGCTGCTCGTCGCCACAGCGCTGTGAATGCCAAGGAGGCCCGCGTCGCAGGCTCTATGCATCGAACAGATTTCGTAGGGCGCGGTGCTGGCGTCGCCCTCTTCCCTGGCCGGATTGCGCCGGGACCGATCCAGGTTGGCATGTACGTTTGACAAAGAAGCTGCCGGCCAATCGCCTTAAACGTGACACGGTTTCCGGCGCATCCGCGGCCGTCAGAAGGAACACAGAATGACACAGGCAGATCGGTCCGGCGCTTTCTCCGAGCTGATGGCCATCCGGGCCATGACGGAGCCGGAGGCCGGTGAAGTCACGATCACCGGGTCCGATCCGTTCTACCGGACACCCTTCCGTATCGGGGAAACGGCGGCCGCCGTTCTCGCCGCCACCGGCGTCGCGGCCAGCGACCTCTGGGAACTGCGCGCTGGCCGCCGCCAGGCCATTGCAGTCGCCGTGCCCGAGGCGGCGGCGACCTTGCGGGTCGTAGACTACACCATGCGTCGGGATGAGGATGGGCGGTATCGCCGCCTCACGATGTCCGACAGCATGAAGCACATGGTCACGGTGACCCAGCCCTGGCCGACCGCGGACGGGCGCTGGTTCCTGCCGCACTTCAACCTTCCCCATCTCGAGCGCCGCGTGCTGGACGTGCTGGAATGCGAAAGCACGTCGGCCTCCGTCAGCGCCGCCGTCGGTCGCTGGAACGCCGACGCGCTTGAGACGGCAATCGCCGAAGCGCAAGCCTGCGGCGGCAAGGTCGGGGCGGCAGAGGAGTGGCTGGCGCACCCGCAAGGCGCCTACCTCGCCACCCGGCCCGTGGTGGAGATCACCAAGATCGCCGATGGCGAGCCCGAGCCGCTTCCCCCCGGCGACCGCCCCCTGTCGGGGGTGCGCATCCTCGACCTGACCCGCATCCTGGCCGGTCCCACCGCCAGCCGGACCCTGGCCGAACACGGCGCCCATGTCCTGATGGTCGCGTCGCAGGCGCTTCCGCAGGTGCCAGAATTCGTCCGTGACCTGAGCCACGGCAAGCGCAGCTGCTTCCTCGATCTCCGGCGCGCGGAGGAGGCGGAGCGCCTGGCCGCGCTGGTGTGCCATGCCGACATGTTCGTCAACGGCTACCGCCCGGGACGCCTGGGCGAACGTGGCTTCGGCCTGGAGGAGCTGGTCCGGCTTCGCCCCGGTCTGATCGTCGTGTCGATCAACTGCTTTGGGTCCGGCGGCCCCTTCGCGAGCAAGGGTGGATGGGAGCAGGTCGCGCAGTCGGTCACGGGCATCGCGCATACCCAGGGGGAGATGACGGGCGCCGGGCGGCCGAAGCTCGCCCCGGCCCCGATGTGCGACTATCTGACGGGCTACCTCGCCGCCTTCGGCGCGATGCTGGCCCTGGGCCGCCGGGCCCGCGAGGGTGGCAGCTACCACGTGCAGGTTTCGCTCTGCCAATCCGCCATGTTCTACCAGCGCCAGGGGTTGGTCAGCGGCTTCGGCGATGCGCCCGAGCAACTGACGGAGGCCGAGCTAGAACCGTTGTATGTGCGCGAGGACTCCTCCTACGGCGACCTGCTGACGCTTGGCCCGGTGCTGCGCATGTCGGAGACGCCATGCCGATGGGCGTTGCCGACGCCCGAGCTTGGTGGAGACCGACCCGAATGGTTGCCGCGACGACATGGATGACGCCGTGTAGGCCGCGAAGCTGCAGGCGTCGCCTTCCGCGCGGTCGCCCGACAGCGGGTGCGCGGCGACGTAGGCGATGCCCGGCCTGGTGGTGACGGCACGCAGCAGGGCCGCCGCAAAGTACACAGAACGAGTTGGGTCAGGTCCGGCACGGCTGCGGACCTCTGTTGGAATATGGATGTCCCGCCAACTGGTGTGAATGTGTCTACTACGATCGCAATTGTGTCGGCCGGGAAAGAAGCAGCCACAGGATTGGCCGGCGTCCTGGGCGGTCGCAATCGAGGTAATCCGCGAGGCTCGGTCGCAGCCTAAGTGACTGTTTGTGAATGACTTGGCCCGACGCGGCTGGGGGTGATTCATGTGTGGACGGCCCCTTCGAGACAAGGGTTTGGACGCGGATGACGAGGTCTGGATGCGGTCATGTGTCCGGCCTGTTGGCGCGGCATATGGCCGCTGGCCCAGATGAGGTCCGCGAGCGGGCGCC
>JAQGHV010000175.1 GCA_028288785.1 Rhodospirillales bacterium | reverse complement strand
TTCCATTCGACTATGATGGTACCCTCGTGACACAGCTTTCGCTCAACCGTGACCGCCTGGAGGCGTTCGATCGCGACGCGGTGGAGGCTTCCGTCCTGTATGAATGGCGCCTCAGCCGGCGCTGGACGGCGAGCGCCGGCCCGACCGCCGAAATCGGTCAATCGGCTCCGTCCGGCGGAGCGTTGCGCCCCTCGAACCTCATGGGTTTCGCGACAAACGCCCGGTATGACAGTTCCGACAGCCAACTCGATCCGCGGCAGGGCATCCGCCTGAGCCTGAGCCTGACGCCGAGCTATTCGATCAGCCGCTCGGAGGCCTATATGCCCGCCCGCACCACGGGCTCGACCTACCTCGATCTCAGCGGCAACGGGCGCAGCATCCTCGCATTGCGGGCGAGCCTGGGTTCCCTGCTTGGCGCCGAAGCCCCGGATGTGCCACCGGCCCAGCGGTTCTATGCCGGCGGCGGCGGCTCGGTGCGCGGCTTCACCTACCAGAGCATCGGCCCGCGCGATCAGCGCAACCGTCCCGCCGGCGGCGCCAGCCTGGCCGAGGGTTCGGTCGAGCTTCGCCAGCGCTTTGGGGGAAGTTTTGGCGGCGTCGCCTTCATCGATGCGGGCGCGGTGGGCACGGACTCGTTCGCGCCGACCGATGCGTTGCGCGTCGGTGCCGGGGTGGGCGCGCGCTACTACACGGCGTTCGGGCCGGTGCGGGCGGATGTGGCCGTGCCGCTCGTGCGCCAGCCAGGCAGCGCCGGCTTCGGGCTTTACATCGGGATTGGACACGCCTTCTGAAGCCCATGGTCCGGTTCCTCCTCCGCGCCCTCGCCGTGCTGATCCTGCTGCCGGCACTGCTGCTGGTGGTGCTTGCGACACCGTGGGGCAGCGCGCAGCTTGCGCGCGCCGCCATGTGGGCGGTACCTGGCCTGACGCTGGAGGGGCTTGAGGGACCAATCCCCTCGCGCCTTGCCCTTGCGCGCGGTACGCTGGCCGATGCCGGTGGGCCGTGGCTGGTCCTGGAAGGTGTGGAGCTCGACCTGGATTGGCGAGCCCTGTTCCAGCGTGAGGCGCGTCTGCGCAGCGTTCGTGCCGCGCGCATCCAGATCCTGCGGCTGCCGCCCGGAGATCCCACCGACCCGGCACCTGAGGAGCCCGCGGGCTTCACGATGCCCGAACTACCGCAACTGCCCGTCGCCATCCGGCTCGATGCACTGGAGGTCACCCGCCTCGAACTCGGCGAGGCCATGCCCGGCGGTCCGGCGGCACTGAGCGTGGCGGGCGGGCTGCACCTCGCGGGCGCCGAGGGAATGGCGCGGCTGATGGTCATGCGGCTCGACCGGCCCGGAAGGGTACAGCTTGAGGCGAACATCGCAGCGGGGGCGCTCACCGCTCGGCTCGACGCGATGGAGCCGGCGGGCGGCGTCGTGGCGGCCATGGCGGGCCGTTCCGACGCCGCCTTCGAGGCGCAGCTGCGGCTGGATAACGGTCGCTGGCGGCTCGATACCCGGATGGGCGACAGTGGGGTGACCGGGGAGGGGACGTTGGCGGTGGCTGACGGACTGGCCCTCGCGGGTGACCTGCAGGTCCTTCCGGGTGCCTTCCTGCCGGCGGAGATACAGCCGCTTGCGTCCGAGATAACTCTGGGCATCGCGGCACGGCAATCGCCCGCCGGCGACTGGGATTTTGAGCGCCTGGCCATCGCGGCGCCTGCAGGGCGCTTCTCCGGGACCGGGCGCGCCGGCGCCGATGGCGGGCTTGCCGGCAGCGGGCACCTCGATTTGGCGCGGCCGGAGGTGTTCGGCGCACTGGTGCCCGCGGGCACCGGGTGGAGTTCGGTGGGAGTCGACCTGCGCGTCGGCGGCATCCTCGCCGCGCCTTGGGTGGAGGCGGATGCCGCGATCGGCGAGCCGAGCACGGGGACCGCCGCCGACCCACTGCTTGGCGAGACGGTCACGCTGCGCGCTCGCGCCGCCAATGGCGGGCGCGCGGTGCGGCTCAACCTGGCTGCGGCACGTATCGACGTTGCGGTCGAAGGTGCCGCCGTCGGGGAGCTCGACCTCGCCATTCGCGGCAGCGTCGTCGACCCGCCCAACGCCGAGGGCCGGGTGACGCTTGAGGGGCGCATCACCGGCAATGCCGCGGCGCCGCGCGCCCAGGCCGTGCTGCAGACCGACCACCTGCGCGCCTCCGGGCGGGTGTTGGAGATGCTGCGGGTGGCGATCGACGCCAGCCCGGCCGCCATGCACGCCGATGCCGAAGGGCGTCTGGACGGACAGCCGCTGACGGTACGCCTGGACGCCGCCAATGCCGATGGACGCTTCCGGGTAAGCGGGCTGGACGCCGCCTGGGCGGGCGCCACCGTGCGAGGCGAAGCCGAAGGGCCGGTCGGTGGACCCTTCGTGGGTGCACTCGATCTCACGCTGCCGGACCTATCGCGCTTCGTGCCGAGCCTCGGTGGGCGCGTGACGGCCTCGGTTCGCGCCACCGCCATTCCGGGTGCCACGGGTCCGGCCGCACAGGGGGTTTCCTTGCGTCTCGACGGCCCCAGCCTGCGGATGAGCGGGCAACAGGCGCGGGTCTTGCTGGAAGCGAACGGCACGCTTGCCGCCACGGAACTGCGCCTCAGCGGCGCGTCGGCTCAGGCGGGCATCGAGGCGGCGGCGCGGGTGGCGATCGACGAGGCGATCGAGGCCGCCTTCAGCCGGTTGGAGCTGCGTGCCGGTCCGGAATCGGTCGTTTTGCAAGGTGGCATGCACGTGCGGCGCGACGCGAACGGGGACATCACGCTTGCACCGTCACGCTTCGCCTCGCCGCGCGGCGGGCGCCTTGCCGTACAGGGCCAGATCCGGGGGCAAGCGCTGACGGCCCGCGCCGAGCTCGCGGCATTGCCGATCGCGCCGTTCAGCGCGGGCGCCGCAGAAGGTGTCTTTTCAGGCGAAGTCACCGCCAGCGGTCCCCTGGCCAACCCAGATGCAAGGTTCAACCTGCGCGGCACCGGGCTGCGCGCACTCGCGGCACCTACCTTACCCCTCGCGCAGCTGACCGCGACCGGCACTGCCTCGGCCAATTCGGCCCGGGTGGAAGCGCGTCTTGAAGCCGGGCCCGGCATTTCCCTCAGCCTCGATGCCGCGCAGCCACGCGGGCTCGGCGCCGGCGCGGCAACTGAAGCGCAGCTCCGCGGCCGGCTCGACATCGGGGTGCTCGCCGCACCGTTCCTGGCCGGCAGCGCGGGGCGGGCAAGCGGGCGCGCCACCCTCGATCTGCGGGTTTCCGGTACGCCCAACGCACCGCAGCTGGCGGGCAGCGTCGACTTCTCGGGCGGCCGATACTCGGACTCCGAGCTAGGCGTGCAGGTGAACGACATCACGGCACGGCTGAGCGCGGCCGGGCAGCGCCTGGTCGTCGAGCGCTTCGCGGCGACGACCCCAGGCGGTGGCCGGCTCGCCGCCGAAGGCTGGCTGGAGCCGCTCGGCGAGGATATCCCCGCCGCGCTGACCCTCACCGCCGTGCGCGCCCGGCCTATCCGGTCCGAACTCGTGGAGGCGATCCTGAATGCCGACCTGCGTGTCGCCGGGCCGCTGCTGGCTGGCGGCCGCCTGTCCGGCCGGATCGACCTGATCCGCGTCGATATCCGTATCCCCGAACAGCTCGCCGCCAACATTCCGCAGATCGGCGCGGTGCGTGAGCTCGGGCCGCTGCCACCGGGGCGCCCGCGACCGGTCGCACGCAACAACGCCCGTCCGCCGCCGCCGCCAGGCGAGCCGCTGGCCCTCGACATCACCATCAGCGCGCCGCGCGCCATCTTCGTGCGAGGGCGGGGCCTCGAGGCCGAGCTCGGCGGCGAAATCACGGTGCGGGGCAACCTCGCGGCACCCCTGCCTTCGGGTGGCTTCAGGCTGCGGCGCGGCAGCTTCGATCTTGCTGTGCGTGCCCTGAACCTCACTCGCGGGCTGGTGAATTTCGACGCGGGCACCTTGGTGCCGAGCCTCGACTTCCTGGCGAGCTCGCGCAGCCGCTCGCACACGATCACGCTTGCCATCACCGGGCAGCCTTCGGCACCGCAGCTCACCTTGAGCGCGGTGCCTGAATTGCCGCAGGACGAGGCGCTCGCACGGCTGCTGTTCGACCGCGAGGTGGGCCGCTTGTCGCCGTTCGAAATCGCGAGCTTGACGCAGGCCCTGGCGCAACTCGCCGGCGTGATTACCGAGAGCCAGACGCCGGCCGCGCGCATCCGCGCGGTGCTTGGCCTCGACCGCCTCTCCGCCGGGCAGACCCAGCAGGGCGGCGCCACGGTGGAGGCCGGGCGCTATGTCGCGCCGGGCGTCTATGTCGGCGTACGCCAGGGTACCGGCAGCGCGCCTCCGGGGGTGAACGTGCAGGTCGAATTGACCCCGCGCCTCCGCGTCGAAGCCGAAAGCCAGACGGGCGAAGCAGGCGACCGGCTCGGGCTCAGCTATTCGTATGAGTATTGAGGGGGCGCACGTCCGCTGTGCGGAGGCGCAAACCGCGTGCAGCGTCACAGGGCCAGTGCAGGTCGTCCGGCGCTCCAAGCCGCCGAAGGCGGCGCCCAGCGTCTGAGGGCAAATCGGCGCGCAGCGCCGCAAGGCCGAATGGCGACGCCGGTTGTTTGGCGAACCAAGCAGGCGGCGCCGGTTGTTCGGCGAGCCAAGCAGGGGGCGCCTAATTCCGGGGTTTGGGCACAGCCGGCGCGCAGCGCCGCAAGGCCGAATGGCCGCCGCCGGTAGTCCGGCGAGGCAAGCACGCGGAGCGGGCGCCCGCCGCTTGAGGGCACAAAAAAGAGCAAGCCGCCACAAGCCGCGCCCCCTAAATAGAGTACACCCTCAATTGGCGGCTTGCGGTTGCGACGCCTCCAGCGCGTCGGTGAAGCGGCGGCGCCACCAGATGACGTCCTCGGCCTCGATGTTGTCCAGCATCCGACGCCAGCGCGCGATCCGTTCAGTCAGCGGCATCGCCAGCGCCGTGGCGATCGCGTCGGCGAGTTCTTCGGGGCTGTGCGGATTGACGAGGAGGGCATCGGCGAGCTGCTCGGCCGCACCGGCGAAGCGCGAAAGGATAAGCACGCCGGGATCCTTCGCGTCCTGCGCCGCCACGTATTCCTTCGCAACGAGGTTCATGCCGTCGCGCAGGGGCGTCACCAGCCCGATCCGCGCCGCACGATACATGCCCGCGAGCTGTTCGCGCGGATGACCCTTGTTGACGTAGCGGATGGGGACCCACTCGGCATCGGCGAATTCGCCGTTGATCCGTCCGGACAGCGCATCGAGTTGCGCGCGGATCTCCTGGTAGCTCTGCACCTCGCCACGGGACGGCGGCGCGATCTGGAGGAGAAACACGGCACCATGCTTGTCCGGATTGGCGGCGAGGAAGCGCTCGTAGCCCAGGAACCGTTCCTGCAGGCCCTTGGAGTAGTCGAGCCGATCGACGCCGATGATCATGGTGCGGCCATTGGCGCTCGCGCGCATCTGCTCGAAGACGCCGCGTGCAACCTCGCCTTCGGCGCTGGCACGGAATTCGGTCGTGTCGATCCCGATCGGGCAGGCGATTGCGCGGATCGAGCGCCCTTCATGGACGACGCCGTCGTCATCGCCAAAATCGGCACCCAGCTGCACGCGCGCGTAGTCTCGGAATGCCTCCAGCGAGTCCTTGGTCTGAAATCCGACGACGTCGTAGGCGAACATTGATTGAACGAGCTCGCGATGGCTCGGGAGCGAGAGTAGAAGCGGCATCGGCGGCCAGGGGATGTGCAGGAAGAAGCCGATCCGGTTGCGGCACCCGCGCTCGCGCAGCTTCTGCCCCAGCGGGATCAGGTGGTAATCATTGACCCAGACGAGGTCCTCCGGCTCAATCAGCGGCACCACCGTATCCGCGAAGCGCGCGTTGACCCGCTCATACCCGCCAGCGAAGCCGCGCTCGAATTCCGCGAGGTCGACACGGTAGTGGAACAGCGGCCAGAGCGTGCGGTTCGCGTAGCCGTTGTAGTATTCCTCGATATCATGTGGTTCGAGGTCGATGGTGGCGGTGGCCACGCCGAAATTGCGTTGGAAGTTGATATGCCCGGAGAAATGTTCCGTCTCCTCGCCGGACCAGCCGAACCAAACGCCGTTGCTCTCCCGCAGCGCCGCGGCAAGGGCCACGGACAGACCGCCCTGCGCTCCGCCCACATCCGAAGTCGGCACCGAGACACGGTTCGAAATGACCACCAGACGGCTCATCGTACGGAGCTCCATGGCTTACTCAGCAAGCCGGCGCAGTTGATCAGCCCGACAAGCGAATAGGTCTGCGGATAGTTTCCCCACAACTCGCCGCTCAAGGGATCGATACCCTCCGAGAGCAATCCCGCCGGCGTGCAGCGCTCGATCATCTCCTCGAACAAGGCGCGCGCGTCGAGGACGCGGCCCGTCGCATGCAGCGCCTCGATGAGCCAGAAGGTGCAGAGATTGAAGGCCGTCTTCGGTAGGCCGAAATCATCTTCCGTTGCATAGCGCAGCATGGTCGAGCCGCGGCGCAGACCCTGTTCCACGGCCTCCAGCGTCGCGCGGAAGCGAGGGTCGGCGGGCGTGAGGAAGCGAAGATCGAGCAGCTGGATCAGGCTGGCATCGAGGTTGTCGCCGCCGAAGGTCGCGGACATGCGCTGCGTTTCCTCGCGCCAGGCGGCACCTTCGATCGTCGCGCGGATGGTGGCCGCGCGATCGCGCCAGAAAGCCTCACGATCGAGCAGACCAAGAGACGTCGCCGCGTTGGCGAGCCTGTCGCAGGCAGCCCAGCACATGGCGGCGGAATAGGTGTGGACGTGGCTGCGTGTGCGCAGTTCCCACAGCCCCGCATCGGGCTTGTCATGCGCCAGCCAGGCGCGCTCGCCGACCGCCTCCAGCGCGCGGAAATCCTCGGCGCCGGCGATCCGGTAGAGCCGGTCGTCAAAGAAGGCCTGGACGTTGGAGAGCACGATCTGCCCGTAGGCATCGTGCTGGATTTGCTCATAGGCCTGGTTGCCGACGCGCACCGGACCCATGCCGCGATAGCCGTTTAGACTGGTCTCGATCCGCTCGGTGAGGGTCGCGGTGCCGGTGACACCGTATAGCGGCTGGATATACCCGCCCTTCGCGTTGTCCACGATGTTGCGCAGGTATTCGAGATAGGATTCCAGCACATCCAGCGCACCGAGCCGGTTCAGCGCCTGGACCGTGTAGTAGGCATCCCGGATCCAGCAATACCGGTAGTCCCAGTTGCGCTGGGAGTCGGAGTGTTCGGGGATCGAGGTCGTGAGCGCCGCGACGATGGCCCCGGTCTCCTCGTGCTGGCACAGTTTCAGCGTGATGGCTGCGCGGATGACGGTGCTCTGCCATTCCAGCGGCGTGGCGAGCCCGCGCACCCATTGGCGCCAGTCGTGGGTTGTGCGGTCGAGCATCATCTCGACCGAGGCCGCGAGATCGCCCTCGAAGGTCTCGTCCGGACCGAGGAAGAAATACAGCGGGCGCTCGACCCGGAACAGCCGCTCATCCTCGACCCAGCCGATCGGCGCGTTGGTCGTGAGGCGCAGGGTCATTTCGTCGAGAATGTAGCGGATGTGGTTGGACCCGCGCGTGCGCTCGGGATCGGCGCTCCCCCAGGCGCGCGCCGGACGCAAACGCACGCGGATGCGCGGGCTGCCGGCCACGGGGCGGACGATCCTGACGAAGGCGACAGGCCGAAACGGACGATGGTGGCGGCTGAAACGGGGGCAAAAATCGATCACGTCGATGATGTTGCCGTCGGCATCGGTGTGGCGCGTCGTCAGCACCGGCGTGTTGCGCACGTATTGCTGCCTGGTGGATGTCACCCCGTCGAGGTCGATTTCCCAGAAGCCGCGGGCACCCTCGCCGGCGCGGGGGCTGTCATCGAGCAGGGAGCAGAATGTGGGGTCGCCATCGACCTGCGGGACGCACCCCCAGGAGAAGCGGCCGGCGCGATCCACGAGGGCGGAGACCTGGCAATTGCCGATTGGCCAGAGATCGAGCGTCGCTGTCATTGCATTTCTCCCGCGAGCCAGTTTCGCACGGCGGCGGGGTTCGCCAGTCGGTACTCCGCCGCGGTCGGCCGCGGCTCGCCCACCAGGATGCCGGTGCCGCCGAGCGCGACGGCGGCGGCAAAACCGTGTTCATCGGTGAGGTCGTCGCCCACGAAGACGGGGCGCGTCGCGGCCATGGCGGGGCGCTGCATCAGGTGGGTGATCGCGACGCCCTTGTCGGTGCCGGGCAGCCGCGCCTCGATCATCATCTTGCCGTCCTGAACCGCCAGGCCGAACTCGGAGGCGAGGTCTTGGACGAGTGCGCGTGCCTCATCTTCGAAGCCGGGTGCGAGGCGGTAGTGGAGCGCGACGCCGAAGCTCTTCGGCTCCACGATGGCGCCGTCGTGACGGGCGGCTGCTTCGCGCATCCGCCGCTCCACGATGGCGAGGCTGGCGGGACGGGACGGCTTGTCTTCCACCCCGTCGAAGCGGTGTTCGCTGCCGTGGCTCCCCGACACCGCGATCATCCCAGCGACCGGACCGATCAGGTAGTCGAGCTGCGCGATCGAGCGGCCACTCACCACGGCGACCCTGCCGCCCATGCGGCGGCCTAGCTCGGCGAGCAGGCCGCGGAGGCCGGCGTCGACGATGACGGCATCGGGTGACGGCGCGATGTCCACAAGAGTTCCATCGAAATCGAGGAACAGGCTTGAGGATTGCAGCAGACCAGCGGGCGGGGGCGGCAGATCGCGTAGACTATCGATGAGATGCATGTTTGCTCCAGACCAGCAGGCGACTGTACGCCCCCCGTGAAGCGGTGTGAAATAGCGGCTGACACGTTGCAGTGCCGAGACTATGTTGATGAAGCGAACCATTCCGGGGCCGGAGACTTTCCGTCCGGCGGCGGCGTCGGTCCGGTTACCTGCTGGTGAGAGCCCGCAATGCCGTCATCAAGGCCGAACCGCGGGGGTCTCCATTGCCATGCCGGTGGCCCGGCCCATGAGGAACGCCTCGATCGCGATGTACTCCGGTGCCCCATAACGGAAGGGCTCGGCGCGCACGCCGGTCATGCAGCCGCGCAACCGCCGCTGCAGGGAGCCGAGGCCCTGCCACTCTAGCCGATACAGCGGGTAGCCGGTGGGATGCGCCTGGGGAATGGTGCTGCCGGCGAGGCGCCGACCTGCATTGTCGTCGTGGCACTGGGCGCAGGAGAGGTCGAGCTGCCCACGGCGCTCGGCATAGAGCGCCGCCCCCTGGGACATTGCCGGCGCCAACCTCGGATCGGCGGGCGGGCTGATCGCGACCCCGCGCGACTGCAGCCCGACATAGGCGCTGAGTGCCAGCAGGCCGGGCGATTCCCGTTCCAGCGGTGGCGCACCCTGACGCTCCGTGCGGCACTGCGCGATGCGGCCAGCGAGGTCGGTGGGCGCAGCGCTCGCCTCATCCCAGGCGGGATAGCGCGCCGCCACCCCGCGCATCGAGGTTTCCGCGGCGCCATGGCAGGACGCGCAGGATTGGGCGTTGGCACCCGCCGGGCTGGACCACAGCGCCTCGCCTTCCTGGACCCACAGCATGGCCGGGTTGGTGGCGTCCTCGCGCTGCAGGGCCTGGGTCTCGCGCGCCATGTCCTCGAAGCCTGAGCGGAGTTCCTGCGCCGCCGCCGGAAGGCAGCACAGCGCCAGCAGCGCCAGGCGCTTCATGCCACGGTGATCCGCCGCGTCTCGGTCTGGTCGAAGCCGTTATCACCCTCCCAGCGCAGCGTGAGCGTGCCGCCGGCGACGACGTTCATGGTGAAGGACAGGAAGGGGTTGGCGGCGATCGCGGGGGAGAACTCGGCGGCGAATACCACCTCGTCATCGAAGCGCGCGGTGAAGCGGCGGAGGATGTCGCGCGGGACCACGTTACCATCGGCACCTGGCCGGTAGCCGCTCTCCATCGCATGCTGGATGAGCGTGCGGATGGCGATGGTCTCGCCGGCGCGGATCTCGCGGGGGATGTTGATGAGAACGCGGGCCATCTCAACCCTCCAGGCAGGCGGCGAGGGTGACGACGACCTGCGCGCTGTCCGACCAGAAGGTGCCACCCGACAGTGCCGCGACCGCGAGCAGGTTCTGCGATGTCGCGAGCCGGATATGCGTCGCCAGCAGCGCCTGTCCCGATCGCGCCGAGTAGTGGGCGGTGATGACGTGCGGCTGCGGATTGCGTTCGTTGAAGATGGCGATGGCGCGGACGTGGTCATCCTCCGTCATCGGGCTGTCCACGATGACGGACAGCGGCACGGTGTTGCCATTCTCGACCAGCGGCGAGATGTCCATCGCGACCCGCCCGCGCCTGACTTCGGCGCCACCGGTGAACTCGCGGAGCGCCGCTGCCATTGCATCGGGTGTGGCGTGCGCGATGGCGGGTGCCAGCAGCAGCGCGGGCGCGGCGACAAGCAGCAGGCGGCGGGGTGTGGTCATGGTCTCTCCTCCCACAGGGTGACCAGGAAGGCGATCACGTCCTCGATGTCCTGGGCCGCCAGGATCGTGCGGCCGCGGACTGCCGGCGCGACGCGGTTCAGGCCCTCGGTGCGATAGTAGGAAGGCATGATGCTGTCCGGATTCAAGCGCCGGGAATCCACCAGGCGCAGGCGAAGCTCCGCCGCGTCAAGCCGCGCGCCGGCGCCGGCGAGGCTGGGGGCGAGGTTGCCCTGGAAGCGCTCCTCCGGGAACGGTCCGGAATGGCACAA
>JAQGHV010000142.1 GCA_028288785.1 Rhodospirillales bacterium | reverse complement strand
GCGCGTGGCGCCAGGGAGATGCAAGGCAGCCCCGATCACCCGCACGCGACGATTTGGGCGCGTCCCTCGCGCGGGCCGGAGCGTATAGGGGATCAAGGCGAACCCCGCATGAAGGCGTCCCGCCGATGGCTCCTTGCCGCACCCGCGCTGGTCCTTGTCGCCGGCAGCGCGCAATCCGGCGCGCGGCTGCGCTTCGCGGTGGGACCGTTCCAACCCACCGCCGGCGACACGCGCCGCGCCTATGAGCCGTCCTTCGCGCATCTGGCGCGCGCGGCTAGGCCTCCGTAGAGCTGACCATCACGGCGGATTGGGCTGGGATCGCGGTGGCTCGCCAACGACAAGGTCGATTGCGCGTGGATGGGGCCCTGGGGCTACGTGCTCGCCAAGGACCGGGCAGCGACGGAGCCCATCGCGGTGGTCAAGTACAACGACCTGCGGACCTACCTGGCCATCATCCTCGCGCGCCCGGAGCTCGCCATCGCGCGGTTTCCGGGGGATGCCCGCGGCATGTCGATCTCCTTCGCGGATGCGGGTTCAACCTGCGGCTGGCTGATCCCGCATTACCGGTCCGAGAGGGTCCGGGAGAATTCCTGCTCCCGGCCTTATCGCCTCACCGCGAGCAAGCCGCCCCACCCAGCACGCAAAACGTCGCGCAATGCCGGTGGTTCAGGGCCACCGGCCGCGACGCCTCCGCGAGTGTGGCGCCAAGTTCGAATTGCGGGTCGTAGGGCAGCAGCGTGCAGGCGACGTAGGCCGGCTTGTCCGCGCCGCGGCGTTTCACGAGCATGCGGGAGGAGGCGCACATCATGCTGTTGGGCGACTTTCCGAGGATGCGCCAGCAGGCGGTGGTGATTTCCGGCACGTCGGCGGTGGCGTCCATTTCCGGAAACAGAGTGAGGGCGATCGGGTCATCGACGTCGATCGGGATGTCGTGCTGCTCGAAGAGGCGGCGGTAGCCCGAGCGCATGGTGGCCTCGCCGGCATCGCCGAAGCCGGCGCGACCGGCGACGTGGGTGTCGACGCCGTTGCGGGCGAGCCACACGAGCCCGTCGACTGCTTGGGCGAAGCTGCCGGCGCCGCGCTCGGCGTCATGCGGCCCGGCCTCGTGGTGGTCGAGGCTGACACGGAGGGTGAGGGCCGCGCCGTATTCTGCGGCTAGTGCGAGGATGGCCGCGGCGTGGTTGCGCATCGGCTTCATGGCGTTGGTGAGGACCATCGCCTGGAGGCCGCGCGAGAGCACATCGCGCACCATCGCGGGCAGATCGCGATTTAGGAAGGGCTCGCCGCCGGTGAACCCCACCTCGCGCAGCGGCGCGCCGAGGGTGGCGGCCTCATCGAGCCGTTCAGACAGTTCGGCGGCGCTGAGGTAGGCAAGGCGGTCATTGCGCGGGCTGCTCTCGATGTAGCAGTTGACGCAGGTGATGTTGCACAGCGTGCCGGTATTGACCCAGAGCGTGGCGAGACCGCCGAAGCCGACGCTCGCGCGGGTTTCGCCCTTGGCGGTGATGTTGGGGTCGCTGAATTTCTCGGGCGCGAGGGGGCGCGGGCTGTGCAGCAGTTCGGACGGGGTCATGGCTAGTCCATGTGGGGTGCCATCAGGTGCCGCCAAGCTGACCGCGGCGCAAGAAGGCATTGGTGCGTGCGCTCCGAGCCAAGACGCGAGCAAGGATTGCGCGGCGAGTGGATGAAGGTCGCGAAGAGCATTGCTTCCTCACCGCTGTCGCAAACCGGGGCGCAGCCAAGCGCGGAAGGTGGCGGGTGTCGGGTAGCCGCCGAGGGTGGCGAACCTCGCCTCTCAGGCTGTCGTCACTTGATCGCCCGGGAGGCGCCGGGAAAGCGGCGCCGGATCGGCCACAGTTCGGGCGATTGGTGGCGCGGCGGCAAGACGCCGACCTCGCATTGATGAACAGGCGCGGCACGCCCGCCCGCCCTTCGGCGGAAGCGAGCAGTCGCGCGGCGGGGCGGGTCAGGCCCCGCGCAGCGCCGCCAGCAGCTTGGCCGCCGTGAACGGCACGCTCCGCAGGCGCACCCCCGTCGCATCGAAGATGGCGTTTGACACCGCCGAGGGCACCACCGCGGCGGCCGGTTCGCCCGCGCCCCACATGCGTTCGGTGGGCCGGTCGATCAGTTCGATCTGGATCGCCGGCACCTCGGGGAAGGTGATGACCTGGTAGGTCGACCAGTCGCGGCTGGTGACGGTGCTGCGGTCATAGAGCAGCTCCTCCTTCAGGGTACGACTGAGGGTGTGGATGATGTTGCCCTCGATCTGCGACTTGACCCCGTCAGGATTGATCATCTGCCCGCAATCATGGGTGCAGAAGAAGCGCGTGACCTTGATGGCGCCGGTGCTGCGGGTGACCTCGACCTCCGCGACGGCGGCGATATAGGTGCGAACCAGCTCGTACTTCACGTAGGTCACGCCACGCCCGCGCAACACGTCGCCGGTGCGGTCGCGTTGCGGCGAGGGGCGGGTCTGCCAGTTCGCGAGGCGGCCGACGCGCTCCAGCACCTCCCGCCCGCGCAGCTCATCGGCGGGCAGCAGGCCGAGGCGGTAGGCGATCGGGTCGGCGCCGGCCTCCGCGATCACCTCGTCGAGGAAGGCTTCCGTCGCGAAGGTGTTCTGCATACGCCCGGGCGTGCGGATCCAGGATGGGCGGAAGGGCGTCGTCTCCAGCCGGTGACAGACCGTCTTCACCGCCGGCATCGCGTAGCC
>JAQGHV010000129.1 GCA_028288785.1 Rhodospirillales bacterium | reverse complement strand
GCGGCTTCGCCCTGCATCGATTCCGGCTGGGCGCCGAGCGACTGGTCGCTTTCCTTCTGCTGGCTTTCGCCCTCGGCGGACTGGTCCTGGACGGGGGAGGATTGCTCGCCCTCGTCGCCTTCTTCCTGGTCCTCGGATTCCGCCTCGACCTCGGCTTCGGCCAGATCCATTACCGCGAGCAGCCGGCGCGCGGCGCGTGCAAAGGCGGCCTGGTCGCCCTGGGCCTCGGCCATCTCGGCCATGGCGCCGTCGGCGCCTTCGACCAGGCTGCCGCGCCAGAGGTCGAGGATACGCTGCGCGGCCTCGGGTGCGGGCAGGCCGGACATCTTTTCGCGCGCGAGGAGGGCGAGTGCGGCGGGGAGCGGCAGCTGGTCCTTCCGCGTCATGCGGTCGTAGCCCTCGGCCTCGCACTCATCGGCGAGGCGGGCGCGGAGGTTGGAGGCGACGCCGGCCATGTGCTGGGAGCCGATGCTCTCGACGCGCACCTGTTCGAGCGCGTCGAAGATCTCCCGTGCCTCGCGACGTGCAGGGGAGCGGTTGGCGTGCACGGATTCATCGTGGTGGCGGAGGCGGAGTGCGGCGGCATCGGCCGCACCGCGAAGCTTCGCCATCTCTGCGGGGGGCAGCGAGCGCGTCGGCAAGGGCAGGCGCACGCGCTTGCCGCTCACACCGCCGGGGCCGGGCTGGTAGGTCACCTGTACGTCGGGCGCGGCGTGCGCGATGGCGCGCAAGACGCCGGCCGTGGCGCGCTTGAATTCCTCCTGGCGGGAGAGGTCCTGCTTGCCGCTCAATTCGAGACTTCCTTATAAGCTAGCGTCGGCTTTGCTGCATTGTAGCCAGCGTTTCGACAGCATCACCAACAACTCGCATGAACCTTGGATATAGCAACGCCATGGCTATGGTTAAAACAAGCGCAAACAAATTCCGAACAGGCGTGTCAGACCATTTTCCACTACCCCCAGCCATATTTTCTACGTTACGGATAGCCGAATAGATGGAAACAAAATAAAATACAGATAAAACATAAAATAACGCAGACAGTATTCTGCTTTCGTTGGCATTAGCAAGAAATCTCACCAGAGAAAGCACAACAATCCACTGTGCAAATTTAAACATACGATCCGTAAGATCGAATATTTTTTTGAAATCGTGCACAAAAACATTCAAACGGTAAAGAGCAGCGTGGATGTTTGCGCGAAGGACTTTGCGCCAGCTTCGCGACTGTTCGCAAGATGGGTTTTGATTGCCATTCATGCGCTGATTTTCATTAGGCTGAGGCGGGCGCGTCGATGGCGCGGGCGCGGACGAGGGCAGGGCGCGCATCGAGCGCGGCGAGGTAGGCTGATGTGGCCGGCGAGGGCTTGTGCATGCCCCAGCCCACCACCCATTGCAGCAAGGAGCCGATCATCACATCCGGCACGGTGAAGGTCTTACCGAGAAGGAAGGGACCGCCCGGAGCTGCGATCTGATTTTCGATGCGGGTGATGGTGGCGGCGAAATCAGGCCAGCCGGCCATGCCCGGGCGAGGCGGCTCGGCACGCGCAAACGCCATATCCATCAGGGCGGGTTCCATGGCGGCCGCGCCATAGGCCAGGTAGGTGGCGTAGGGTGCGCGCTCCGGCGTGCCGATGGCGGGGGTGAGGTCGCTCGGAAGGGTGTCGCCGAGATAGGCGCAGATGGCCGCGCTCTCGGAAATAGCAACGCCGTTCCAGTCGCCGGCCGGGCCACGATCCTCCAGCGCCGGGAGCTTGCCGCCGGGGTTGATGGCGAGGAATTCCGGACGCTTGTGCGTCCCCTCCATCATCTCGTGCGGGGCGATTTCGTAATCTGCGCCGAGTTCCTCCAGCAGCCATAGGATGCGGAAGGACCGGGTCTTCGGGGCATGGTGGAGGCGGAAGCGTGCCACGTCAGTCTCCTGCAATCAGCGTCGCCGCGCCCGACGCGTTACCTACTACCCCGCCTTCTTCAGAAGGCTGCTGCCGGCGGTCAGCTCCTCGTTGAAGCAGCGCTGGTAGTATTCGCTCACCGTCTGGCGCTCGGCCTCGTCGCATTTGTTGAGGAAGGAGAGCCGGAAGGCGAAACCGATATCGCCGAAGATCTTGGCGTTCTCGGCCCAGGTGATGACGGTGCGTGGGCTCATGACCGTGCTGATGTCTCCGGCGATGAAGCCGGCGCGCGTCAAGTCGGCGAGTGCCACCATCGCCTCGACCTGCTTCTTCATCTTGGGGTCGCCCTCGACGCCCATCTTGGCGAGCACGATCGAAGTCTCCTGCGCATGGGGCAGGTAGTTCAGCGTGGCAACGATGTTCCAGCGGTCCATCTGGCCCTGGTTGATCTGCTGGGTGCCATGATAGAGGCCGGTCGTGTCGCCGAGGCCGACGGTGTTCGCCGTCGAGAACAGGCGGAAGCAGGGGTGCGGCCGGATGACGCGGTTCTGGTCGAGCAGAGTGAGCTTGCCCTCCACTTCCAGCACGCGCTGGATCACGAACATGACGTCCGGGCGGCCCGCATCGTACTCGTCGAACACGAGCGCGCAGGGGTGCTGCAGAGCCCAGGGCAGGATGCCCTCACGGAATTCGGTGATCTGCTTGCCGTCCTTGAGGACGATGGCGTCCTTGCCGATCAGGTCGATGCGGCTGATGTGGCTATCGAGGTTGACGCGGATGCAGGGCCAGTTGAGGCGCGCCGCAACCTGCTCGATATGGGTCGACTTTCCGGTGCCGTGGTAGCCCTGGACCATCACGCGACGGTTGAAGGTGAACCCCGCCAGGATCGCCAGCGTGGTCTCCTTGTCGAACCGGTAGGAGGTGTCGATCTCCGGCACGTGTTCCGTGCGCAAGGAAAACGCGGGAACCTCGATGTCGGTATCGACGCCAAAGACGTCGCGCGCCTTGACCCTGATGTCGGGCGCATCGATGGCCGCGGTGGGGCGGATGTCAGGCAGGCTCGCAACCTTGTTCATTTGTGTCCGGTGCTCTGGGCTGAATGTGTCGACTGTAGGATGTTCGTGCTTGGGCGGCTACCCGGCCGCGGCCGATGCCGCCTCCGGCGTCGAAATCCGCTCCTGCAGGCGCTTGCGGAGCAGCGAATAGGCGCGATTGATATCCTTTAACTTCTCTTCGGCATCACGGTTGCCGCCATTCGCGTCAGGGTGGAATTGCTTCGCGAGATCCTTGTAGCGCGCTTTCAGCACCGGCTGGTCGGTCGGCCAGGTGAGACCCATGACATCGAGCGCGGCGCGCAGCTCCGGCGGCGTTTCATTGCGGCTGGGGCGGTGCATGTCGGCGTTGGTCGCGTAGGTGAACAAGCCGAGGGGATCACGCAGGAGCGAAGGGTCAATTCGCCCACCCAGGCGGCCAAGCGGCCAGGTCGGCCGCTGCCAGCCGGTGTCGGAGCGGATCTCGTGCTCGATCTCGGCGGGGCCGAAGCCTTTGTAATAATCCCAGGCGGCGTTGTAGGCGCGGACATGCTCCAGGCAGAACCACTTGTAGTCGTTCAGCCGGCGCCGATCGGCGGGTGCGCGATACTCGCCGGGCAACGGGCACCCGGGCTGGTCACAGGGACGCGGCGGGGGCTCGGGCTCGGCCATGAAGCTGCGCGAACGGGGGGCGCGTTTGGCCATGATGCGGTTATGGGCGCGGCTCGCGGCCTCCGCAAGGCGAACGGGCGTGGTGGACAGCGCGGCGGAGGCGGCCAAGATAGGGGCCATGAGCAATCGCCAGGATCGAATCGAAGACACGCTGCGGCTGGCGTTTCCCACCGGCCAGGTGCGGGTGGTGGATGACAGCGCGAAGCACGCGGGACATGCGGGCGCCGCGGTCGGCGGGCAGACGCATTACAGCGTCACCATCGTAGCGCCTGAGTTCGCGGGGCAGGGGCGCCTGGCCCGTTCGCGCGCGGTGCACGCGCTGCTCGATGCCGAGTTCAAGACCGGGCTGCACGCGCTCGCGCTGATCCTGCGCACGCCGGAGGAGGCTGCGCGCGATGGCTGAGGCGGCGGTCGCAGCGACCGATGCGCGCGGCTGGCTGCACCTCGCCCATGCGCGCTGGGCGGCCGGTGAGCGGCAGGGTGCGCGCGACGCGGCGGCCGAGGCGGTCGACCTGGATCCGGACAATGCCGAGCTCGTGCTGACGCTGGCGCATTTCGACCTCAACATCGGCGACCTCGTGCGTGCGGGTGAGGGGTTTCGGGCCGCGCTGGCGCTCGATCCCGGGCTCGCCGGTGCTTGGAGCGGGACGGCCGAAGTGGCGTTCCTCGCGGGGGCGGTGGAGACGGCGATCGAGGCCGCACGGCGGGCCGCGGCGCTGGCGCCGGGCGGGGGGCGGCAGGCGCTGCGCCTGGGACAGTTCCTCATCGCCGGCGGCGGCGACCCGGTCGAGGCGGAAGCCGCCCTGCGCGCGGCCTTCGCGGCCGGCGAGGGTGGTGCCCATCCGCACCTCACGCTGGCCGAGGCGCTGCTCCGTCAGGACCGCCGCGCCGAGGCGCTGGCGGAAGCCGCACTTGCCCATGAGGCGGACCCCGAGAACGCCGGCATCCGCCAGCGCCATGCCGAATTCCATATCGCCTGCGGCGGCGATGTCGCCTTGGCCGAACGCGAGCTGCGGGCCCTTGTCGAGGCGGGCGATGCGAGCATCGGCGCCTATGCCGGACTCGGCGACGCGCTGTGGCGCCTCGGGCGCAACGCCGAGGCGATACAGGCGCTCGAAGCCACCATCGCGGCCTTCCCGGAGAGCGGCTTTCCGCACGAACGATTGGGCCATCTGCTGATCGCCATGGGCGGCGATCCCGTGCGCGCCCAAGCCGCGTTCCGCGCCGCCATCCTCTTCCCTGGCGCGCCCGAGCACCTGTACATCGGCCTGTCGGAGGCGTTGAAGCGCCAGGACCGCGCCGGCGACGCCTACCAGGTGTTGCAGGAGGCATCGGCGCTGTTCCCGCTGTCGCACGCCTCCCCCTGGACGCTCGGCCTCCTGATCCTGGAGGTGGATGATGGCGTGCTGGCCGAGGCGGAGGCGTGCTTCCGCCAGGTAATGGCGCGCCACCCCGGCCATGGCGACGCGCATCTGGGCATGGCGGAGGTCTATCGCCGCTCCAACCGCATCAAGGACGCGGTCGCGTCATTCCGCGCCGGCGTGGCGCTGAACGCGACGCCGGGGCTGCTGCGAGTCATCCGATTCCGCCTCTACGGCGTAATGGAATGAGGCGCGGCGCGAATGGCGTTAAGGATGGCTTGGTCTATTCTCGCCTAGGTTGAGGCGCCCGCTTCTGGCACGAGGTTTTTGATGGCACGGTGGTCTATGCGCGGCGCGGCACCGGAATCGGATGGCGTCCGTCTCCTGTCGATACGGGATCTGCAATCGCCGGACCGCATGGTGATCGAGGACCGCTCTCGCGCGCGCTGCTCTGTGGCGCCGGTCGATCCCGTCACCGCCGTCTGCCGCGCCTTGGGGCGGTACAAGTTCTACGTGGACACGCGCGACATCGGCATTGCCGCGCATCTCATGCTCGATGGCTACTGGGAGCTGTGGCAGACCGAATTCATCCTGCGCAACGTGAGCGCCGGCCAGGTGGTGGCCGATGTCGGCGCGCATGTCGGCTACTTTACCATCCTCATGGCCGACCTCGTGGGGCCAACCGGGCGGGTGCACGCCTTCGAGCCGAATCGCCGGTTGTTCGGGCTGCTGGAGAACAACATTTCGGTGAACGGCTACCCGGGCCGGGTGACGGCGCGGGTGATGGGCGTGGCGGAGGTTGCGGCGACCGAGATCCCGTTCCTCGTGCAGACCCGCGACCCGAAGAATGGCTGCATCCGGCCGGGTCAGGCAGCGGGTTTGGGCTCCTTCGACCCGGAGCAGTTCGAGAGCTACACGGTGCCGGCCGCGCCGCTGGATACGCTGATCGAAGGACCGGTCGATTTCCTCAAGATTGATGTTGAGGGCGCGGAGGAGCTGGTCTGGCGCGGCATGCAGGCGTTGATCGCGCGCAGCCCCAACATCCGCATGCTGCTGGAGTTCAACCCAGCCCGCTGCGCGACACCAGCGGCGACGCTGGCGAGCATTGCAGAGCAATTTCCGCTACGGCGGCTGGGGCTGGATGGGCAGGTGACCGCCTGCGACGCGGCTGCCGTGCTGGCTGAGGCGGAGGATACGATCCTGTATTTGTCGAAGCACGCCCCGCTTTAGACGGGATTCTGCGCGGCAGCGGGCAGGGCCTTGCCCGCGGAGGCGCGCCAGGCCTCCAGCGCCCAGCGCACGCTCGGGAAGGCGAGGTCGTCCCACGGGATGTCGTCCCATCCGAATAGCGCCACCGCTTCGCTTTCCGGCCCCGCGGCGAAGCCCGGCTCGGCGAAACCGGCGCGGAAGAACACCTGCACCTGGCCGAGGTGCGGGATGGAATAGACCGCGAGCACACCCTCGATGGCGATGCGCGCCTGGGCTTCTTCCCACGCTTCGCGCATGGCGCCGGCCTCGACCGTCTCGCCCATTTCCATGTAGCCGGCGGGCAGGGTCCAGAAGCCGCGCCGAGGCATGATCGCGCGCTTGCACAGCAGCACGCGCCCGTCCTCCGTCGCGACGACGGAGCCGACTACCGGCTTGGGGTTTTCATAGGCGATGTAGCCGCACTCGGCGCAAATTTTGCGCTCGTGTTCATCGCCCTCGGGTATGCGCAGTTCGAAGCGGCCAGCGTTCATCGGGCGAGCCTATCAGGGGGCGGAACGCGTCGCACCGGCGCTTAGGCCATCGGCACGAGTACTTGACCCGTGCCGAGCGGCCCGTGGCCGCCGCCGGCAGGCCGGCGGCCCAAGTGGCCTGAAGCTACGCCAGGCGTCTGAGAGCACCCAAAACGCGAATACGAACGGTCATTCTTCATGACCGTTCGGATTAGACGCGAAGGTCGAGCAGTTAGACGCGAAGGTCGAGCAGCGATCCCCGCGGCAACACCTGCCCCGAATCGGGCGGCACCGCGCCGAGCGTGCGCCCACCCGATTTCGACTGGCGTGCCGCTTCCGGCACCGGCCCGCGCATCGCCTGGACGTTGCCCTGGATGCCCGCATTGCGCGAGACCTCGGCGGTGAAGGCGGCAAGGCTGTTGCTGCTGATCATGCGCAGGATCGTAACGCCCAAAGATGAAGAATTCGTGAACCGCGCCCGCCCATGCTGGTCGGCATGCACACGGCGGGGCGGAGTGGCAGCGGGAATGGCGGGAATGCGCATGAACCGACCCTGCAACCGAGCCCCGTTAATCTTCCAGCAACCATTACGTGTATTCACTAGGCCGGTTCCGGTTTCCCCTCGGCACGGCCATGCTTTACAAGCACGAGCAGGCATGGAGGCCGTGACGCAATGCGAGCATTTTGGCGTGTGACTGCCCTGGCCCTGCCCCTGCTGGCAGGCGGCGCCTCGGCGCAAACCGGGGCAACGCCGCATGACTGGCTCTACGGCAGCTGGACCGGTGGCCTGTTCCCCGCCAACGACACGACCAGCTCAGCCTGCTACGCCCAGCCCACCGTCATCTTCACACGCGACGTCGTCATGCGCACGGGCATCATCGATGTCGGCTACCGCCAGCGCGCCATCGAAACCGTGTCCGGCGCGGCTGGGGGCGTACAGTTCCGCTTCCTCCCCGCCGCTGGCGGCTCCGGCGTCCTCGCCTCACGTCTGCCGCCCGATATCGGATTCGGCTGCGCCGGCAACCCTGACACGCTGAACGTCGAACGCCGCGGCCCCAACGAAATCGCCTTCCCCGGCTGCACCGACTTCCCCCTTACCCTCCGGCGCTGTGGCGCACCCTGATGCGCATCGCACTCATCCACGCCCTCCGCCACTCGCCCGCCGCCATCGGGGAAGCCTTCGCGCGGCTCTGGCCTGAACCCAAGCTGATGAACCTGCTCGACGACAGCCTCTCGGCCGACCTCGACCGCGACGGCGCCCTCACGCCCGCCATGTTCGCGCGCTTCATGACGCTGTCCGAATACGCCGTCGGCACCGGTGCGGACGCCATTCTGTTCACCTGCTCGGCTTTCGGTCCCTGCATTGACGCTGTTGTTGCCGCCTTCCCGAACATCCCCGTCCTGAAGCCCAATGAGGCCATGATCGAGGAGGCCAAGGCCGCCGGCACCCATATCGGGCTCCTCGCCACCTTCGCTGGCACGCTGCGCACCATGCCGGCCGAATTTCCGCCCGAAATTACCGTCACCACCAAACTCGCCGAAGGGGCCATGGCCGCCCTCGATGCCGGCAACTTCACCGTGCACGACTTCCTCGCCGCCAAAGCGGCCCTGGACCTGAAAGACTGCGACGCCATTGCACTCGGCCAGTTCAGCCTGGCCCGAGCCGCCACCGCAGTCGCCACTGCCACCGGCAAACCCGTCCTGACCACGCCCGACAGCGCCGTGCTCGCGCTGCGGCGGCGCCTTCTCGGGTAGGCGCCGCGGGGCGCGTCCAGTGTCGCACCCCGGCGCTGGGTGCGAAAAACCCTAAATCGATTAGCGCCCGATGCGGATGGCGCGCGTTCCATCATGTCGGTGCCTGTGATCCTCCCTGCGATGATGCTAGGGGCATGCGGCGAGGCGCGATCCGAAAGCGGCAGCATCCGCGCCGGACACGCCTTCTCCTTCGCAGAAACCATACCAACGCCCTCGCGTTTGCCGTGCAGCGGTCAGGACGTGGTCGCTTCTGCGAACAGGAGGAATTGTCGTGATGGCCCACTCCGGCCTGGGGCTTGTTGCAAGGCCCCTCCATCCCCTGCAGGCAACTCTGCTCGCGTTCCCTTTCCCGCTGTTTCTCGGCGCCGTGCTCAGCGATGCCGCCTACAGCGCGACCTTTCATATCCAGTGGGCGAACTTCGCGTCCTGGCTCATCGCGGGCGCATTGTTCATCGGTGGGTTCGCGCTGCTCTGGGCGCTGGTGGACCTGTTTCGCGCCGGCGCGCTGCAGAGAAGGCGCCAGACGATCTATTTCCTCGTCCTTCTCGCCACGTGGGTTCTGGGCTTCATCAACGCTCTCGTCCACGCGAAGGACGCCTTCGCGACCATGCCCGAGGGCCTCTATTTGTCCGTCATCACAGCGCTGCTGGCGCTCGTCGCCACGTGGATGGGCTATTCCCGGTTCAAGCTTGGAGACGCATCATGAAGCGCAGGATGGTGAGCCTGGGCATCGCGGGGCTCGCGCTGTCTGCCTGCGACGAGTCACCCGGCGAGGTGCAGCGCGGGCCCAACCCCCACCTTCCCGAGCCCCACCGCGGCCTGCTTCCGGTCATGACGATTCCGCGCCCGGCGGGGTGGGGAAATGAGCTGCCGGCGGTCCCGCAGGGCTACACCGTCCAGGCGATCGCGACGGATCTCCGCGTCCCGCGCCAAACGTTGGTCCTGCCCAATGGCGACATCCTGATCGCGGAGGGTGCGGGTGGCGGCGCGCCGCCACTGCGCCCGAAGGATTTCGTCGCGAACTTCATCAAGAGTTTGGGCCGCGGCTCCCTGCCGGGCGGCAACCGCCTTACCCTGCTACGGGACGCCGATGGCGATGGCGTCTACGAGAGGCGCGGCATCTTCGCCTCGGGCCTCAACGCGCCCTATGGCCTCGCGCTCGTCAATGGCGGCCTCTATGTCGCGAACCAGGATGCGCTGGTCCGCTTCGACTATGCCGATGGCCAGACCGAGGCGGCGGGGCCTCCGCGGGTCATCACGAGGTTGCCATCCGCGGTCAACCATCACTGGACGAAGTCGCTGGCGGCGAGCCCGGACGGGCGCCTGCTCTATGTCGGCATCGGGTCCAACAGCAACATCACCGAACGCGGGATGGACGTCGAGATCGACCGCGCCATGATCTGGGAAATCGATGCGCAAACCGGTGCGCACCGGCCCTATGCCACCGGTATCCGCAACCCCACCGCGCTCGCCATCCAGCCGCAGACCGGCCAGCTTTGGGCGGTGGTGAACGAGCGCGATGAGATCGGCCCAGACCTGGTCCCCGACTACCTGACCGCCGTGCGCGAAGGCGGCTTCTATGGCTGGCCCTACAGCTATTGGGGGCAGCACGTCGACACGCGGGCACAGCCGCAGGACCCGGCCAAGGTCGCCGCCGCCATCGTGCCCGACTTCAGCCTGGGCGCGCATGTCGCAGCACTGGGCGTCGCGTTCTCTACACCGGCGATGGGGCCGAATTTTGCCGAGGGCGTCTTCGTGGGCGAACATGGCAGCTGGAACCGCTCGCCGCCGTCTGGCTACAGGGTGATATTCGTGCCGTTCCGCGACGGCAAGCCCGCCGGCGAGCCGGTCGACTTCGTCTCGGGCTTCCTCAACCGCGAGGGTAATGCGCGCGGCCGCCCGGTGGGCGTCACCGTGGACCCACGCGGCGCGCTGATCCTGTGCGACGACCTGACGAGCACGGTCTGGCGCGTGGCGGCCACCCGGCCGCAGGCGAGCCGGTAACGCCGCCACGAAGCCTCTCGCGAGGCGGCCGGGCTGGCGGCGGCGGCGCGCGGAGCCTTGGTCTGGCTCTCCCGGCTACTCTGCCGCCACCGCGACCGCCACCGGGCGTGGGTCGTTGATGGGGATGTGGATCAGGGCGGCGAAGGCGGCGGCGGCGATGCCGAAGGTCCACATGAGGTCGTAATTGCCGGTGCGGTCGAAGACGATCCCGCCCAGGAAGGCTCCGGTGAAGCCGCCGAGTTGGTGTCCCAGGAAGACGATGCCGAAGATGGTGGCGAGCCATCTTGTGCCGAAGTTGCGCGCGACGAGTGCGATGGTGGGCGGCACGGTCGAGAGCCACAGGATTCCCATGAGGGCGGAGAAGACCAGCACGGTCGTGGTGGTTTTCTCGACCATGAGGAAGGTGGTCATGAGGATGCCGCGCAGGGTGTAGATGGCGATGAGCAGTTCGCGCCGGCGCCAGCGTTGCGAAAGTTCCCCGGCGATGAGGGAGCCAGCGATGTTGAACAGGCCGATGAGGCTGATGGCTCCGGCGCCGACGTAGAGCGGCAGTCCGCAGAGGTGGACGAAGCCGGGCAGGTGCACGCTGAGGAAGCTCACATGCATGCCGCAGACGAAGAAGCCGAAGAACAGGCACCAGAAGGTGGTGGAGCGGAGGGCGCGCTTGAGCGCGTCGCCGGCACTTTCATTTTCGGAGGCGAGGGTGCTGGCTTTGGGCGGTTCGTTCGCGAGGGGGAGTGCGAGGGGCAGCATGATGAGGGTGAGTGCGGCGAGGAACAGCATCGCGCCTTGCCAGCCCACGAAGTAGATCGCCTGCGCGGCGATCGGCACCACGAAGAACTGGCCGAATGAGGAGCCCGCGGTGCCGAGGCCCACGGCGCGGCCGCGGCGGTTCTCCGGAAGTTGGCGGGTCAGCGACGCGATGATGACCGGCATGCCCGCGGCCGAGACGGCAATGCCCATGCCGAGGCCGGCGAACAGGGTGAACAGCGCCAGGTTCTCGGTCAGTGCCATGCCGGTGGTGGCGAGCCCGTAGAGCACCGCGCCGCCCATCACGACGGCGCGGGCACCGATGCGGTCGGCGATTTGCCCGCAGAAGGGCTGCGCGATGCCGTTGATGAGGACCTGCAATGCAAGGGCGAAGGCGTAGTCGGAGGTGGACCAGCCGCGTGCCTCGGTCATCGGCGCGAGGAACAGGCCGAAGCTTTGTCGCACGCCCATCGCCAGTGCCGCGCAAAACACGGCGCAGGTGATGAGGAGTGTTGCCGATATCGCAACGCCGCGGGTGGTGCTGCCGCTCATGCTTCGGTCCTGAATTGACCGCGTCAGCCTGTCATTGCCCGGGCGAACCTACCAGCGCGGCCGACGCGCGGCTCAGGACCGGGGCTATGCGTCAGGCGCGGGACTTTGCCTCGCGCCTGCGTGCCGTGAGCACGAACTCGGTGTAGCCGTTAGGCTGCTCGCGGCCCTTGAGGATGAGGTCGCTTGCGGCCAGGAAAGCCACGCCGTCGAAACCAGGCGCCATCGGCGTGTAGAGCGGGTCACCCTCGTTCTGGCGGTCCACGATCGCCGCCATGCGGCGCAGCGTCTCGCTCACCTGTGCTTCCGTGCAGATGCCGTGGCGCAGCCAGTTCGCGATGTGCTGGGAGGAGATGCGCAGCGTCGCACGGTCCTCCATCAGCCCCACATCATGGATGTCAGGCACCTTGGAGCAGCCCACGCCCTGGTCGATCCAGCGCACGACGTAGCCGAGGATGCCCTGGACGTTGTTGTCGAGCTCGGCCTGGACATCGGCCGGCGCCCAGTTGGTGTTCTCGGCGAGCGGCATGGTGAGGATGTCACTGAGCTTCGCGCGCGGTCCCCCGGCCTGCAGCTTGTCCTGCACGTCCGACACCGAGACCTGGTGGTAGTGCAGCGCGTGCAGCGTGGCGGCGGTGGGCGAGGGCACCCAGGCGGTGTTCGCACCGGCGCGGGGATGGCCGATCTTGGCCTCCAGCATCGCCTTCATCGCGTCGGGCGCGGCCCACATGCCCTTGCCGATCTGCGCGCGGCCGCGCAGGCCGGCGGAGAGGCCGGCATCGACGTTGTTGTCCTCATACGCCTTGATCCAGGGGCAGCCCTTGATGTCGTTCTTGCGGATCACCGCGCCGGCTTCCATGCAGGTGTGGATCTCGTCGCCGGTGCGGTCGAGGAAGCCGGTGTTGATGAAGGCCACGCGCGACGCCGCCGCCTTGATGCAGGCGCGCAGGTTCACCGTGGTGCGGCGCTCCTCGTCCATGATGCCCATCTTGAGCGTGGCGGGATCGAGGCCGAGCGCCTGCTCGACGCGCGCGAAGAGCGTGTCCGCGAAGGCGACTTCCTCGGGGCCGTGCAGCTTGGGCTTCACGATGTAGACGGAGCCGGCGCGGGAGTTCAGCCGCTTGCCGCGGATGTCGTGCAGCGCGATGAGCGAGGTGAACACGGCATCGAGGATGGTCTCGGGAACCTCGGCGCCGTCGAGCGTCACGATATCGGTCATCATGTGGTGGCCGACGTTGCGAACCAGCATGAGCGAGCGGCCGTGCAGGGTCAGCTCGCCGCCGCCGGGGCGCTGGTAGACGCGGTCCGGGTTGAGCCGGCGGGTGATGGTCTTGCCACCCTTTTCGAGATCGGCGGTGAGGTCGCCCTTCATCAGACCGAGCCAGGCGCGATAGACCGCGACCTTGTCCTCGGCGTCGACGGCGGCGACGGAATCCTCGCAATCCATGATGGTGCTGATGGCGGATTCGAGCACCAGGTCGGCGATGCCGGCGGGGTCGGACTTGCCGATCGGGTGGTTGCGGTCGAAGCTGATCTCCAGGTGCAGGCCGTTGTTCACGAACAGCAGCGCGGAGGGCGCGGTCGCCTCACCGGTATAGCCCGCGAGCTGGGCGGGGCGCGCGAGCGAGGTGGCGGTGCCGTCCTTCAGCGTGACCGCGAGGCCGCCGGCGTTGAGCGCGTAGCCGGTCGCATCGCCATGGCTGCCATCCGCCAGGGGGACGGCGCCGTCGAGCACGCGGCGCGCCTCGGCAATGACCAGGGTGCCACGGGCGGGATCGAAGCCGCGGATGGTACTGATCGGCGCCAGCGCATCGGTGCCGTAGAGCGCGTCATAGAGGCTGCCCCAGCGGGCATTCGCGGCGTTGAGTGCGTAGCGGGCGTTGTTGACGGGCACCACGAGCTGCGGGCCGGCGATGGAGCTGAATTCGGGATCGACATTGGCCGTTGTGACCGAGAAGGGGCCGGGATCGGGCAGCAGGTAGCCGATCCGCTCTAGCATAGCCTTGTAGCCGGCGGCATCGATCGGGCGGGCCGGGTTGGCGCGGTGCCAGGCGTCGATCTCGGCCTGCAACGCGTCGCGCTTCCCGAGGAGGGCCGCGTTGACTGGGCCAAGGTCACGCAGGATGGCTTCGAGCGCCGGCCAGAACTTTGCGGGATCGACGCCGGTCCCCGGAAGGGCCTCGGTATCGCAAAAAGAGCGCAAAATCGGTGCGACGATGAGTCCGCTCGTGACCTGCATCACCTAAACCTCCGAGTGTTGGCGTCAGGCTTCGGTCTTTGACGCAAGCCGAGGCCGAGGGGAAGGGTGAAACATTGACGCATGAGAACCCGAATTACATGCTCAGCGGCAAATATTCGCGCTGGGATACGCCGCTTGGCGGCCCCGACCACGTGCGGCTCACAAGTCTGTCGCCGCTGCGCCGACCGAAGCAGCAAATGATCAACGTGAAGCAGCGCACGCTGGTCGAGCAATCCGCCGACCTGATCATCGACGCTGCCTCCGTGGGCACGTTCCTGCCCGGGGATCGTCTAGTCGAGGCCGATATCGCCCGGAAGATCGGCATTTCCCGTGTTCCCGTGCGTGAGGCGCTGCGTCTGCTCGAGAGCCAGGGGGTCGTGGTTTCCATCCCCTATCGCGGGATGCGGCTGATGGCGGTGACGAATTCCTCCGCCGCGAGCATTACTCGGGTGCGTGTCGCGCTTGAGGCGATGGCGGTGCGGGACTGTGTCGCCTACGCGACCGACGCGGCGCTCGACGAGGTTCGGGATGCCGCGCGGCAGTATCGCGCCGCGGAGGATGCGGACCCTGTGGGCCAGCGCCGGGCGGACCGCGCCTTCCATCGCGCGCTGTGTGTCGCGACCGGCAATGCCGCGCTGCTGTCCTCCTGGACGGCCATCGTGCGCCAGGTCTCGGTGCTGTGGAGCCTGGTGGATCGCGGCAGCAACAGCGGCACGCTCGCGAGTGAGCACGAGGCGATCGTCGACGCGATCGCGGCACGGGATGCGGGCAGGGCCGCGTCGCTGGTCGAGGAGCACCTGGCCCCGGTCATGGAGATCGATTTCGAGAGCGCCCTGCAGCGCAAGATCGTGCAGCGCGGATAGGATTTTTCGTGGCCGAACGATCGGCGGCGCCCGTTCGGGCTTGCGGCGCTGCGCGCCGTTTTTTGCCTTCAGCGCCGGGCGCGGCCTTCGGCCACTTGGCTCGCCGGATTGCCGGCGCGCAAGGACGCCTTCGGCGTGACGCCCATCCGGGCTTGCGGTCCGTAAGCCGGCCCTCGGCCCTTTGGCACGGCCGGCATCGCCCCCCTTGCGGTCCGGGCCCGCTGGCCGGACGATACGCCCTCCGTCCCCGGAGACTTGCGCCATGGCCCTCGATTTCATCCCCGCCCCGCACAC
>JAQGHV010000069.1 GCA_028288785.1 Rhodospirillales bacterium | reverse complement strand
CGGTGCAGGCGATCACGCGCGCCGCGAGGAACGCCTGATGCGGGACCTCGCCGCCGCGACCGCGATGCTGCTGCGTCAGGGGCGCAACCTCGATCGCCTCTCGCGCGGGCTGACGCTGGTAGGCGCGCTCTCCGTCTTCCTGGGGCCGATTCCGTGGCTTGGTGTCGGCCTGGTGCTGGCCGGTGTCGCGCAATCCTGGTTTGCCTTCCGGGTCGGCTTCGACGCCGCGCTGTTCGCGGCGCTGGGCCGGGGCGATGGCACGCTGGCGAGCATGGATGCGGCGCTTATGGCCCTCGGGTTGATGCCGGAATCAAAGACCGGGCGCGACATCACACTGCGCGCCAGCGGGGCGAAGCGGCTTCTGGTTCTGCAGGTGGTGGCACTACTGGCTCAGATCGCACTCTGCGTGATCGCTGCGGGGCTGACGGCCATGTGGAATGGCGCGCCGGTTTAAGGCTCGGCGGTTTGCCGGCGGTCGTCCGGGACACTCCCAAGCTAAGCATGCGCCTCGTCATCATCCGCCAACCCGCTCAACGGCAGCCACAGCACATCGTCGATCCCACGCGCGCCGCTCGCCAGCATCGCGAGCCGGTCGAACCCCATCGCAATCCCCGCCGTCTCCGGCAGCCCATGGTCGAGGGCTGCCAGAAAATCCTCATCGGCTGGCCAGCCTTCCCCGTAGCGGCGCTGGCGCTCGGCGACATCGGCCGCGAAGCGCGCGCGCTGCTCGGCCGCATCGGTGAGCTCATCGAAAGCGTTGGCCAACTCGATGCCGGCCACGAACAGCTCGAACCGCAGGGCCGCGCGGGGGTCGTCGGGGTCTCGCCGCGCCAGCGCGGCCTGGGGTGCGGGCCAATGGGTGAGGAAGCACGCACGCTCCCGCCCGATCACGGGCTCGACCCGCTCAAGCAGCAGCCGGAAGAACAAATCCTCCCAATCCTCGCCGTCGCGCAGGTCGATCCGGGCCGCGGTGGACAGCGCTGCCGCATCGCCGCGCCCCTCGGCGGAGACCGTCGCCAGCAGGTCCGGCACGGCGGCGTGGCGCGCGAAAGCCTCCGCCATCGTCAACCGCGCGAAAGGCAAGGTGAGGTCCGTCTCCACCCCTGCATGCCCCACGCGATCCGGGCACACCAGGCGCACGAAGGCCTCCGTCTCATCCATCAGCCCGGCCAAATCCGCGCCTGGTCGATACCATTCCAGCATGGTGAATTCGGGATGATGGCGCGGCGAGACCTCGCCATTCCGCCACACCCGCGCCAGCTCGAACACCGGTCCCGCACCACCCGCGAGCAACCGCTTGATCGCGAGTTCCGGCGACGTCCGCAGCCACAGCGTCCTTTCGCGCCCACGCCCCAGATGCGGGCGGTAGCGCGTAGAGAACCCCATCAGATGCACTTCCATGCCCGGCACCGGCACCAGGCAGGGTGTCTCCACCTCGCGGTAGCCCCGCGCGGTGAAGAAGGCGCGCGTCGCGGTCGTCAAACGCGCCCGCGCATCGAGGAAGGGCAGCCTCGCGGCGAGACGCTCAGGATGCCAGACCGGCTTCTCCGCCATGGACGCACTCACCTTTCTGGGACTACCACCGCCATCATGCCCGATGGCCTGCCCTCCCGCACCCTCCGTACGCTCCGCGACGCCGACGCGCTGCTCGCCGCCGGGCTGATTGCGCCTGCAGACCTGCCCGGCCTGCGCGCGGTGGAGACGCGCTACGCCGTCGCGTTAACGCCGACTGTTGCCGCGCTGATCACCACCCCCGACGATCCCATCGGGCGCCAGTTCATCCCCCACGCGGATGAGCTCCTCACCGCCGCCGACGAGTTGGACGACCCCACCGCCGACGCGCCCTTCACTCCGGTAAAAGGCGTGGTGCATCGCTACCCCGACCGCGCCCTGCTGAAGCCCCTGCTCGCCTGCCCCGTCTATTGCCGCTTCTGTTTCCGCCGCGAGGTCGTGGGCCCCGATGGCGGCCTGCTCTCCGAGGCCGAGCTCGACGCCGCCGTCGCCTGGTTCGCGCGGACCCCCGCCGTGCGCGAAGTGATCCTCACCGGCGGCGACCCGCTGATGCTCTCGCCGCGCCGCCTCGCTGGCCTGCTCGGGCGGCTCGCGGCGATCCCCCATATCGACACGCTGCGCATCCACAGCCGGGTCCCCGTCGCGGACCCCGAGCGCATCACGGCCGCACTCGCCGATGCCCTTACCTTGGACAAGCCGCTGTACCTCTGCGTCCACGCGAACCACGCACGCGAGTTCACCGACGCCGCGCGCCGCGGCCTGCGACGGCTCCACGGCGCCGGGATCGTGCTGCTGGGCCAGAGCGTCCTCCTGGCTGGCGTAAACGATGATGAGACGGCGCTGGAGGGCTTGTTCCGCGCCATGCTCGCGGCGCGCGTGAAGCCGTACTACCTGCACCAGCTGGACCTCGCCCCCGGCACCGCACGCTTCCGCGTTCCCGCCGAGCGCGGGCGTGCCCTGCTGCACGCCCTGCGCGGGCGCGTGACCGGCCTCGCCTGGCCAACCTATGTCGAGGAAACACCGGGCGGTGGCGGCAAGGTTCCGATCGGCCCTGGCATTCCCGTGGCATGATCGCGCCGAGCCGCATCGCCAGCCTTACCATCGGCCGCACCCGCATCGGCGCCGATGAGGCGGCGCGCCTTGCCCCGGACACGCTGCTCACCCTGCTGCTCGCGGGCGGCGAGCAGCGGACCCCGATGCTGGTCAACCGCGAGGATGAATCCCTCGAATCGCTGCCGGTCCACCAGACGCTGCGCCCCACTGCGATCGCGTTGCTGGCTGACGTCACGATCCATCCGGGCCGGTATCTGGTCGCCGGCGAAGCCTACGTGCTCGAGAGCCTGAACAACTCCATTCTCGACGCCTCGACGGACCTTGCCGGCGAGACGCTGCCGGTCGAGGCCCTGCTCGAGGCCCATCGCGCGGTGGCCATGGAGGAGCCGCGCATCCTCGCGGCCGGCGACCGGCCCTACGCGTGGGTGTCCAGCTTCTGGTGGCGGAATTTTGGGCACTGGCACATCGAGACGCTGTCGGCACTGGCGCTGCTCGACATGGCGGGCATCGCGGTGACGCCGCTGTTTCCGCCGCTGGCGCCTTGGCAGAGGACGAGCCTGCTGCTCGCCGGCTGGGGCCCCGGGCGCTACGTCGAATTTCCGGATGATGCGCCGGTGCGGGTGGAGCGGCTCATCTATCCCTCGCCCGCTTGGCTTTATCAGGGCCGGACGCTGGACCTGTTCGGCATCGCGCCGCAGCTTGGCGGTTGGGTGCGCCGCATCGCTTCGAGCGTCGCAGCCCGCGCGCCGGGCAGGGCGATGCCGTCACGGCGCTTCTTCATCCGCCGCAGCACCGGCTCGGCCATCAACCGTCCGCTCGACAATGAGGAGGCGGTGGAGGCCGTATTCGCAGCGCGCGGCTACACGCCAATCGCGCCGGAAACGCTTGGCTACGAGGATCAGATCCGACTGTTCTCCCAGGCCGAGCGCATCGCCGGCGCGGCGGGGGCGGCCTTCGCGTTGCTGCCCTTCGTGGCGCCGGGGACCCATGTCGTTCAGCTGGGCCATCGCGAGGGCTGGTCCTACGCCTGGCACGCCTGGTCGGCCTGCTTCACCGCGCCGCGCCACTTCGCCTATTACGAACACCCCGACCGCATCGCCATGCAGCAGGGGCCGGGCTGGAAGGATGTCGAGCGCTGGTCGATCGACGTGCCACGCCTGGAGCGAGTGCTGGGGCGCCTGGACGCCATTTGGGGATAGGCATTTTAGTGCCCTCAAGCGCCGGGCGTTGCCACCGGCCACTTGCCTTGCCGGACAACCGGCGACGCCCATTCGGTCGCTTTTCATGCCCTCAGTCGCCAGGCGCGCTTGGCTCGCCGGATAACCGGCGGCGCCCATTCAGGCTTGCGGCCCGTGAAGGGCCGAAGGCTTTGGGTGCCTCCAAGGCCGGGTCGCTTGCGGGAAGCCTACCGGATGAGCCGTTTCAGCGCTGACTCCGCGACTTCGCGCGGGAACACGTAGAAGACGAAGACGTAGGGGTCCGACGCCTCGAACACCGAAGGGTCCGCCGAGGCGCACTGCATTGTCGCGCGGTCGAGCGCGGCCATCGGCTGCCAGGCACCCTCGAGCTCGAAGAATGTCTCATAGCCGAGCGCGTCCAGATAGGCCGGCACCGACCAGGTCGAACCCGCACGATGCCGCTCCTCGATCTCGATCGTCAGGAATGGCCGACAGCGCTTCAGCGTTTCTCGCGCGCCGCGAAGCACCTCGTACTCGGCGCCCTCGCAATCCAGCTTGATGTGCGTGAGGTCGGTGAGCCCAAGGCTGTCGAGCGGCCGGATCGGCACCTGCCAGCGGTGCACCGCAATGCGCGCGGCGTCATAGCCATCATAGGTCTTGGCGGTGGAGGCCCATTGCTCCTGCGCCACACCATCAAGGACGGGCATCGCCAGCGTAATGCTGCCGAGCGAGTCGCCGAGCGCCTCCGCAACCAGCGTGACATGCGATGGCGGTTGCGGGGCGAAGGCGGCCTGGAGGCGGGTGAAGGCGGGTGGCAAGGGCTCGAATGCGAGTACGCGGGAATCCGGTAGTGCCGCGAAGGGCAGCGTGATCAGTCCGTCATGCGCGCCGACGTCGATCAACGTGCCCGGGCGATGCAGCCGCGTGTGGAAGGTGATCTCGTCCATGGCGAATTAAGTACCTCATCATGCAATAGCGCGCACGCAACCTGGAGTGTGCAAAATGCAGTAAATTAATGAATTTTGACGCGAATGAAGGTGCGCGTATACACGGCCCACGATTCGTTTCGGCTCGGGAGACCTGCGCTTGCTGCGTGGCCTGCGCCGCCGGACCTCTAGGTTCAGGCAGCCGCGATGGCGCCGTTCATGGCGCGCACGCCGGCGGCCGGCCCCTCGGGATGGTTCCAGACCGCGCCAACGACCGCCAGGAAATCCGCCCCCGCCCGCACCAGCAGCGCGCAGTTCGCCGCGGTGATGCCGCCGATGGCCACCGAGGGGATCTCGAACATTTCCGCCCACCAGGCGAGCAGTTCCACCTCAGCGGTGTGGACCGTCTCCTTGGTCAACGTCGGGAAGAAGGCGCCGAATGCCACGTAGTCAGCGCCCATCTCGCCCGCCTGCATCGCGAGGTGCCGCGACGCATGGCAGGTGATGCCCAGCGTCTTGCCCTCCAGCAGCTTGCGCGCCGCCTCGTGGTCGCCATCGGTCTGGCCGAGATGCGCACCGTCGCAGCCCAGGCTTGCGGCAAGCGCAGCATCGTCGTTCAGCAGGAACGCCACGTCGCGAGCATGGGCGATGGGCATTAGCGCCTCGACCGCTCGCTTGATGGCGTCGGGCGAGGCGTCCTTCAGGCGAAGCTGCAGGCTGGCGACATCGCCGGCGTCGAGCGCCGCGGCGAGCAGGTCAGGAAAGCCCGGCGGCAGGACCTGGGGCGTGATGAGGTAGAGGCGGCAGGTTGGCTCCATCGCCGCAGGACGTCACGACCGCAGCGCGATGGCAAGGCCGAGCAGGACCAGCGCCACGAAGAACACGCGCTTGAACGCCGCCTCCGACAGCACCCCCCGCGTCCGCCCACCCAACGCCTGCCCCGCGAGGGCCGGCACCAACGCCAGCGCGGAGGCCGCGACGAGCCGTCCGTCCAGGGCATCGGCCGCGCGCAGTAGCACCGCCAATGCCAGTGTCGAAACGGTAAAGGCCAGCGCCAGCGCTCTGACCAGCACGTCCTTCCCCAGGCCGAGCGCCTGCAACCACGGCACCGCCGGGATCACGAAGACTCCCGTCGCGGCGGTGAGCGCTCCCGTCGCGATGCCGACCGGCATGCCGGCGCGTTCCGGAAGTGCCACGCGGATTCCCAGCAGGCCGAGCCCTCCGTAGATCGCCAGCACCACGCCCAGCACCGCGCCGCCGTGGCGCCCGCCAAAGCCGCCCCATAGCGCCGCGCCAAGCGCCGTGCCAAGTGCGACGCCCAGCAGCATGGGCCACAGCCGCTGGCCGAGCCGCCAGGTTTCCGGCCAAGGCCGCATCTGCACCAGGTTGGTGACGAGGTTGGGCAGCAGCAGCAGAGCCGCGGCCTCGGCCGGCACGATGAGCAAGGTCATCAGCGCCATGCCGATCGTGGGCAGGCCAAGCCCGATCGCGCCCTTCACGAAGCCGGCGAGAAGCAAGACCAAGGCAAGCGGGATCAAATTGTCCATGTGCGCTCATACCCGGCTTACGGGCGCGCGTACTTCGTCGGCGGCCGAAGTGGCGCGCCGTTCAGCGCAGCAGACTCTTCCCCGTCATCGCCGCCGGCTGTTCGAGGCCCATGAGCTGCAGCAGGGTCGGGGCGACGTCGGCGAGCCGCCCCTCCTTCAGCGTCGCGCACGCAGCGCCACCGAGCAGCATGATCGGCACGACATTGGTGGTGTGCGCGGTGTGCGGGCCGCCGGTCACCGGATCGAGCATCTGCTCGGCATTGCCGTGGTCGGCGGTGACCAGCAACGCGCCGCCCACCTCCCGGATCGCCGCCGCGATGGCGCCGAGGCCCCGGTCCACCGCTTCCACGGCCGCAATTGCGGCGGTGAGGATTCCGGTGTGGCCGACCATGTCGACATTGGCGAAGTTGAGCACGATGAGGTCCTGCGTGCCGGCGCGGATCACCCGCACCGCTTCCTCGGTCAACAGCGGCGCCGCCATTTCCGGGGCGAGGTCGTAGGTGGCGACCTTGGGCGAGCTGATCATCAGGCGCGTCTCGCCCGGCAGCGGCTGCTCCTCGCCGCCATTCAGGAAGTAGGTGACATGGGGATACTTCTCGGTCTCCGCCATGCGCAGCTGCGTGCGGCCTGCCGCCGAAACCGCGGTGCCGAGGATGTCGACCATCGTCTGCGGCGGAAACAGCGTGGCGATGTGAGGGTTCAGGGTGCTCGCATACTCGGTCATGCCCAAGGCAGCGGCGAATTTGGGGCGTGGGCCGGTCGGATAACCGGCGAACTCGGGGTCGAGCAGCGCCGCCAACAGCTGCCGGATGCGGTCGGCGCGGAAATTGAAAGACAGGATGCCGTCGCCATCGGCCATGCCCCCGTAGTCGCCGATGATGGTCGCGGGGATGAATTCATCCGTCTTGCCGGCTGCGTGCGAGGCGGCGATGGCCTCGACGGCGGCCGCGGCGTGGGCGCCTTCGCCGCGCAGAATGGCGTTGGTCGCCTCGCGCACCCGCTCCCAGCGATGGTCCCGGTCCATCGCGAAATAGCGGCCGATGATGGTGCCGATCTTCACATCATCCATCGGCGCAATGGCCGCCTTGAACCGCTCGATGGCGGTGGTGGCGGAGCGCGGCGCCGTGTCGCGCCCGTCGGTGAAAGCGTGGACGACGACCGGCACGCCGGCATGCGAGATATGATCCGCGAGGGCGACAGCATGGTCCTGGTGCGCGTGCACGCCACCCGGCGAGAGCAACCCAAGCAGGTGCGCGGTACCGCCCGAGGCCTGCAGCCGCCCGATGAACTGCTCAAGCGGCGCCATCCCGCCGAGCGAGCCATCCGCGATCGCCGCATCGATGCGCGGCAGGTCCTGCATGACGACGCGGCCGGCGCCGATGTTGAGGTGGCCGACCTCCGAATTGCCCATCTGCCCCGGTGGCAGGCCGACATCGCCGCCCGAGGTATGGAGTACGGCGTGCGGGCACTCGGCCCAGAGCGCGTCGAAATTCGGCGTATCCGCTAACGTGACGGCGTTGTCGGGCGCGGGCGGCGCCTGCCCCCAGCCATCGAGGATCAGGAGCATCACGGGGCGCGGGGGAGTAGCCATGGCGGCGAGTTACGGCGCCGGATCCCGCGGCGCAAGGGGTGCGTCGCCAAGTGTTGGCACCGCTTTGGCTCCCATGCGTCGCGACTGGGATCAAGGTGGAAAGGGCGAGACCCCGATGATCGTGCGATGCAGCAGCAGCAACGCGATCCACGCCACCGTGCCGACCGCAAAAGGCACCATGAGCTCGCCCAATACGAGTTGGTTCCTGCCGGCGATGATTGCGCCACCGGGCAGGATCGAGGTGCGGGCCCGCAGCGCGGCAAAGCCCGTCGGGTTGCGCGCGGCGAGCTTGGCGTCGATCGACGGCATTCCGGCCAAGGCCGTCACCGCGAAGGCGCCGAAGAAGATGAGATCCGACTGCGTCCCGTTTGCCAGCGCATGCAAGATGGCCCAGAGCGCGAAGGACCACAGCATCGGGTGGCGGGTGATGCGGATCATGCCGCGCGGCTCCGCGCCTTCCCCGCCGACTGCGGTGGGATTCTTCGTGGTGAGCGAGCCTGCGAACAGGATGAACGCCGGGAGCATGAGCACCACCGTCAGCCATTTCAGTGTCGCGCTCGGTGTCCAAAGGGGCACTGCATTGGCGGATTTCCAGGCGGTAACCAGCAAGGCGATCACCACCAACGAGCCGATGGAGAACGCGATCCGAAACCCGTTCTCGCCGATGCGCGCGATCAATACGCCGCGAAGGCTGGTGCCCGCGATACCGACATGCACCCCGACCCAGATCAGCGCAGCAAGAGTAAGAAGGAGCATGCGCGATGACCTCTCAAGGGGTGCCAGGCGTGGTTGGTCATGGGCGCCAAGGGCGGTGGTACGGGTGGCCTTCTCGGATCATTTGAGCACGATAAAGCTGTTCGGCGAGCAGGCCACGCACCAGGAAATGCGGCCAGGTGAGCGGCCCCAGCGATAGCAGCGCCTCCGCACGCGCCAGCACCGCAGGATCGAGCCCCTCGGCGCCGCCGATGATGAAAGCGAGCGGACGGCCGGTATCCTGCCAGCGGATCAGCAAGGCGGCGAGAGCTTCCGAACTCGGCGCGACGCCACCCAGGTCGAGCGCGACCGCAAGCGTCGTGGGCGCCAGCGCGGCGAGCAGGGCATCGCCCTCACGGCGGCGGATTTCGGCCGCGCTGCCGCGTGCCTCCAAAATCTCGGTGACCGCGAGGGGCGGCCGCATCCGGGCATTGTAGTGGGCGAAAAGCGTCGCCTCCGGCCCCGGCTTCAGGCGCCCGATGGCGAGGAGGCGCGCCGCTTTCAGGGCAGCGAGGGCGTAATGCCATCCGGGGCCGGGCTGTCCGGACCCCACATCCGCTCCAGCCCGTAGAGCGCGCGCGTCTCCGGCTTGAACAGGTGGATGACGAGGTCGAGCGCATCGATCAGCACCCAGTCGGGCGAGGCCTGGATGGCGTCCCGCCTCAGGCGCAGCCCCACCTTGTCGAGCGCTTCCACGAGATGCGTGGCCATGGCCTGTATCTGGCGATCGACCAAGCCGGTCGCGATGATGAGGCGGTCGGCGTAGTCGGCGCGGCCGGTCACGTCGAGGATGAGGATGTCCTCGGCCTTGTCGTCCTCGAGGCTCTTGGCGGCGGCGGCGACCAGTTGCTCCAGGCGATCAGGCGCGACCTTGGGCGGCCGGATCTTGCGAGAGGGGCGCGGTAGCGCGGGTGGCTTGGCGGGCGCCGGCGCGGCCTTAACGCCACGCGTGCGCGGAACCGCGGTCACGCGGGCGCCGGGGGCGGCGTTCACCGGCGGGCGGACGGCACGCTTCGGCGCAGGCTCGGCCTTGACGGCGGGCGCGGGCTTGGCCTTCGCGGCTGCTGGCGGCGCGGCAGCGGCCTCCGACTTGGTCGCGGTGGCGGCCGCACGTGCCGGCGCGGGCTTCGCAGCCGGCGCGGCTGCCTTGGCGGCACGCTTCGGCTCAGGCTTCGCGACCGGTGCGGCAGGCTTGGCGGCGCGACCAGAGGCAGACTTCGCAGTGCTCTTCGTCGCGGGCTTCAACGCAGCCTTCGCAGTCGGCTCGGCCGGCTTTGCGGCAGGCTTCGGGGCGCTCTTCGTCGCGGGCTTCGCGGCGGCTCCCTTCGGCGCAGCCTTCGCCTCGGGAGGCGCCGCGGGGCGCTTCGGGGCGGCCTTTGCTGGCGGCTTGGCCGAATTGGCAGCACTCTTCGCTGCCAGCGCGGCAGCACGGGACGCTGTCTTCGCAGTCGACGCTGCTACCTTCGCAGGGCTCTTCGGCGCGGGCTTTGCCGCCGGCGCGGGCACCGGCTTGGCGACCGCACGCGGCTTCGCAGCCGCTTCCGCCGCGGGGGCCGGCGCGCGCCCAGGCTTGGCCGATGCCGCCTTGGTCACGCGCTTGGGGCGCGGTGCGTCTTCGACGGGGACGGGCGGGCTGGGTTTCGGCGAGCGGGCTATGGAAGCCTCCTGGGGTTGATGCACTGACTCATGCCGCAACGCGTTGCTCCGCGCCATCCCTTCTTGCATTGCGAATTGCAGTCGCGCTCAGCGCGACTTCGCGAGAAGGGATCAGGCACCAGCCGGCATGGCCTGCCGCGGCACCCGCCAGCAGGGCGCGCGGCCTTCGCCGATACCGGGCGAGAACCGCCGCGGCCTGGCCATGCAGCGCGGCGCGCGAATGGCCAGGGCGGGGCAGGATGGCGATCGGCGTGTCCCGCGCAAGCGCCCGCCAGCGATGCCAACGCGGCAGCTGCGCGAGGTTGTCGGCGCCGAGCAGCAGCACGAACCGCGCATTGCGAAACCGACGCCGCAGCGCGGCCAGTGTATCGGCGGTGAAGCGGGTGCCGAGCGACCGCTCGATGTCGGTCGCGATGCCGCGGGGCGGGGCGGCAATCGCCTTCGCGGAGGCCAAGCGATCCGCAAGTGGCGCCATGCCGAGGGCCGGCTTCAAGGGATTTCCTGGCGATACCATGAGCCAGACCTGGTCCAGGGCGAGCGCCGCCAGGGCTCGCCGGGCGACATGGGCATGACCGGCATGCGCGGGATTGAAGCTGCCCCCGAGCAAGCCGATGCGGGTGTGCCGTGCATCGCCCCAGGGGTTCGGCGCACCGATCGCGCTGCGCCGTTCAACTCGTTTCACGCCAGGGTATGGAGCCACAGCCTATGCCCCACCATCAATGGCCAGGGATGATGGGGCTGCGCCGGTATCAGTATTCGTCGTCGCCGCCGCCGCTGCTGCTGCCATAATCGGCGGAGGCATCATCCTGGCTGCCACTGCCGAAATTGTCGGCCTGGCCACCGCCGCTGCCCCAACCACCCTGGTCGGCGACCGGCGCCGCATCCGGGGTGTTCCACGGCGAAGAATCGGCCGGCGAGGACGGCACTGCTTCCTGCCCAAAGGCGCCCTGCCCCGGCGTCGCTGCGGCGGCCTGCGCCGCACCGGCGCCGTGACCACCGAGCGAATTCATCAACATGTTGCCGAGCACGAGGCCACCGGCCACGCCAGCCGCACCCGCCACGGCCGTGCCCAGAAAGCCCATCCCACCGCGACCCTGCTGAAGGACCTGCGGATTGTAGCCGGTCGGATATTGCGGCTGGGGCGGCGGCGGCATCGGTGCCTGCTGCTGGCGACCGCCACCACCGAACATCCCGCCGAACATGCCGCGCGGCTGCTGCGCCTGCTGGCCCTGGCGGCGGGCGTTCTCGACCTCCCACTCCAGCTGCTGAATGCGGTTGTTGGCCTCGACCAATGCGGCTTCCTGTACGAAGGCGGATTGCGTCAGGCGATAGCGCGCCTCCGGAAGGCGGGTGAACAGGTCGGCGATGAAGCGGTCGGCCTCGGGGTCGACGGGCGGCAGGTTCGGCGCCTGGCCGACCTGCGGAACGCTGGCGCCCCAGGGGCTGCGCGATGGTGCGGCCTGCGCCACGCCGCTGATGCGCTCGATGAAGGATTGGATGATGCGGCGTTCTTCGTCGGTCATTTGGCTGATCCCTTTTCCCGGCGGTGCCTTCGCGGCATGGAGGCGAAGTGGGCCGACGGCTGGCCTAATTCAAGACGACGTGATGCGCTCCGGAAGCGACAGCCGGGACCATTCGATGGCCGGACACCGGTCCATGACGATCGCCACGCCGGCCGCGCGCGCACGGCTGGCGGCCGCCTCATCGATGACGCCTAGCTGCAGCCAAACGCTTTTGGCACCCAGCGCAATCGCCTCATCGACAACGGCGCCGGCCTGCTCCGAGCGGCGGAACACGTCCACCATGTCAAGTGGCGTGGCATCCGCGAGCCTCGCCGCCACCGGCGCGCCATGCAGGGACTGGCCGGCGAGACCCGGGTTCACCGGCGTCACCGCATAGCCGCGCGAGATCAGGAAGGCACTCACGTGATTGCTGTCGCGGGCGGGATTTTGGGACGCGCCTACCACGGCGATGCGGCGGGTGCGGAGCAGGAGGTCGCGGATCTCGGCGTCGGTCATGCGCGAACGCTACCATGACGCAAGCCAGAATGGGGAACCCGGAAATCGGGCGCTCCATGAAATCGGGCGCTCCATCAAGAAGCAGCGCGCCGCTGGGATGATGGGGCACGGTAGCGGGAAGCAGCACGCTCCAAGGTGAAGTGGCACTGTATCTGTAGGCAGCTCGCTCCGAGGTCATACGGCGCCTCATCGGGAAATTGGGAAGCCACACGCCCCGGGATCACGCGGCACCGATGGGGCGCGGCACACGCCAACCTCATGTGGCCAACTATCAAGATGCCGGCCCTTCGGGCAGGGTGCGCGCCCATGAGCCGGATTCTGGCCGCGTTGGCGGCAACTGCCTTCCTGACCCTGGCCGCCTGGTGGTGGCCGAACCGGCCGCAGGCGGGCGATGTGCCGATGCTGGCGGAGCGCTTCAACTCCGTGAGCTTCGCACCATTCCGCCCCGGCCATTCGCCGCTCCGCGACATCTTCCCCACCGCCGCCGAGGTCGATGCCGACATGGCCCTGGTCGCGCGCCGGGTGCGGGCCATCCGCACCTACGCCTCGATGGAGGGCGAGTACGAGGTCGCGGAGATCGCCGCCCGGCATGGCGTGCGGATGTGGAAGGGCGCCTGGCTCGGCTCCAACCGGGCGCAGAACGAACGCGAGCTGGCCCGCCTCATCGAGATCGCGAACGCGCATCCGGAGACGGTGGAACGCGTGGTGGTCGGCAATGAGGTGCTGCTCCGCCGCGACCTGCCCGTGGGCGAACTGATCGCGGCGCTGGATCGCGTCAAGGCAGCGGTGCGCCAGCCGGTGACCTATGCCGATGTGTGGGAATTCTGGGTGCAGTTCCCCGAACTAGCCGCGCATGTGGACATCATCACCATCCATATCCTGCCGTACTGGGAGGATGAGCCGCTCGGCGTGGAGCGCACCATGGCGCATGTCCGCGACGTCTATCGGCGCATGCAGGCGCTGTTTCCCGGTCGCCCCATCGCGATCGGCGAGATCGGCTGGCCATCGCGCGGCCGCTGGCGGGAGGATGCGGCGCCGAGCCGCGTCAACCAGGCCGTCTTCATCCGCGAGTTCATCGCGCTCAGCCGGGAGATGGGGTTCGACTACAACCTCATCGAGGCCTTCGACCAGGTGTGGAAGTACAAGAGCGAGGGGACCGTCGGCGCCGCCTGGGGCCTGTGGACGGCGGATCGGGAGGAGAAGTTCCCGCTCAGCGGTCCCGTGGTCGAGAACCCGGATTGGCCTTGGTACGCGGCGGGGTCGATGGTGCTCGCACTGGCGCTGTTCGGCCTGACTCGGTTGGCCTTCCCCGGGGCGGGCTGGCGCGAGGCGCTGGCCGCTGGCGCGCTGGGCAACGCGCTCTCCTATGCGGTGTGCGGCAGCGTGCCCTACGCCTTCGATGAGCATTTGAAGGTGGCGATGACCTTCAACCTGGTGGGCCAGGTGTTGCTCGCCGCCTTGCTGATGCGCCATCTGGCGATGGCAGGCACCCCGCGCGCCCATCGCACCGGGCGGGATGCGACGGCGCTGGTGCGGGGCCTGTTGCTTGGCCGCTGGCGCGTCCTGCGGGACTGGCGGGGGTTCGCCTTCGAGGATTTGTTCTTCGTCTTTACCTGGGCCGCGACGGTGTTGCAGGTGATGCTGCTGGTGGACCCGCGCTACCGCGATTTCCCCTTCGCGAGTTTCGCCGTGCCCTTGGTGGTGGTGCTCGCACGCCTCGCGTCGCGGGAACTCCCGCGCGGCGGCGGCGGTCGCGAGGAATGGGTTCTGGGTGTCGTCCTCGCCGGCTGCGCGATCGCCAGCGCCATCCGCGAGCACCCAAGCAACCTGCAGGCAATGGGCTGGAGCCTCTGCGCCCTATTGCTCGCAGCCCCCCTCCTTTGGCGTACGCTGCCCTCGCCTCCCAGCACCGATAGATAAAAACAAAAGAATGGGGCCTGGGGAAATTCCTTTCCCCAGCCTTGCTATCTCTGAACCTGAACGCGCGGACTAAGCGCCGCCCACACCCCCAACGCCGCCCCCAGCATTCCCCAGGTCGCATTGAAGTTGACCGTCGCGATCATTCCCAAGGCGAGTGCCGCGACGCGCACCCAGTGCGGCCCACCGAGGAAGGCCCAGATGCCCAGGACCAGCGCACCGCCGCCCCAGAGCTGCCAATGTTGCAGCCACAGCAGCGCCGCACGGGGCTCGCAGGCGAAGGGGCGCGGGCTGGCCGCGCAGATGGCGCCCCAGGCGCGCGGTTCGACCCAGATCTCGCGATAGGCGAGCATGGCGGCGAGTGCCGCGAGGGCGATCAGCAATCCGGTCCAGTCGCGGCGGGTCATGGGTCGTGAGTAACACCGGCTTGCCGAAATGGGAAAGACGGCCGAAGTGAGCGCCATGCGCATACCTTTCTTCGACGGGCGGCCGCGCGTGGCGCTGCTTCGGCTCTCCGGCATCATCGCGTCGCGGGGTTCACCCCTCACTGGTGGCGGCATCAACGATACGACGACCGGGCCGCTGATCGAGCGGGCCTTCGCCATCAAGCGGTTGGCTGGCGTGGTCATCGCGATCAACTCGCCGGGCGGGTCGCCGGTGCAGTCGGCGCTGGTCGCGGGGCGCATCCGGCGGCTTGCGGATGAGAAGGGCGTGCCGGTGATTGCCGCGGTCGAGGACGCTGCGGCCTCGGGCGGCTACTGGATCGCTTGCGCGGCGGACGAGATCGTGGCGAACGCCTCGTCCATCCTGGGCTCGATCGGCGTCATCAGCTCCAGTTTTGGGGCCGAGCGCGCGATCGAGAAGCTGGGCATCGACCGGCGGGTGCGCACGGCCGGCAGCGAGAAATCCTTCCTCGACCCCTTTCGCGGCGAGGACCAGGCCGATGTCGCTAGGCTGGAGGAGTTGCTGGCCTCGCTCCATGAGGAGTTCAAGGATTGGGTGCGCGGCCGGCGCGGCGCGAAGCTTGTCGGCGATCCGGAGGCCCTGTTCACCGGCCGCTTCTGGATCGGGCGGCGCGCTGTCGCACTGGGCCTTGCCGATGCGCTCGGCACTGCGGATGGCGTCATCCGCGCCCGGTGGGGCCTGGATGCCAAGGTGATCACCATCGACGCGCCGCGGCGGCCTATCCCGTGGCGCTGGTTGCCGGGTACCGAAAGCCTTGTGACCGCCATCGAGGAACGCGCCGCGTGGAGCAGGCTTGGCCTGTAACCCGCGCGCCCGTACAACCCCAGGCATGAGCCGCCCGCTGAGTTTCCAGGACATGATCCTGACCCTGCACGCCTTTTGGGCGGAGCAGGGCTGCGTTATCCTCCAGCCCTATGACATGGAAGTGGGGGCGGGCACCTTCCACCCCGCGACGACGCTGCGCGCGTTGGGCGCGGCGCCGTGGTCGGCGGCCTATGTGCAGCCGTCGCGGCGGCCTTCCGATGGGCGGTATGGCGAAAACCCGAACCGGTTGCAGCACTACTACCAGTACCAGGTAATCCTGAAGCCGGTGCCGGCCGACCCGCAGGCGCTGCTGATCGAGAGCTACCGCCGCCTCGGCATCGACCCGCTGCTGCACGACATCCGCTTCGTCGAGGATGACTGGGAGAGCCCGACCTTGGGCGCCTGGGGCCTGGGCTGGGAGGTCTGGTGCGACGGCATGGAGGTGACGCAGTTCACCTATTTCCAGCAGGTCGGCGGCATCGCCTGCGAGGTGCCGGCCTGCGAGCTGACCTACGGGCTGGAGCGCCTGGCCATGTACATCCAGGGCGTCGAGAACGTGTACGACCTGGACTACAACGACCAGGGCGTGAAGTACGGCGACGTCTTCAAGCGGGCCGAGATCGAGTACAGCGCGCATAATTTTGAGCATGCCGACATCGACATGCTGTTCCGCCATTTTGCCGATGCCGAGACGGAGTGTCAGGCGCTGCTTACCCATGGCCTGGCGCTGCCGGCCTACGACCAGTGCATCAAGGCGAGCCACCGCTTCAACCTGCTCGATGCCCGCGGTGCCATCAGCGTGACGGAGCGTGCCGCCTTCATCGGCCGCGTGCGCACGCTGGCGAAGGGGTGTTGCGAGGCGTGGATCGCCGGTGCGGCGCGGTGAGGTTGCGGCAGGGCGACCTTTCTACCATATACGGGTCTCGTTATACCCGGAGCCTGCCATGGGCCAGCTGAACATCAAGGACGAGACGCTGATCGCCGAGGCGAAGGAGCTGGCCGCCCTGCTCGGCACCAGCACCACCGCGGCGCTGCGCGAGGCCGTGCATACCAGGCTGGAGCGCGAGAAGGCTGGGCGGGACGAGCGCGGGCAGGGCATGGTCGAGCAGATCATGGCGATCGCGGAGCGTGCTTCTAAGCTGGTGCCGCCGGGTGTGACCAGTGACCACCGCGATATGTACGACGCGAACGGGCTGCCCAAGTGATCGTCGGTGCCTCGGCGCTGATCGCGATCCTGTTCAAGGAGGATGAGGCGCTCGCTTTTGCCCAGGCGATGCAGGCGGCGCCCAACCGTGCCGTGGCCGCGCCTACTGTCTTGGAGACCGCGATGGTCGCCGAGGGCCGCTCTGGGCCGGAGATGGGCGCGGCGCTCGACCGGCTGCTGGGCGCCATGCGCGCCGAGATTGTGCCCTTCACGGCCGAACACGCGGCGATCGCGCGCGATGCCTGGCGCCGGTATGGCAAGGGCCGCCATCCTGCCGCGTTGAACCTGGGCGACTGTTTTGCCTATGCGCTGGCGCAATCGCGCAACGAGCCCTTGCTGTTCAAGGGCGCCGACTTTCCCCTGACCGACGTGAAGGCGGCCCTCTAGCCCATGCCCGAATTGCTGAT
>JAQGHV010000068.1 GCA_028288785.1 Rhodospirillales bacterium | reverse complement strand
CCTCGCCGCAGCCCTTGGCGCCGAGTGGGTTGGTCTTGGCCGGCACGGGGTGGCTAAGGAAGCCGAAGCTCGGCAGGTCGTCGGCGCGGGGCAGCCCGTAATCCATGTAGGTGCCGGTCATGAGCTGCCCGTCCTCGGTGTACGCCACGCGCTCATGCAGCGCCTGCCCGATGCCCTGGACGATGCCGCCATGCGCCTGGCCCTCGACCAGCATGGGGTTCACGATGACGCCGAAATCGTTCACGGCCAGATAGCGGTCGAAGGTGACGATGCCGGTCTCGGGGTCGATCTCGACTTCGCAGATATGGCAGCCATTCGGATAGGCCATCGGCGCCTGGTCGAAGACATGGCGAACGTTGAGCTCGGAGACACCTTCTGCATCGCGCAGCTTGCCGGCGAGATCCATGATGTCGATGCCGCGATCGGTGCCGGCGATGGTAAAGCGCCCGGCCGAGAACTCGATATCGACGGGAGCCGCTTCGAGCAGCGTCGCACTCGCGTTGCGGCCCTTTTCGATGACGAGGTCCGAGGCCTCAACGATCGCCGCACCCGAGGCCATCAACGACTTGGAGCCACCGGTGCCACCGCCGGCGATGAGTTCGTCGCTGTCGCCCTGCAGCAGGCGGATGCTCGCGAACGGCACGCCGAGCTTGGAGTGCAGCACCTGCGCGAAGGCGCTCCAGTGGCCCTGCCCATAGTCGAGCGTGCCGGTGATGATGGTGACGGTGCCGTCCTTCTCGAAGCGGAGCTCGCCCTGTTCCTTCGTCGGCGGCGCGGTGCATTCGAGGAAGTTGCCGATGCCGCGGCCGCGGAGCTTTCCGGCCGCCTTGCTGGCCTCGAGCCGGGCCGGGTAGCCGGCCCAATCGGCCGCGTCCAGCGCCGTGTCCAGCAAACCCGAGAAATCGCCGCCATCATAGCTGGAACCGGAGGCGGTCGCGTAGGGGAACTGGTCGGGCCTGATGTGGTTGAGCTTGCGGAGCGCGACGGCATCGTGGCCGGTTTCGCGCGCGGCGGCTTCGATCAGGCGCTCCATGAAGTAGTTGCCCTCGGGCCGCCCGGCACCGCGGTAGGCAGAGACGGGCGTGGTGTTCGTCACCATGCACCGCGTCGCGACCTCGATCAGCGGCGTCGCGTAGTTGGACTGCACGTTCTTCACGAAATTGCCGGTGCCCATCAGCGGCCCCACGCTCGCGAGGTAACCGCCGAGATTGGCGAAGCTGGTGAGCCGGACGGCGAGGAACTTGCCTTCCGCGTCCAGCGCGAGCTCGGCGGCCACCTCATGGTCGCGGCCGTGCTGGTCCGACACGAAGGCGCCGGAGCGGTCGTCGGTCCATTTCACGGCACGGCCAAGCAGCTTGGCTGCGTGGAGGCAGCAAAGGTATTCCGGGTAGGCGCTGGCTTTCATCCCAAAACTGCCGCCGACATTGCCGGTGAGGATGCGCACCTTGTCTGTGGGCACCTTCAGGATGTCGTTGGCCATCTGGGCGCGCAGGCCGAACACGCCCTGGCTGCCGACATGGAGGGTGTAGCGGCCGCTCTCGGCATCGTACTCGCCGATGGCACTGCGGGGCTCCATCGCACACACGACCACGCGGTTGTTGCGGATGGACAGCTTCGTGACGTGCGCGGCGGCGGCGAAGGCGGCGGCGGTTTTCTCCTGGTCGCCATACTGGAAGTCGAGCACCTGGTTGCCGGGGATGTGGTCGTAGAGTTGGGGCGCACCAGGTGCGGCGGCCTCGGAGGCGACGGTCACGGAATCGAGGCTCTCGATGTCGAGCTCGACGGCCTCGGCGGCGTCGCGGGCGGCGAGCTTCGTCTCGGCCACGACGAAGGCGCCGGGGTCGCCCACGAAGCGCACCTTGTCGGTGGCGAGCGACGGGCGCTCGACGTTGAGCAAGGGCGAGCCGTCCCGGTTCTTGAGCGGCAGGGCGCAACGCATCGGCCCGTAGCCGGCCTCGACCAGATCCTTCCCGGTGAGCACGAGCAGCACGCCCGGCATGGCGCGGGCGGCCTCGGTGTTGATCCCGTTCAGAATGCCGTGCGCGTAGGGGCTGCGGACCATGACGCACCAGGCTTGCCCGGCCACCGCCATGTCATCGGTGTAGCGGCCCTCGCCGCGGAGCAGATGCGGGTCTTCCTGGCGCTTCACCGGCTGGCCGATGCCGAACTTCAGCAGGGTGGGATCGGCCATGTTGGTGTCGGGCATGAGGGGGCTCTCGGTTGATCGCTGCGTTGCGATGGAGGTTAGGGTGTTGGTGCAATGGCGCAACCCGGGGGAACGCCGATGACGCTCATGGTGATCGGGTCCTACAACCGCGACCTGGTGCTGACCTTGCCGCATCTGCCGGCGGCCGGAGAGACCATCAAGGCTGTTGGAGTGGCGCAGTTCGATGGCGGGAAGGGCAGCAACCAGGCGGTGCAGGCGGCGCGCTGCGGGGCTCGCGTGGTGATGGTGGCTGCACTCGGCGCGGATGCGTCGGGGCAGGCAGCGCGCGCGCTGTGGGCGGGCGAGGAAATCGCCGCCATGGTGAAGGACTGCGCCGAGCCGACCGGTCAGGCCGTGATCTTCGTCGATGCCGCCGGCGAGAACTGCATCGCGGTCGTGCCCGGCGCGAATGCCGCGCTGAGTGCCGCGCATGTGGTGGCGGCGGTCCGGGCCGCGCCGCCGCGCGTGGTGCTGGCCCAGCGCGAGGTGCCGGAGGATGCGATCCTGGCAGGGTTCCTCGCGGCGCAGGCCATGGGCGCGGTGACGGTGCTGAACGCAGCACCAGCGGGGCTGGTCTCGCAGGCGCTGCTGGAAGCCACGGACCTTCTGGTGGTCAACGAAGGCGAGGCGGCGGTGCTGGGCAGCGATTCGGCAAGGCACGCGATGGGCGTGATCGTCACGCGGGGTGCGGCAGGTGCGACGCATGTATCGCGGGAAGCCGTGTCGCGCGACTGGCCGGCCTTTGCGGTGACAGTGCGCGACACGACCGGCGCCGGCGATGCCTTCGCCGGCTGCCTCGCGGCATGGCTCGCGGCTGGTGCGGAGATCACGGCGGCGATGCCCTACGCGCTTGCGGCTGGCGCGCTTGCCTGCACGCGGGATGGCGCGGTGCCGTCCCTGCACGAGCGGGCCGCGATCGAGGCACTGGCGAGTTGCCCGCGCGGGATCGTTCCGGCATAGGCTTTGGTGATGCTCCCGCGCTCCACCCTGCTGTCCCTAATTGCGCTGCTCCTGCTGTTGCAGCCGATGGTCGCGCCCGCGCTGTGCCTCGCCCATGCGGCGGCGCGTATCGGCGGCGAGCACACCGTCGAGATCTGCGGGCCGGAGGGTTTGCAGTCCATCCGCCTCGATGAGAATGGCGAGCCGGTGCAGGAATCGGCGCCGATGGCCGGCGGCTTCTGCGTCGCCTGCCACGCAATTCCGGATGCCAGTTTCGCCGCTGGCCCCGAGCCGATTACGCCAAGCTGGCTGCGCGTCGCACGTGCCGTTCCCGTGGTGGCGACTTCGCATCCGGCGCCGGCCATCCGCGGCCCGCCGCTCGGCGCGCAGGCTCCACCCTTCCTGGCCTGACGTCCCGCGTTCGCGCGGGGCCGAAGCCCGCGCCGTGACGCCAGATCGCCAGGAAAGCTCAACTACCCATGACCCTTCGTGCCCGGTTGCTCGCGAGCGCCGCCTTCGTGCTGCCCTGCGTGGCCCTCGCCCAGGCGCCAACCGCCATCCCCTCCATCACCGTCTCCGCGCCCGCGGTGCAGCCGGTCACCACCGTGCCGGACAACGCCGCCGCCGAGGCACTCGCACGACAAAACCCCGGCAATGTCTCCATCATCCCGGCCGAGCGCTTTCGCGACCGCGCCGGCGTCCGCAGCCTGCAGGACGCGCTGGAGTTCACGCCCGGCGTCTTCGCGCCGCCGAAGTGGGGTGAGGATACGCGGCTCTCGATCCGCGGCTCCGGCCTCGCGCGCAACTTCCACCTGCGCGGCGTGCGCCTGCTGCAGGATGGCATCCCGCTGAACCAGGCCGATGGCAGCGGCGACTTCCAGGAGCTCGACCCGCTGACCCTGCAACGGCTGGAGGTTTTTCGCGGCGCCAACGCCTTCGCCCTCGGCGCCAATGCGCTGGGCGGCGCGATCAACGCGGTGACGCCCACTGGGCGAACTTCGCCGGGTGGGCTCGTGCGGCTAGAGGCGGGCAGCAACGGCTTCATCCGCGGCCAGATCGCCTATGGGCTGGAGAGCGGTGGCAGCGACGCCTACATCAGCGTCACCGGCCTCGGCAGCGAGGGGGTGCGTGACCATTCGGCGGGCCGCAGTTACCGGGTCAACGCGAATGTCGGCACCCGCATCACCGATGATGTGAAGACGCGCGTCTACCTCACCTACAACAACATCTTCCAGCAGATCCCCGGTGCGGTCACCCGTGCCTCCGCGCTGGACACGCCACGCGCCGCGGCGACGGCCAACCTGCTCGGCAACTACCAGCGCAACATCGAGAGCACCCGCTTCGGCAACATCATCACCTTGCGCGTGCAGGAGGGCTTGGTGATCGAGGCCGGCGGCGGCTTCGTGCGGCGCGAGCTGGGCCACCCGATCTTCCAGTACATCGACCAGCGCAACGACGACGCGACCCTGTTCCTGCGCGCGACGCTGGAGTTCAGCCTGTTCGGGCTGGGGAACCGGCTGCGTGCCGGTGTGAACAGTTCCATCGGCACGACGGACAGCTTCCGCTACGTGAACCTCAGCGGCCGACCCACCGTGACGCTCACGGCCAGCTCCCAGGATCGCGCGCGGACCAACGACGCCTATGTGGAAAACACGCTGCGCATCACCGACACGGTGGGCCTGATCGCGGGTGCGCAGGTGGGCGAGGCCTATCGCGCGAGCCGCAACCGCTTCCTGTCGGGCGGCAATGGCAGCGGCAGCAGCCGTTCGCAGTGGATCAATCCGCGCTTCGGCGTGCTGTGGGACTACGCCCCGACCGCGCAGCTTTTCGCCAACCTCTCCTGGTCCACGGAGCCGCCGACGGTGTCGGACCTGACGCCGCTGGTGCCGGTGGGTGGTTTCGCGCGGCTGAAGCCGCAGCGGGCGATGACGCTGGAGGTGGGCACGCGCGGCAGCCTCGGCCCGGTGCGGTTCGAGGCGGCGGTCTATCGCGCCTGGATCCGCGACGAGATCCAGCTGATCAGCACCGGCCCGTCCACCTCGCTGGCGCTGAACCTCGACCGGACCATCCATCAGGGCGTGGAGCTCGGCGCCGAATGGACGGCGCTCGCGGGCGTGGCCGCGGAGGGCGACGCGGTGGTCTTGCGCGGCGCATATACCTTCTCGGACTTCCGCTTCGATGGCGATCCGCGCTTCCGGAACAACCAGCTACCGGGTGCGCCGCGCCACGCTGTGAATGCGGAGGTGCGCTACAGCCACCCCGCCGGCGGCTGGTTCGCGCCGAATGTCAGTTTCGTCCCCGAAGCTTTCTTCGTGGACAGCGCCAACACAACGCGGGCCAGCAGCTACGCGCTGCTCGGCCTGCGCGCGGGGTGGAATTTTTCGGATCGCATGTCGGCCTTCGCCGATGCACGCAACCTCACTGACAAGCGCTACGTCGCAAGTGCCAGCGTGGCGCCGGCGGCCACCGCCAATTCCCTGTTGTTCGAACCCGGTGCCGGCCGGGCTGTCTATGCCGGCCTGCAATTTCGTTTCTGAAGGAGTTTTGTGATGAAGCGCCTGTTCCTCGCGGCCACCCTGCTCAGCGCGCCCGCCGCCGCGCATGTGACCCTCGATCCGCCGCAAGCCGTCGCGGGGAGCTATCTCCGTGCTGCGTTCCGGGTGCCGCATGGCTGCGGCGCCGCGGCCACCGAGCGCCTGGTGGTGCAGTTTCCCGAAGGCGTGGTGATGGCGCGCCCGATGCCGGTCGCCGGCTGGCGCATCAGCATCGAGCGCGTGCCGCTCGACCCGCCCATCGACAATGGCCATGGCAGCCTGATCCGCGAGCGCATCACGGGCATCACCTGGGAAGGTGGGTCGCTGCCGGATGAGCACTATGGCGAGTTCGTGGTGATGCTTCAGGTACCCGACCGTGCCGGCGTGACGCTGCACCTGCCGGTGACGCAGCATTGCGCCGGCGGTGCGACGGCCGCCTGGATGGAGATTCCGGAGGCAGGCCGGCGCGTCACGTATTATCGTTATCCGGCGCCGACGCTGCGTGTGGTGGCACCTCGGCCGGTCGGAGGGAATTGAGATGCGCCGTGATGTCTTCGCCAAGGTGGCGCTTTGCGCCGTGTTCCTGCTGGCGCCGCCCTTGGCGCGGGCCTGCGACCCGGACGAGCTGAACGCGCATTTGACAACGGTGTGCCGCGCCGCGCTCGACCCGGCGGTGGCGGTGATCGTCCCCCTGCGCATCCATGCGAGTGCCGAAGAAGATGGCGCCATCACGCTGGCACTCGCGCGTGCCACGGAGGCTTGCGACACCGGCGACCCCGCGATCGGCGCCGCGGAAGCCGTGCGCCTGGCACGCCTCGCCGGCCGCATTGAGGCCCGGACCGGCACCCTCCCCGCACTCTGACCCTGGCGGGCAGCCCGTCATCGCCCTAGCTTCGGCGCCAACCGTCCCGCTAATTGCCAACAGATAAAAACAAAAGAAGGGGACCGGGGGAATTCTTTCCCCGCCTTCTTCACCAGGGAGCATCCATCCATGATCGCACGCCGCACTTTGCTGGCCGCCGGAGCATTGGTACCTCTCGCCGCTCGCGCGCAGTCCGACTACCCCAACCGCCCCGTGCGCATCATCGTCCCGTTCCCGCCCGGCCAAGCCGCCGACATCGTGACGCGCCTGATCGCCGATGAGTTGTCGCGCCGGTGGCCGCAGCGGGTAGTCGTGGAGAACCGAGCGGGCGGCGCCGGGGTTCCGGCGCTGGAGGCGGGGGCGCGTTCGACGCCGGATGGCTACACGCTCATCAACGGAACGTCGGGGACGCTGGGTATCAATCCGGGCGTGATCCAGCGCCTGCCGTATGATCCGCTGCGAGATTTCATGCCGATTACCAATGTGGCGATGGTGCCGCTGATGATCATCGCGCACCCGTCCTTTGTGGCCACGGACCTCGATGCGCTGCTGGCCAAGGCGCGGGCGGAGCCGGGGAAGATCGACGTGGCATCGGCGGGGCCCGCGACATCGCAGCACATGGCGGCGGAGATGTTCGCGCACCAGGCTGGCATCCAGCTCAACATCGTGCACTACCGGGGGAGTGGGCCGGCGGTGACGGACCTCATCGCGGGCAATGTGCCGCTGATGTTCGACAGTGTGGCGAGCGCGCTGCCGCACATCCGGGGCGGACGGGCGCGGCCGGTCGCGGTGACGATGCGCGCGCGGGTGGCGCAGTTGCCGGAGACGCCCGCGATTGCCGAGCGGCTGCCGGGCTATGAGGCGGCAGGGTGGAGCGGCCTGGTCGCGCCGGCCGGGACGCCGGTGGAGATCATCCGCAAGATCAACGCCGATGTGGTGGCGATATTGCGTGAGGCGCCGGTGATCGCGCGGATCGCGGAGCTTGGCATGATCACGGACCCTGGGACGCCGGTGGAGTATGCGGGCTTCCTCGCCACCGAGATCGCCAAGTGGCGGGAGGTCGCGCGGGTGGCGAATGTGCGGCTCGACGGCTGAGGCGTCATCAATAACCTTCTATAATGGACGGTGCGCCTACCCAGATCACGTCTATGGTGTTGGGACGTTTTGGAGGACCATCCATGCGGCGTGTCGCGATGCTTCTGGGGCCCTTTTGGTAGCGGCCTCCTTCGTTCCAGACAGAGCAGAGGCTCAGCGGGCGGGCGACGACTACGGTGCCTAGAGGGTCGATCGGTCTATCCAGGAGGGCCGCCCAGCTGTGCGATGCCCGTACGCCGGTAGTGGGGTGGCTCCGGCCCGGTGGCCTCGCGTCACTGGAACTCAAGCCGATTGAGGATGGGGGGGGCCGCATCAACCTCATGCGGGCAGACGCAAGAGATGAACCGCCCGGGAAAAATGCGCGTGTGGGCGTCACCTGGATCGGGACCGGGCGCGGTACCGCGGCCAGGTATCCACTGGATAGCTATTGGCACCGCCCGTCCGTACGTCCCTTCGTCTACATAGGTGTGTTGCTGAGCCGTCCCCAGGATGTGCACGCGGTGATTGCCGCAGCCGCCGGTAGCAGGGGCGTGGTGGTTACTCTTCCCCCGGTCTGGAGGTGATGTTCAACGCGCCCGACTTCGCTGCGGCTTGGCCTCGCTCAAGGAATGCGGCCCCTCGCCCGGTGCGGCGCTGCCCTGATCGGGCTACCTCTGGCCCAGAGCGAGGGCGCCTTCGACCCGCGTTTCGAGCGAGAGGAAGTCGTGTATCAACCTTCAGATGGGCAAGGGAGCGGGCATGAACTGCAACTTCAGGATCATTCGCCTTGCGATCTTCGCGGCGGCGGCCCTCGGCAGTGGTGTCGCCTCGAACGGTGCCGCGGCATCCGGCTTGCCGCCTGAGCTGCAGCGGATTGCCGAGATGGATGCCGCGGGGAGAAGTGCCTCGGCCGGCATGGGCGGGCAGCCTGCGGATGCTATCGAGTTCATCGCGACGGACCATTTTCGGGTGCGCTTCGGGCGGTGCTCGGTCGACGTTCGGCTTGTCGATGCACCGCCGCCGATCCCGCCATCCGCCCGCCCCGTGGTGGCGACGGCTGCTACGCCGCGCTGTCAGTGAGGTAAGCGGATGAGGCGTTACAGCCCCATAACGCGCGGCAGCCACAGCGCGATGTCAGGCATCGCGACCACCATCGCCAGTGCGACGAACATCGCCAGGATCATCCACACCACCCAGGGGATCGTGCTTTCCATGGTCACGCCGGCGATGCGGCAACTGACCATGAGGTTCACCGCCATCGGCGGCGTGAACTGACCGATCGCGATCTTCATCGTCAGGATCACGCCGAACCAGGTGAGGTCCCAGTGGAAGGCGTGCGCAATCGGGATCAGCACCGGCAGCAAAATCAGGAAGGTGGACACGCCGTCGAGGAACATGCCGATCATGATCAGCACGATCATCAGCAGCCCGATGGTGCCGTACTCGCCGAGGTTCAGCCCCACCACCCAGTCCGCCACCGGCTGCACGATGCCGAGCGTGCTCAGCGACCAGGCGAAGACCGATGCTAGTGCGACCACGATCATGATCACGGCCGATAGTTCGCCGGCCTCGACCAGCATCTCATAGAGGTCGCGCAGGGTGAGCGTGCGATAGACGAAGAAGCCGATGATCAGCCCGTAGGCGACGGCCATGACCGCAGCCTCGGTCGGCGTGAAGGCGCCGGTGCGCATGCCGCCGAGGATGACGACCGGCGCCATGAGGCCCCAGAACGCGTCCTTGAAGGTGCTCCAGATCGACAACGCGTGGCGCGACGGGTTCTTGCCGCCGAAACCATTCACCAGTGACAGGATGATGATCGGCACGATGATCGCGAAGCCCGCGAGAATGCCGGGGAACATCCCCGCCATGAAGATTGCCGGGACCGACACGCCCGGCACCATCACCGCGTAGATGATGAAGGCGATGGAGGGCGGGATCAGGATGTCCGTCGCCGCCGCGGCCGCGACCGTGCTCGCGATGAAGGATCGCGGGTAGCCATCGGCCACCATGCTTTTCGTCACCACATGCCCGACCGCTGCAGATGTCGCGGGGCCCGAGCCGGATATGCCGCCGATCACCATCGCTACCAGCACGGCGACCGAGGCCAGCGCGCCCCGCCCGGCGCCGACGACGGCCGTCGCAAACCGCACCAGCCGCAGCGCCACGCCGGTGCGATCAAACACCGACCCCACCAGCACGAACATCGGGATCGCTATCAGCGGATACTTGGCGATGCCGGAATACACATTGGTCGGCATCGCCATGATCGACTGGTCGGCAAGCTGGATCGCCAGCGCGCCCGCGAGGCCCAGCGCCACCGCGATCGGCACGCCGCCGAACAGCAGGATGGTGAAGGCCAGGAACAACACCACGCCAATCATGGGTTAATCCCCCGAAGGCAGCGGATCATGCGCATCAGCGCCCGCGCGATGACCACCAGCGACAGGATCGGCAGCCACATCGTGTAAAGGAATTGCGGGTGCCCTAGGCCCGATGAGACGAACTCGAAATCATATTCATCATAGGCCAGCTTCGCGCCATGCAGCGACAGCAGCCCGAAGCAGAGAATGGTGAGCGCCATCGCCACCGCCTCCGCGATGCGCTTCCCGCGCGGCGGCAGCTTCTCGATAAAGAACGGAATGCGGATATGCGTGCCGCGTGTCACCGCGAGCGCCGTGCCCAGCAGCGCGAGCCCGATCATCAGCGCGACGGAGTATTCCTCGGTGAAGGCGAGGGAGACGTTGGAGAGATAGCGCGTGACGACGTTCGCCGCGGTGATCAGCGCAATGGCGGCCATGATGGCGGCGACGAGGATTTCTTCGATCTTCATGGGGGGAAGGCCGCGGAAAGGAACTTCCCCGGGCCCCATTCTTTTATTTTTGGCACTTAGTGCTCGTCCATTCAGGCGTGGCTCCAAGTCGCAAAACAAAAGATTGGGGGTCCGGGGGAAATTCTTTTCCCCCATCTTTCTATCTCACCGCCGCCTCTGCCTTCCGCACCAGCTCTGCCCCGATCGTCGCCGCCCACCGATCATAAACCGGCCGCGTCACCCGCGCGAAAGCCTCCTTCTCGGCGCCGGTGAGCACGGTCACCTCCACGCCCCGCGCGCGAAGGTCGCGCATTGAGACATCATCGCCGCCATCGAGCCCAAGGCCGCGCCTGGTGAGGTCGATCTGGTAACGCCCCGCCTCGATGGCGCATTCGCGCACGAGCGCCTGATCGGCGGGGGTGAAGCTGTTCATGACGGTGCGCGAGAGGGCGAAGATCAGCGGATCGTTCACGTAGTTCCAGACGGTCAGATGCTTCTGCGCCAGCGTGTCCATGCGGAAGGCGAGGAAGAGGTTGATCGGGTTTTCCTGGCCATCGACCGCGCCGGTCGAGAGCGCCGGCTGCAGGTCGGCGAAGCTCATCTGGACCGGGTTGGCGCCGAGCCCGTTGTAGATGTCGTTGAAGATGGCGCCGGCGGCGAAGCGAATCTTCAGGCCGCGCAGATCCTCCGGCGTGCGAATGGCGCGCTTGGAGTTGCTGATTTCGCGGAAGCCGTTCTCGCCCCAGGCGAGCGGCACGATCTCACGCCGTTCCACGACGGAGAAGATGTCGCGGCCGACCTCGCCGCGGATCAGCGCCTCGAAGGCGCGGTGGTCGCGCATCAGGAAGGGCAGCTGGAAGATGCCGACTTCGCGCAGCTGGGGCGCGATGTTGATGGTCGAGAAGACGCCGAAGTCGATCACACCCTGGCGCATCGCGAGAAGTTCGCGCGTCTGGTCGCCACCGACCAGCTGGCTGCCGGGATAGACGCGGACATTAATGCGGCCCGCGCTGCGCTCGGTGACCAGCTCGGCCCATTTGAAAGCGCCATCGGCGAAGGGGATCGGGCGGTTGCCAACGACCGTCATCTTGTATTCGGGGCGATAGGCGGTCTGCGCGCGGGCGATGTGCGGCGTGGCGAGCGGTGCTGCGATGGCGGTGGCGATCAACGCGCGGCGGGACGGTGCGATGGTGCTCACGACGATTTTCTCTCCCCTGATTTTCCTAGGCTATAGCAGGGGCGAAACGGCGTGTCGCGTCAGCTTCCCGGCGTCGCCGCGGCCGCGGCGAAGTGCTGGTGCTCGAGGAAATCGATCCGTGCGGCGAGGTCTTCGCGGCGGCAGAGCATCACCTCGGTGACGCCGATGCCGACCACGCGCTGGGCCTGCCCGCGGCGGCGGCCGGGCAGGGCCTGGGACGTTGCGGCCTCGATCTCGATGGTGAGTGCATCGTCGTCGCCGGCGGGAATATCGAGGAAAACCGTCTGCCGCGCCCCCGGCGCCAAGATCAGGCTGGCCCATGCCTCGGTGGACCGTGCGCGCAGGCGCAGGGTCACCGGCGCACGCCCCGCGGGCGCCACCAGCCCGAGGTAGAGCCGAAGCGGTTCGGCGACGGGGGTCGCCAGCGGCAGGCGCAGCCGCGCGCTTCCCGGCTGGGTCCAGCAGCCCCAATCCTCCAACGCGTGCCAGC
>JAQGHV010000066.1 GCA_028288785.1 Rhodospirillales bacterium | reverse complement strand
CCGGCCGCCGCGAGGGCATGCGCTCGATCCGCCAGGAAGGTGGGTTGTCGGGCTTTGCCAAGCGCACCGAGAGCGCGTTCGACCCGTTCGGCGCCGGCCATTCCTCGACCTCGATCTCCGCCGGCCTCGGCATGGCGGTAGCGCGCGATCTCGACGGCCGCAACAACGCCGTCATCGCGGTGATCGGCGACGGGGCGATGTCGGCCGGCATGGCCTATGAGGCGATGAACAACGCCGGCGCGCTGCAATCGCGCCTCATCGTCATCCTCAACGACAACGACATGTCGATCGCGCCACCGGTCGGCGCGATGAGCAACCACCTGTCGCGGCTGATCTCGTCGCGCCCGTTCCTGTCGATGCGCGACATGATGGGGCGGCTGGCGAAGCGTTTCCCGCGCCCGCTCGAGCGCGCGGCCAAGCGCGCCGACGAATACGCGCGCAGCGTCATCACCGGCAACGCGCTGTTCGAGGAGCTGGGCTTCTATTACGTCGGCCCGATCGACGGCCACAGCATCGACCACCTCATCCCCGTGCTGCGCAACCTGCGCGACGCCGATGAGCGCGAGCCGATCCTGCTCCATGTCGTCACGCAGAAGGGCAAGGGCTACGCGCCGGCCGAGCAATCCGCCGACAAATATCACGGCGTGCAGAAATTCAACGTGGTCACCGGCGAGCAGGTCAAGGCGCCGCCCGGCCCGCCCTCCTACACCAAGGTGTTCGCCAACGCGCTGATCGCCGAGGCGGAGGCGGATGAACGCATCGTCGCGATCACCGGCGCGATGCCGTCGGGCACCGGGCTCGACGCCTTCGGCAAGCGCTTCCCCAAGCGCACCTTCGATGTCGGCATCGCCGAGCAGCACGCGGTTACCTTCGCGGCGGGCATGGCGACAGAGGGGATGAAGCCGTTCTGCGCGATCTACTCGACCTTCCTCCAGCGCGCCTACGACCAGGTTGTCCACGACGTTGCCCTGCAGAAGCTGCCTGTGCGCTTCGCGATGGATCGCGCCGGGCTGGTGGGTGCCGATGGCGCGACGCACGCGGGCAGCTTCGACGTCGCCTTCCTCGGCTGCCTGCCGAACATGATCCTGATGGCGGCGGCGGACGAGCTGGAACTCATGCACATGGTCGCCACGGCGGCGGCCATCGACGACCGGCCCTCCGCCTTCCGCTACCCGCGCGGGGAGGGGCTCGGCCTCACCTTGCCGGCGAGGGGAACGCCGCTCGAGATCGGCGTCGGGCGTGTGCTGCGGGAGGGGACCTCCATCGCGCTGCTGAGCTACGGCACGCGGTTGGCGGAATGCCTCAAGGCCGCCGAGGATCTCGCCGCGCGGGGCTTGTCCTGCACGGTGGCGGATGCCCGCTTCGCCAAGCCGCTCGACACCGTGCTGGTCGAGCGCCTAGCGCGCGACCATGCGGTGCTGATCACGGTGGAAGAAGGCTCGGTCGGCGGCTTTGGCAGCTTCGTCATGCAGCACTTGGCCTGGGCCGGAATGCTGGAGACGGGGCTGAAGATGCGGCCGATGGTGCTGCCGGATATCTACATCGACCACAACAATCCGATGAAGCAATACGACGAGGCCGGGCTGAATGCGGCGCAGATCGTCGCGACGGCGCTTGCGGCGATGGGGCAGGCGGCGGCGCTTCCGGTGCGGGCGTGACGCAAGCTGCGCCGCGCCGATGGTCAGTGCTGATCATTCGGCTGCAAGACGCGCAGCGCTTTTCGCAGCCGTCTTTCTGAGTGCGCCAACTCAACTCACTGCACAGGCATCACGTGACTGGCGTAATCAGTGGAGTGGGCAACCGAGACGCGTTCCAAGTGGCACGCATCCCGTGTTCCTAGAGTGGAACTTCGTCCTGCAAATTGATGAGGAACCAAGGGAAGGGGCACCGGCAAAAATGATCTGGACGGAGCTTCGATCAGAGATGCACGCATTACACAGCCAGAGGGTCGACTATCCAGCGCAGGCGACGCTCGAGAACGGCGTCCTCCCAGTGGTCTTTCATCCAAACAATATCCTGCGCCCATCCCGCAGCCGAGATACTTTTTGGGAGGCTTCGCGGAAGGTCCGAGCCGCGGTGAGTTCAGAGGGCAGCGTCTCTAGGCAGGCGCTTCGCTTATTTCACCGACAGCGCCGCAACCCCCGGCAGCGTCTTGCCTTCCAGCCACTCCAGGAACGCACCACCGGCTGACGACACATACGTCATCCGCTCCACCACGCCGGCGTGCTTCAGCGCCGACACCGTATCGCCGCCGCCAGCGATCGATTTCAGCCCGGCCGAGATTGTGAGGCCCGCAACGGTTTCGGCCACCGCTACCGTGGCGGCATCGAAGGGCTGGGTTTCGAAGGCGCCGAAGGGGCCGTTCCACACCACGGTGGAGGCACCCCGCAGGCGTTGTTCGACCAAGGCCACCGTTTCCGCACCGACATCGAGGGCCATCATCCCCTCGGGTACCGCATCGACGCCCACCGTGCGTGACGGCGCGTTCACGGCAAACTCGGCGGCCACGACCAGGTCCACGGGCAGCACGACCTCGCAGTGTGCATCGGTGGCTTCGGCCAGCATGCGCAAGGCCGTGTCGTGCATCTCCGCTTCCTGGAGCGACTTGCCCATGGCGTGGCCCTGGGCTGCGAGGAAGGTGTTGGCCATCGCGCCGCCGATCACCAGCACATCGACGCGCCGCGCGAGGTTGCCGAGCAGGTCGAGCTTGGTGCTGACCTTGGCGCCGCCGACGATGGCGACGACCGGGCGTGCGGGGTGGCCGAGCGCCGCGTCCAGCGCCTCAAGCTCGGCCTGCATCAACCGGCCGGCGTAGCTGGGAAGCAGGTGGGCGACGCCCTCAGTGCTCGCATGGGCCCGGTGCGCGGCCGAGAAGGCGTCGTTCACGAAGGCATCCGCGAGGCGCGCGAGGCCTGCGGCCATGGCGGGGTCATTGGCTTCCTCGCCGGGGTGGTAGCGGGTGTTTTCCAGCAGCAGCACATCACCATCGGCCATCGCCGCGACCGCCGCCTCGGCGACCGGGCCGTGGCAATCCTCGGCAAAGGCGACGGGTCGATCGAGGGCGCTGGCGAGGGCGTCCACCATTGGGCGCAGCGACATGGACGGCACAACCTTGCCCTTAGGCCGGTCGAAATGGCTGCAGATGATGACGCGGCCGCCCTTCTCGGACAGCTCGAGTATGGTGGGGACCAGCCGCTCGATCCGGGTGCGGTCGGTAATGCGGCCGTCCTTCACCGGCAGGTTCAGGTCGGCGCGCAGCAGGATGCGCAGTCCGCGGGGGTCGAAATCGTCCAACGTGCGGAACTGCGGCATCTCTATCCATTCAATCCAGAGGTCGTGGCGGGCCTAAGGTTCAGAGCTGCCCGAACAGGGCCGCCGTGTCGCTCATGCGGTTCGAGAAACCCCACTCATTGTCGTACCAGCCCATGACGCGGACCATGGCGCCGCCATCCAGGCTCTGCGTCTGGGTAGCGTCGAAGGTGCAGCTCGCGGGGTTGGTGTAGAAATCGACGCTGACGAGCTGCTCGGTCGTGTAGTCGAGGATGCCCTTGAGCTCGCCATCGGCGGCCGCCTTCATGGCGGCGTTGACCATGTCCTTGGTAACGCCCTCGGTGCGCAGGTTCACGTCGAGCGAGACGACCGACACGTCAGGCACCGGCACGCGGATGGAGGTGCCGTCGAGCTTGCCGTTGAGCTGTGGCAGCACCAGGCCCACGGCCTTGGCCGCACCCGTGCTCGTCGGGATCATGCTCACGCCGGCGGCACGCGCCCGGCGGAGGTCCTTGTGCAGCGTGTCGACCGTGTTCTGGTCGCCGGTATAGGCGTGGATGGTGACCATGTAGCCGCGCAGTACGCCGAAGGCGTTGTCCAGCACATAGGCCAGCGGAGCCAGGCAGTTCGTGGTGCAGGACGCGTTCGACACGATGGTCATGTCTGAAGTCAGGGACTTGTGGTTCACGCCATAGACGATGGTCGCGTCGGCATCGTCGCCAGGTGCCGAGATCAGAACCTTCCGCGCGCCGGCCTTGATCAGCGCGCCAGCCTTTTCCTTGCTGGTGAAGATGCCGGTGCACTCGAGCGCCACGTCGACGCCCTGGAACGGCACCTGGGACGGATCGCGCTGGGCACTGACGGTAATCGGGCCATAGGTGCGGCCGCCGCGGGTGATGGTGATGGTCTGGCCTTCGACCGTCACGGTGCCGTCGAAGCGGCCATGCACGCTGTCATACTTGAACAGATGCGCATTCGCCTCGACCGAGCCGAGGTCGTTGATCGCGACGCATTCCACGTCGGTGCGGCCGCTCTCGATCATTGCGCGCAACACAAGGCGCCCGATGCGCCCAAACCCGTTGATGGCGACCTTCACGGCCATGATCTGCAAATCCTTCTTGTCTGGCGCGCGGTCGCGCGCCCTTCTCAAACTTGGCGCAGTAGCGCGCCCTCATCATGCCGCCGCGCGCTACGAGGCTTTTCCGGCAGAAAGATGGCGGATAGGCAAGGTCGCGGCAACCAGGACCGGAGGCGAAACCGATCCGAGGCCCGAAGGTTGCCACGCGCGTCAAATGGCCTGACGCGCCACACGGGATCAATCCAGGCTTCCGGCCTCAATGCGCATGGCCGGCATGCGGGTTCGCGATGCCGGTGCGGAGTTCGCGGCTCGCCTGCCGCAGGATCGAGACGGCGGAGGTCAGGAACAGGCCAGCCATCACGCCCGCGACCACCAGGTCTGGCCAGGGCGTGGCGGTGAGCCAGACGCCAAGCGCCGCCACCATCACCGCCACATTGCCGATTGCGTCGTTGCGCGAGCATAGCCAGACCGAGCGCACATTGGCATCGCCATCCTTGTAGCGGACCAGGATCAGCACGCTCAGCAGGTTCGCGACGAGCGCCATGACGCCGATGCCGCCCATGATGTCGTAGCGTGGCACCCCGGTTCCGAACACGGCGTAGACCGTAGCGCCGAACACCCACGCGCCCATCAGCAGCAGGCTCACCGCCTTGGCCATCGCGGCCCGTGACCGCATGGCGGCCGCGGCACCGATGACCGCGAGGCTGAGGCCATAGGTTGCGGCGTCGGCAGCGAAATCGAGCGCATCCGCCTGCAGCGCGAGGGAGCCGGCAAGCGCGCCGCCCACTACCTCCACGCCGAACATGCCGGCGTTTATCGCGATGACCAGCCACAGGCGGCGCCGGTAATCGGCGGAGGCGCCATCGAATGTCACATCATGCCCGCAACCCGCCATTGCATCCGCTCCCGCATACTGACATCGAGAATGGGGATGCTAGGGTGGGCTATACTATTGCGGTGTGCGGATCGGACGACAGAATGGGGGGAAATGAATTTCCCCAGACCCCATCCTCTTATTTCTGATTTTTAGTTCGGCGCCAGCCGCGTTCGCGGCAAGAAAGGTCGTGGCGCAGGCCGCAAGACACCCGTCTTCGGCATCCTCGAACGCGGCGGCCGCCTCCACACCCAGATCGTCAGAAACTGCTCCAAAGCAATGCTTCACGGCATCATCAAGGGCCGCATCGATCTCTCGGCCAGCATCCATTCCGACGGCTTTTGCTTCTATGACGGCCTCGTCGAAGCGGGCTTCGCCAAGCGCCACCGCATCCATCATCAGGACGATCAGTTTGCTCTGGACGGCAACCACATCAATGGCATTGAAAGCTTCTGGAACTTTGCGAAGCGACGGCTCGCCAGGTTCAACACCATCCCTGAAGCCAGCTTTCCGATCTTCCTTAAGGAGTGCGAATCCCGCTTTAACAATCGCCATGGCGATCTTTCCCGCGTCATGCTCCAGTCCCCGCGACGCAACCCGCTCACCACCTGATCTGGGCCGGACCCAAAACGAAAGAATGGGGTCTGGGGAAATTTCTTTCCCCAGCCTTACTCCGCAGCCGCGACGCGCTTCTTCACGGCAGCAACGACGGCCTCGGCGGTAATACCGAAGTGCTTGTACAGAACGTCCGCCGGTGCACTCGCACCGAAGCCGCCCATGCCGATGAAGACCCCGTCCGGCCCGAGCCAGCGGTCCCAGCCGAAGCCGATCAGCGCCTCGATTCCCACTCGAAGTGCCGAGCCCAGCACCTCCTCGCGGTAGGTTGCGTCCTGCAGGCCGAAGAGTTCCCAGCAGGGCAGGGACACCACGGCGGTAGCGATGCCCTCGGCTTCCAACGTGGCGCGGGCGGCCACGGCCAGGTGCAGCTCGGACCCGGTGGCGATCAGCGTGGCGCGGCGCGGGCCGCTCGCCTCCTCCAGCACGTAGCCACCGCGGGCGCAGCGGTTTTCGCCGGCATCGGAGCGCAGTGCCGGCAGGTTCTGGCGCGACAGCGCGAGGAGGGAGGGGCCATCGGCGCGCCGCACAGCGAGTTCCCAGCACTCGGCGGTCTCCATCGCATCACCCGGGCGGAAGACGAAGACGTTCGGCATCGCGCGGAAGCTCGCGAGGTGCTCGACGGGCTGGTGGGTCGGGCCGTCCTCGCCGAGGCCGATGCTGTCGTGGGTCAGCACATGGATGACGCGCTGGCGCATCAGCGCGGCGAGCCGGATTGCCGGGCGCATGTAGTCGGAGAAGACCAGAAAGGTGCCGGAATAGGGGATGATGCCGCCGTGCAGCGCCATGCCGTTCATCGCCGCGGCCATGCCGTGCTCGCGCACGCCGTAGTGGATGTAGCGGCCGGAGAAGTTCCCCGGCGCGACCGAGGGGATGCCCTTCACGTTCGTATTGTTCGATCCGGTGAGGTCGGCCGAACCGCCAACCATCTCGGCGATGGCCGGTACCAGTGCTTCGAGCGCCTTCTGGCTCGCGATGCGGCTGGCGATCTTGGGCTTCTCGGCGGCGTGCTGGGCGCGCAGCGCAGCGAGCGGGAGGTGCCAGCCTTCCGGCAGCTTGCCGGCGATGGCGCGTTCGAATTCCTCGCGCTGGGGATGGTTCGCGAGGCGCTTGAGCCAGCTCCGTCGCGTCCCGGCGCCGCGCCGGCCGACCGCCTCCCAACGTTCGCGCAGGCCCTCGGGGATCTCGAAGGGGCCGTGATTCCAGCCGAGTGCGGATTTGGCGCCTTGAGCCTCGGCGGCGCCGAGCGGCGAGCCGTGGCTGCCGGCGGTGCCCGCCTTGGTGGGGGCGGAGAAGCCGATGATAGTCCGGCAGGCGATCAAGGTCGGGCGCGGCGAGCGCTGCGCCCAGGCGAGTGCTGACGCGACCGCGGCGGCGTCATGGCCATCGACGCGCCGCGTGGACCAGCCGTACGCGGCAAACCGCTTCAGCGTGTCGTCGGTGAACGACAGCGCGGTGTCGCCGTCGATCGAGATTTCATTGTCGTCCCACAGCACCGTGAGCTTCGCGAGTGCGAGGTGCCCCGCGAGCGAAGCCGCCTCATGGCTGACCCCTTCCTGCAGGTCGCCATCCGAGGCGATCACCCAGGTGCGGTGATCGACCAGCGACTTGCCGAAGCGCGCGGCCAGAAGGCGCTCCGCCATCGCCATGCCGACGGCGGTGGCGAGGCCCTGGCCGAGCGGGCCAGTCGTGGTCTCGATACCCGGATGCTCGCCGAATTCGGGGTGGCCGGCGGCGGGGGAGTGTAGCTGGCGGAACTGCTTCAGCTGCTCGATGCCCATCCCCGCATGGCCGGTCAGGTGCAGCAGCGCATACAGCAGCATGGAGCCATGCCCGGCGCTGAGCACGAAGCGGTCCCGGTCGGGCCAGCGGGGGTCGGCGGCGTCAAACTTCAGGAAGCCGGAATAGAGCGCAGTGGCGGCGTCGGCCATGCCCATGGGCATGCCGGGATGGCCGGATTTCGCGGCTTCCACGGCGTCGATGGCGAGAGCGCGGATGCAGTCGGCCATCCGCCTGGCGTCGCTGGTTGGCCGCGCGAGCAGGAGCGCCTGGGCCTCAAGGGCGGGGTTTGTGGTCGAAATTTCGGGGGCAATGCTGGCCAAGGGGCGGAGAACCTCAGGCTGTAGGGGCGGCGCCGCTATAGAACCCCGGGGAGGATGGGGCAACTCGCGCGCTTGTTGGGCGCCGAGCCACGCGCGGAGGTCGCGCGCGGCGACGGCACTCCCTATACACGGCGCATGGCCCCATCCGACCCCGCTGCGACCGGTGCTCTCGAGGAGATCCCCTCCCGCGACGGGCTGTGGCCCATGCCGCCGGGGCCCCCGCATGAGGAGCGTCACTTTACCGCTTCCGAGACAGTGCGCGACCTCGTCATCGGCATGGCCGACGGCCTGACCGTACCCTTCGCGCTCGCCGCTGGGCTAAGCGGCGCCGTCGCCGGCAATGCCCTGATCGTCACCGCGGGCCTCGCCGAGATCGCGGCCGGCTGCGTCGCGATGGGGCTCGGCGGATACCTCGCGGCACGCACCGATGCCGAGCACTACGGCGCCGAACGCCGGCGCGAGGAACAGGAAATCCAGGACTTCACCGACCGCGAGCGCTGGGAGGTGGCGGCGATCCTGCACCGCTACGGCGTGCGCGACGACGCGCTGCGCCTGGCAGTCGACGGCATCTGCGCGGACCGCCGCCGCTGGGTGGACTTCATGATGCGCTTCGAGCTGGAATTGAAGGAGCCGATGCCGCACCGCGCCGCACGCTCCGCCATGACCATCGGCGGCGCCTATGTGGTCGGCGGGATGATCCCGCTCGCGCCCTACATGCTGATGGCGGACACGGTGAGCGCGCTCACCGTCTCGGCTTGCGTGACCGCGGTCGCCCTGGCGGGGTTCGGGTGGCTGAAGGCGCGGGCGACGGGACTGCCGGCCACCCGCGGGGCGGCGCAGACCCTGGCCATCGGCGGGCTGGCGGCTGCGGTCGCGTATGTGATTGCGAAGCTGGTCGGGGGATAGTGGCCTCTGGCGCTTGAGCGCCCAACCTACGCCACCCGCAGCGCCGCTTCCCTTCGCGCCTGCTCGCTGGCGAGGCAAGCGCCCGCCACCACCACCGCGCCGGCCAGCACCTGCCAGGCGGGCACCACGCCCCAGATCGCGATGTCGAACCCCACCGCGAAGATCAGCGCCGCGTATTCGAAGGGGGCAAGCCGCGCCGCATTGGCGTGGCGGAAGGCGAGCGACATCGCCACCATCGCCCCCGCCGAAACCACGCCGTTCAGCCCCAGCAGCGCCGAGTCCCCCAACCCCGGCGTGCGCCATTCCGCCAGCATGAAGGGGAGGGTGACCCCGGCGCCCAGCAGGCTCGGCCACAGGATCACGCCGGCGAGGCTCGACTCGGCGCGGAGCCGCCGGTTGATGGTCATGATGACGGCGTAGTTGAAGGCGCCGAAGAACGCCCAGGCATAGCCCTGCCAAGCGCCACCGGCGCCCAGGCTCGGCCCAATCGCCACCGCGACGCCGCTGAACCCCACCGCCGTCCATGCCCAGGCACGCGCCGGCATGGTCTCGCGCAGGAACACCGCCGCCATGCCCAGCAGCATGAAGGGAGCGGTGAAATGCACCAGGTAGCCTTCCGCCAGGGACAGGCTCCGAAGTGCCAGGAAGAACCCGGATGCCGAGCCGAGCATCGCCAGCGCGCGCAATCCCTGCAGCCACGGATGCGCGGTTGCGAGCGTGCCGCCGGCCCCGGGCCGCAACGCGCGCACGGCCAGAAACAGCGTCAGCATCACCGCATGGCGGATGAACAGAACCTGCCCAAAGCCGTAGCCAGCGGCGAGCAGCTTGCTGTTGGTGTCCAGCACCGACCACAAGCCGATGGCCGCCAGCAGCCAGGCCGGTCCATTCACAGTGCTTTTTCCCAGTTCCCGTGCGAGGGGGCGGTTCTGCCGCCGCCGCCGCCGCGGGTCAACGCGGGGCGCCAAAGTGCAGCCGCACTGCCACTTGGGCTGGCAAGGTGGTTCCGGTCGCCCGGTCTGCGGTCCCCCGCGGCCCTTCCGCTTGCCGCCAGCCTCAGGCACAAACCCCGGCGATGACCCCAGCCCTCGCCTCCGCGCTTACACCGCTGCTGCGCGCCCTCGATCCCGAAACCGCACATGGCCTCGCGCTCACGGCGCTGGAGTGGGGTCTGGCGGGCCGCGATGCGTCGGAGGATCCGCGCCTCGTCTCCCACGCGCTCGGGCTGCGCTTTGCCAACCCCATCATGCTTGCGGCCGGCTTCGACAAGGATGCCCGCGCCATCCTGCCGCTGATGAAGCTCGGGTTCGGGGCCGTCGAGGCCGGGTCCGTCACGCCGCGCCCGCAGGAGGGTAATCCGCGCCCGCGGCTGTTCCGGCTGGCCGAGGACGCGGCCATCATCAACCGCATGGGCTTCAACAATGCGGGGCTCGCGGCCTTCCTGGCGCGGCTCGCGACCCTGAAACGGCCGCTTCCGGCGCCGCTATCCGCCAATATCGGGATCAACAAGGACAGCACGGCCAAGGCAGCCGATTACGCGCTGCTCTACGCGGCCCTCGCCCCGCATGCCGATATCATCACGGTCAACGTCTCCTCCCCGAACACGCCGGGCCTCCGGGATTTGCAGGGTGAGGAGAGCTTGGGCGAAGTGCTGGATGCGATCTCAGCCGCCCGGGTCGGGCTGCCGCGCACGCCGCCCATCCTGGTGAAAATCGCGCCTGACCTCGCCGATGAGAGCCTGGCACCGATCGTGAATGCCTGCCTGGCACGCGGCGTCGCCGGGCTCATCGTCTCCAACACCACCCTGGCGCGGCCGGAGTCGCTGCGCAGCGCCCATCGCGGCGAGGCCGGTGGGCTGTCCGGCGCGCCGCTGCTGGCACCCTCGACCGAGATGCTGCGGCGCGTGGCACGAATCGCGCGCGGGCGGCTCACGCTGATCGGCGTCGGCGGCATCGCGACCGGGGCCAATGCGCTGGCCAAGATCAAGGCCGGTGCCTCGCTGGTGCAGCTCTACAGCGCCTTCGCCTATGCCGGGCCGGCGCTGATCCCGCGCCTCAAGCACGAACTCTCCGAGGCGCTGGCGCGCGAGGGTTTTGCCAACGTCACGGACGCCATTGGTGTGGAGGTCGCATGAAGATCCTGGACGGCATTGCCGGCATCGCCGACGGCTACGACGCCTTCATCCTGGATCTCTGGGGCGTGGTGCATGATGGCCGCGCGCCGTATCCCGGCGTGCTCGACGCGCTGGCGAACCTGCGGGAGCGGGGCAAGAAGATCGTCATGCTGACGAATGCGCCGCGACGGTCCTGGTTCATCGACTCGATGCTGGCGCGCATGGGCGTGGAGCGGCATTTGTATGATGAGACGCTCTCCTCCGGGGAGGTGACTTGGCGGGTACTGCGCGATCGCACGCATCCCTTCATGGCCGGACTCGGCGACCGCGCCTTCCATATCGGGCCGGAGCGCGACCTTTCGGTGATCGAGGACGGCGTCGCCCGGCTGGTGCCGACCCCGCGCGAGGCCGAATTCCTGCTCAACACCGGGCCCGATCCCGAACGCGGGCCAAAATCCGTCGAACCCTATCGCCCGGCGCTCGCCGCCTGCCTCGCGGCGGGGTTGCCGATGATCTGCGTGAACCCGGACCGCGCGGTGATGGTGGCGGGCGAGCGCCTGCTGTGTGCCGGGGCCTTCGCCGATGTCTATCGGGAAGGTGGCGGCCGGGTGCTGGAGATCGGCAAGCCGGACCCGGAGGTCTATGCCCCGGTGCTGGCGGCGCTCGGCAACCCTCCGTTGCACCGAGTGCTCGCCGTCGGCGACACGCCGCACACCGACCTCGCGGGCGCGAAGGCCGTGGGCATCGACTGCCTCTGGGCGATGACGGGGCTGGCCGGCGATTCCTATGGGCTGGACCCGGACCCGGAGTTGCTGGATCGGGAGGCGGCGCATCACGGGGTTACGCCCGTCGCGGCGGTACGCTCGTTTACCTGGGCAGGGTAGAGGCTACCGCTCAGGCCCGACCGGACACGTCGGACAGCATCGAGGGGTCGATGCGCAGCTTGGCCAGCGCCTTGCGCCACAGGCGTTCCGGCGCCGCCTCGAACAGCAGCGCCTCGTCGGCCGGCACGCTGAGCCAGGCGTTGCGCTGAATTTCCTCGTCGAGTTGCCCCGGCGCCCAGCCGGTATAGCCCAGCGCCAGCACGCCAACCCGCGGGCCACCACCCTCGGCGATGGCCTTCAGCACCTCGACATTGGCGGTGAGCGCGAGTTCGCCGCGCACCGGCAGGCTGCCCTCGGTGGACCAGTCGTCGCTATGCAGCACGAAGCCGCGGCCACCCTCGACCGGGCCACCCTCCAGCACGCGGATGCGCCGCGCCGGCGGCACCGGCGCCAAGCCAAGCTGGCGCAGCAGGACATCGAAGCTCATGCCTTCGAGCGGCCGGTTCAGCACGATGCCCATGGCGCCCTCAGGTGAATGCGAGCACAGGCAGATGACCGCCTGGGCGAAGCGCGGATCGGTCATCCCGGGCATCGCGACCAGAAGCTCGCCGCCCAGCCAATCGACCGCCGCCGGGGCGGCCTTCGCAACTTTGATCCGTGGTTTGCGCTGTGCCATGCGTAGGACATGGAGGGTGTGCCCGGCGCCGGCAAGATCGCCACCGGCGTGACAAGGGTCCATACCGCAGCGTAAACCTTCCCAACGATCTGGAGAGACCCATGACGATCAAGGTTGGCGACAAGATACCCTCGGTAACGCTGATGCAGGCGACGGCCGAAGGGCCGCGCGAGACCACCACGGATGCAGTATTCGCGGACAAGACGGTGGTGCTGTTCGGCGTCCCGGGCGCCTTCACGCCCACCTGCTCCGCCAAGCACTTGCCGGGCTTCGTGACCCAGGCCGCCGCACTCAAGGCGAAGGGCGTGGACACCGTTGCCTGCGTCGCCGTGAACGACGCCTTCGTGATGGGCGCCTGGGCCAAGGACCAGGGCATCAGCGACGAGATCGTGATGCTGGCCGATGGTTCGGCCCGCTTGGCGACGGCACTCGGGCTGGAGCTCGACCTCACCGCGCGCGGCCTTGGGATGCGCAACCAGCGCTTCGCCCTAATCGCCAAGGACGGCACCGTGACGCATGTCGCAGTCGAGGCCGCTGGGGCCTTCGAAGTGTCGAAGGCCGAAGCGGTGCTAGCCGCACTGTGATGGATGTCACGGCGCTCGCCCGATTTGCCTGGGAAGCGAGCGCGGTGTTCACGCGCCGCAGCTTCGACCTCGCGCAGAACCCCGTCGATGCCGGGTTTCGACTGTCCGACATGGCGCTGGAAAAGCAGCGCGCCTTCACGGAAGGGGCCATGGCCGCCTGGGATGCCGCGCTGATCGGCACGCGGCCTGACTTGGTCGCGGTGGCGGCGTTGCTGCCGGCGCAGCGCCAGGTCACCGAGAATCACCGGCGCCTGATGGCGTCTTAAGCGACGGCCGAAGCTGGCGAGATCAGCTTCGGCGCCGCCTCGCGCGCGGTGGCGGCGGCGGTGCGCTGTCCACCGGTTCCATCGTCACCGCCGCCGGTTCGGGCACGATGATGATGGGCACGGCGATCGGTTCGACCACGATGACCGGCTCCGGCAGCGTGATCCCCGGCCCGAAGCGCGTGCGGTTCGCTTCCTGCCCGGCATTCAGCGCGCGTCCGCCGTCGCCAACCGGCGCATAGGCCGGATAGGCCAGCGGCGGGACGATCCAACAATCGGCGCGGCCCAGGCTCATGGTGCAGAAGGGCTCGGCGCCGGGCGGTGGCTCTGCCGGTGCGCAATAGCTCTCGCGCCGGTCGAGGCGGACGATCGAGCAGTCCCGCCCGGTCGCGAAGGACGCCACAACATCCACCGGCGAACGCCCGATCGCCGCGACCGAGGCGCCACCCACAACGGCAATCGGGACCAGCGCCTGGCAGCCGCCGAGCACAAGGCCCAGAAAAAGGGTGATCCATCGCATCCGGGCATCCTGGGCCGGGTGGGCTTAACGCTTTGCCACCGGCCCTGTATGTAGCCCCCCTCTTGAATGCAGACGCCTAGTTGCTGGCCGCCTTAGCGCCCGGCTCGAATGTAAGGAATGCCCGTGGTCGATATCTTCGACGAGGTCGAGGAAGAGCTTCGCGCCGAACGCGCCCGCCATGCGTGGCGGCGTTTCGGCCCGCTCATGGTCGTGGTGCTGGTGCTCGGCCTCGGCGGCTTTGCGGGCTGGCAGGGCTATACCTGGTGGCAGAACCGGCAGGCCTCGGTGAGCGCCATGGCTTTCCTCTCCGCGCAGAGTGCCGCCGAGGGTGCGTCGCCGGCGGACCAGGCGGCGCGCTTCTCTCTCCTCGCCGCGCAAGCGCCGACTGGGTACCGAACGCTCGCCCGCCTCCGCGCCGCCGCCTTGCAGGCCGAGGCCGGGGAGCGCGGCCAGGCACGTGCGACACTCGACCAGGTCGCGGGCGACACTGCCGCGGACCCGCTCTACCGGGATTTCGCGAATTTCCTGTGGGTGCTGCACGGGCTCGATGATGTCGACCCGGCCGAGTTGGCCGCGCGCATCACGCCGCTCACCGCGGAAGGCTCGGCATGGCGTGCTTCGGCGCGGGAACTGGCCGCACTGGTGGATCTCCGTCGCGGCCGTCCGGCCGAGGCCAAGCGGGCGCTCGAGGCGCTCGCCAATGACGCGACCGCGCCGCAAGGCGTGCGCGAACGCGCGCTGCGCCTCGCGCGCAGCATCGAAGGGTAGGGATGATGCGACAGGTTTTTTCGCGCCGCGTTGCGCTGCTGGGTAGCGCCGGGCTGCTGTCCGGCTGCGAGACGATCGAGGATTTTTTCGGCACCAGCCGGCGGCCCTTGCCCGGCACGCGCATCCCGGTGCTCGGCCAGGATGAGCGCACACGCGTTTCGCCGGACGCCAACTTCAACGCGGCCATCACCTTGCCGCCGCCGGTCGCGCGTGCCGACTGGCCGCAGGCGGGGGGAACGCTCAGCCATGCGCCGGGCCATGTTGCGCTTGGCGACAACCTCACCGAGGCGTGGCGCAGTGGCTTCGGCTCGGGCTCGGGGTATCGCAGCCGCATCACCGGCGCGCCGATTGTCGCCGGCGAGACGGTTTTTGTCTCGGATGCCTATGGCGTGATCTCGGCCTTCGCGACCGCAAATGGGCGCCGCCGCTGGCGCTTCGATTCCAGGCGCGAGAACGAAAGGGACGGCGCGGTCGGCGCGGGCATCGCCTTCGACAACGGCGTGCTGTTCGTCTCGACCGGCCTCGCCGAGCTGATCGCGCTCGACCCCGCGGATGCCACGGTGAAGTGGCGGATCGACCTGCCGGCCCCGGCGCGCGGTGGCATGACCGTCGCCGGCGGCCGCGTGCTGGTGCCGACGATGGACCAGCTGTTCGGCTTCTCGGTCGAGGATGGCCGCCGCGTCTGGTCCCATCGCTCGAGTGCCGCCGCGACGGCGCCGCTCGGCACGCCATCCCCGGCGGTCGAGGGCGACGTGGCGGTGGCGGGCTTCGCCTCGGGCGAGGTCGTGGCGATCCGCGTGGCCGACGGGCGCGTGCTGTGGACGGAAAGCCTGGCGGCGGCGGGCCGCATCAGCCTGGCCGAAGTCTCGGGCATCCGCGCGCTGCCGGTGATCTCGGAGGGCCGCGTCGTCGCGGTCGGCATGGGCGGGCTGTCGGTCGCGATCGACCTGCGTTCCGGCCGCCGGCTTTGGGAACGCGAACTTGGCGGGGCGAACGCGCCCTACGTCGTCGGCGAGTGGGTCTTCGCGGTGACCGATGCGGGCGAGGCCGCGGCGGTGAGTCGGGATGATGGGCGCATCCGCTGGGTCACGGGGATCGCCCCGGCCGCGGCGGCCAATCGCGCACCGGGACTTCTCGCACCGCCGGTCCTTGCCTCGGGCCGGCTCTATGTCGGCACCAGCGGTGGCGAGCTGGTCGCGCTGAACCCGATGGACGGCACCATTGTCGGTCGGCAGCGAATGCCAGGGGGCGTGACCATCCAGCCGGCAATCGCGGGCGATACCATGTTTGTCGTCACCGACGACGCAACACTGGTCGCGCTGCGGCCAAGCGCGTAAAGACTGGGGGGCTTTGCCCCCCAGACCCCCTACCCGGGGTATGGAGGCATACCCTGGACCCCACCTCGATTGCGCTGAATTTGGGGAGGGGGCGCAGCGCGATGGCGCCGCACCCCCTCCCCAAATTCGGCGCCAAATGATGGAGGTCCGTCGAAGGTATACCTTCGGCCCTTCAAGCTCCTGGTGGGGTTTGGGGACAAAGCCCCCATGCTTCTCAAGGCCACCGCCATGCGCACCATCGCCATTCTCGGCCGTCCCAATGTCGGCAAATCGTCTCTCTTCAACCGTCTCGTTGGAAAGAAGCTGGCGCTGGTGGACGACACCCCTGGCGTGACGCGTGATCGCAAGGAGGGCTTCCAGCATTATGGCGGCCGCCGCCTGCGCTTCATCGACACGGCGGGGCTGGAGGAGGCCGCGCCCACCACGCTCGCCGGCCGCATGACCGCGAGCAGCGAGGCCGCGATCCGCGAGGCCGACCTCGCGATCTTCGTCGTCGATGCCCGCGCCGGATTGACGCCCACCGACCGCGCCTTCGCCGAATGGCTGCGCCGCGCGGCGGTACCCGTCCTGCTCGTCGCCAACAAGGCCGAGGGCAAGGGCGGCGCGACAGCCGCGCTCGAAGCCTATGAGCTGGGCCTGGGCGAGCCGATCCCGGTCTCGGCCGAGCATGGCGAAGGCTTCTCGCACCTGGTCGGCGTCATCCTCGACAACCTGCCCGAGGGCGAATCGGAGGATGACGAGACGCGCGACAAGCCCCTGCGCATCGCCATCGTGGGCCGGCCGAACGCCGGCAAGTCCACCTTGATCAACACGCTCATCGGTGAGGAGCGCATGATCACCGGGCCTGAACCCGGACTGACGCGGGACAGCGTCTCGATCGAGTTCTCCGACGCCGAGGGCCGGGTGCGCGTGGTGGATACGGCGGGCCTGCGCAAGAAGGCGCGCGTCGAGGAGAAGCTCGAGAAGATGAGCACCGGCGCCTCCATCGAGGCGCTGCGCGATTGCGAAGTTGCGGTGCTGGTCGTCGATGCCCTGCTTGGGATGGATGAGCAGGATCTGCGCATCGCCCGCCTCGCGGAGCGCGAGGGCCGCGCCGTGGTGATCGCCTTCAACAAATGGGACGTGGTCGAGGATCGCGTCGCGGCGCGCAAGGCGATCGATGATGTGCTGATGACCTCGCTCACGCAGTCACGCGGGGTTTCCGTGGTGCCGCTTTCGGCGGCGAACGGCAAGGGCGTGGAGAAGCTGATGCCGGTTGTGCGCAAGACCCATGAGCTGTGGAACAAGCGGGTGCCGACTGGGGCGCTCAATCGCTGGTTCGAGACTGCTTTGTCGCGCCACCCGACCCCGCTGGTCGAGGGCAAGCGCATCAAGCTGCGCTACGCGACGCAGACCAAGGCGCGTCCCCCCACCGTGCTGGTGTTCGGCAGCCGCGCGGAGATGCTGCCCGAGGATTACCGGCGCTACCTAGTGAACAGCTTTCGCGAGGTGTTCCACATGCCCGGGGTGCCGATCCGCCTGCAGACGCGCGGCACGGTGAACCCCTATGCCGAGGATAAGGACTGAGCCCAAAGCGCGCTGCGGCAGGCTCTTTCGCGACCGCTCGCGCTTGTCACCCGGAAGGCTGGCCCATAGCCTGCGCATTCACCGCGGAGGCGATCGCCCGCCATGCCCACCACGACAGCGCCCAGCCTTGCCGAAATCGCCGACCGCGTGCTCCCCGCCGGGTCCTTCGGCAACATGTCCGACAAGACCATCATCCGCGAGGGACGCGCCGGTCGCGTCTGGGACACCGAGGGGCGCGAGTATGTGGACTACCTGCTCGGCTCCGGCCCGATGCTGGTGGGGCACGCGCATCCGGAAGTGAATGCCGCGGTAATCGAGCAGGTTGGGCGCGGCTCTACCTTCTTCGCGAATAATGAGCCGGGCATCCGCCTTGCCGCCGAGATCGTGGACGCGGTGCCCTGCGCGGAGCAGGTGCGTTTCGCCAGCACGGGGACCGAGGCCGACGCCTACGCCATGCGCCTCGCCCGCGCATTCCGGGGCCGCCCCAAGATCCTGAAGTTCGAGGGCGGCTACCACGGCATGAGCGATTACGGGCTGATGAGCCTGTGGCCCTCGCGGCCCGGTAATTCCGAGCACGCCATGGCGGATTCGGCGGGCATCCCCGAAAGCGTCCAGGCGGAAATGCTGGTGGCGCCGTTCAACGACCTCGCCGCCGCGGAGCAGATCATCCACGCTCATCGCGACGAGCTCGGCGGGGTGATCGTGGAGCCGATGCAGCGCTTGATCCCGCCATCCCCGGGCTTCCTCCAGGGACTGCGCGCCATCACGGCCGAGTACGGCATTCCCCTCATCTTCGATGAGGTGGTGACCGGCTTTCGCCTGAGCTATGGCGGCGGGCAGACCTATTACGGCGTGACGCCGGACATCTGCACACTGGGAAAGGTGATCGGCGGCGGCTATCCGCTCTCGGCCATCGCCGGGCGTGCCGACATCATGGCGCATTTCGACCAGGCCAAGGTGGGCGCGGCGGGGTTCATGCCGCAGATCGGCACGCTCAGCGGCAATCCCATCGCCTCGGCCGCGGGCCTGGCCACGCTCGCGATCCTGAAGCGCGAAGGGGCCTACGAGCGCATATTCGCGACCGGACGAGCGTTGATGTCGGGCCTGGAGCGCTCACTGAAGGCGTCGGGTCTCACCGCGCTGATCGTGGGTGAGCCGGTGATGTTCGACGCCATGTTCACCAACCGCGATAAGGTTACCGACTATCGCGGCACGCTGGATGTCGACAAGGTCCGCAGCCGCCGGTTCAATGCCGGCCTACGGGAACATGGCGTGTTTAAAAGTGAGAGCAAATTCTATGTTTCGCACGCGCATGACGCTGTTGATGTCGAGCAAAGCATCGCCGCCTTCGAAGCTGCGGCGGCGATGATTCTGGACTGACCGCGGCTGGCGCCGCCCCGGCTCAGCGAACGGCGACAACGGCCACAGGTGCCACCGGTGCGGCAGCGACGACGCTGCCGTGCGGGCTGTGCGTCATGGCCAGCGTGCCGGCGGGCCGGCCACTGTAATTCACTTGGCAGTTGATGTCCGCGAAGGTCAGGCGGTGGAAGATGCCGCGGCGCTCCCCGTTCGGCTCGCTGGCCTGGTGATTCTCGCAGTTCGCCGCGATTGCTGTGCCCTGATATGCGCCATTGATCGTGATTGGCGACTCGGCCGCGGTGCTTCGGCGCGCGTCGGGGAGCGTCCCGCGACCGAACTCGGTCCCGTTTGCGGTAAGCACCACGCTGCGCTGCAGCGTCCAGACCGATGTCTTCACAGCCTCGACGCGGCCGCCGATCACC